>JBQCDV010000146.1:0-50279 GCA_051960855.1 Actinomycetales bacterium
AGCTCGTCCATCTATACCAAAGGAATCTCCACCCCAAAAAAGGGGCACGAGGTAAAAAAACTTGGCATTGACAAAACCAAACACGCTGTTGAGTTCTCAAGAACCAGACGCACCCGCCCACCAACCAAACCGGCTGACGCTCTCGGGGCTGTCATATTCTGCGAATCTGTCCCCGCGGTGTCAAATCCGCTTGGAAGATCCACACCCCAGACGACTGCTCCCGGATCATCGCCGCCAGCATGGCTGGGCGACGCTGATCTCAGCGCAGAAGATCGTGGGGGCCTGTCGACCCCGGGACCGGCCACCGTGTCGGTGTCCGTTCCTCCCTGCCGGGCGACGTCGTAGACATTACGGACCCGCGGGCAGAGCGTCAAATCAGGTCAGGAGCCCCTGCGTCGGCGACCTCGGACGGGCGGCCTCACGGACGGGCAACCTCTGCGGCGGCCAGGCTGCGCCGCCCACGCCGTAGCACGAGCCAGCGGCCGTCGAGCAGCTGGCTGCTGCTGGGCCGGGCGTCAGCGTCAGAGATCCGCTCGTTGTTGACGTAGGCACCTCCCTCCCCCACGGTGCGGCGGGCCGCTGACCGCGAGGGCACCAGGCCGGTCTCGGCGAGGATCTCGGCGTAGGTCGGCAGCTGCCCCTCCGCCGACTCCCGGAGGATGGCGCGGGGCAACTCGGCCAGCGAGTCTGCGAGGGTGCGCCCATCGAGGCCCTGCAACTCCCCCTGCCCGAAGAGCGCAGCACTGGCCGCCGTCACCGCCTCGGTCGCTTTCTCACCGTGCACGAGCGTCGTCACCTCCCGTGCCAACGCCCGTTGGGCCTCGCGTGCCTGCGGCCGCTCCAGCGTCGCGCGGTCGAGCGCCTCGATCTGGTCACGCTCGAGGAAGGTGAAGATGCGCAGGAGCGTGCCGACGATCGCGTCCTCGCTGTTGAGCCAGAACTGGAAGAACGCGTAGGGCGAGGTGAGGTCGGGGTCCAGCCAGACCGTGCCCGACTCCGTCTTGCCGAACTTCGTCCCGTCCGCCTTGGTCACCAGCGGCGTCGCCATCGCGTGCACCCCGACACCCTCGGCCCGGTGGATCAGGTCGACGCCGGCGGTGAGGTTGCCCCACTGGTCGCTGCCGCCTGTCTGCAGGACGCAACCGTGGCGTCGGTGCAGCTCGAGGAAGTCCAGCCCCTGCAGCAGCTGGTAGCTGAACTCCGTGTAGCTGATCCCCTCGCCGCTGTTCAGTCGCGCCGAGACGACCTCCTTGGCAAGCATCCGGTTGACGCGGAAGTACTTGCCGATGTCGCGGAGGAAGTCGATCGCGCTCAGCGGTGCGGTCCAGTCGAGGTTGTTGACGACGGTCGCGGCGTTCTCCCCCTCGAAGGACAGGAAGCGGGAGACCTGCTCGCGCAGCCGCTCTACCCATGACGCGACCGTGCCCTTGTCGTTGAGGACGCGCTCGGCGCTCGGCTTGGGGTCGCCGATCAACCCCGTGGCACCACCGACGAGCGCGAGCGGGCGGTGTCCGGCGTTCTGAAGTCTGCGCATCGTCAGCAGCTGCACGAGGTTCCCGATGTGCAGGCTCGGGGCGGTGGGGTCGAAGCCGCAGTAGAAGGTGACCGGGCCGGCGTCGAGCGCCGCGCGCAGCGCCTCCTCATCGGTCGACTGAGCGACGAGCCCACGCCAGTGCAGCTCGTCGAGAATGTCGCCGGTCACCCGGACCTCCTTGCTGGTGCGCCGCGATGGCGGCACGGTGGCAGTCAGGACACCCAACGCAGCAGCGCGGGCTCGCCGCCCATTCTGGCGGCTCGAGTCATTGTCGAACGCCGCTGCCGCCTGCCGCACGGCCGTTTCGGGGTGCGGCCCGGCGCCGCGCCACCGCGGGTCGGTAGGGCGACACCGTGGGGTCGCCGTCGACCCAGCAGCGCCACTCCCGCACCCCTCCCTCTCCGGAGACGCCGACACGGGGACCCCATCTCACGTCGACGGGCGGGGCAGCTTGAGCAGTGACGATCAGGGGAGAGTCCGGAGCGCAGAGGTCGAGGCCGTTGCAGTCGCCGGTGATACCGAGCGCGCCGGTCAGCCGGGCGGGGCCCCTCGCCAGGTCACGCGCCGCCCGAGCGGTCGGGCGCCGTTCACGGGCTGCCTCCTCTCCGGCAACGACGCGGCCCGCGCGCAGGAGTACCGCCGATGCGTGACCCTCCTCGCGGCAGACGATGTTGGCGCACCAGTGCATGCCGTAGCTGAAGTAGACGTAGAGGTGGCCCGGCTCACCGAACATCACAGCGTTGCGGGCCGTCCGCCCTCGGAAGGCGTGCGAGCCGGGGTCTAGCCCGGAGCCGTCGTAGGCCTCGACCTCGCTCAGCCGCAGGCGCACGAGGGCCCCGCGGAGCTGCGAGACGAGGTCGCAGCCGAGCAGGTCGGCCGCAACCTGCAGGACCGGTCGGTCGAAGAAGGAGCGGGGCAGGGCCTCCGTCACGGGCTACTGCAGCGCCGGCAGCGGGACGACCTGCTGCCGGGACCAGGACACCTGCTCGGCGACCAGGCGACGCAGCGAGGCGATCTGCTCGACGACGCGGTCGGGGGCCGTGCCGCCGTGGGCGGACCGCGACTGCAGGGCGCCTCGGACACTGAGGACCTCGCGGACTCCGGGCGTCAGCCGCTCGTCGACGTCGCGCAGCTCGTCGTCATCCAGGTCCCACAGCTCGCACCCGCGCGCTGAGCAGCGCCGCACGAGGGCACCGGCGATCTCGTGGGCGTCCCGGAAGGCGACGCCCTGCCGCACCAGCCACTCGGCGACATCAGTAGCCAGTGCGAAGCCCTGGGGTGCGGCGGCTGCCATCCGGTCGGTGTGCAGTCGCATGGTCGCGACCATCCCCGCCATCGCGGGCAGCACCAGAGCGAGCTGGTCGAGGGCGTCGAAGACCGGCTCCTTGTCCTCCTGCAGATCGCGGTCGTAGGCCAGCGGCAGGCCCTTGAGGGTCGCCAGCAGACCGGTGAGGTGGCCGATGAGACGTCCGGACTTGCCGCGCGCAAGCTCCGCGACGTCGGGGTTCTTCTTCTGCGGCATGATCGAGCTGCCGGTCGCCCACGCGTCGTCGAGCTCCACCCAGCCGAACTCCGTCGTCGTCCAGAGGCAGACCTCTTCCCCCAGCCGCGACAGGTGGACGCCGATCATCGCCGTCGTGAAGAGGAACTCCGCCGCGAAGTCGCGGTCAGACACCGCGTCGATGGAGTTGTCAGCCGCGCGGTCGAAGCCGAGGTCCGCCGCGACGGTCACCGGATCCAGGGGGAGGGAGGACCCGGCCAGCGCCCCCGCGCCGAGGGGGCTCACGGCAGCGCGGCGGTCCCAGTCCTGCAGCCGGTCCACGTCGCGGGCGAAGGCCTGGACGTGGGCTAGCAGCTGGTGGGCGAACAGGATCGGCTGGGCGTGCTGCAGATGCGTGAACCCGGGTGCCGGCGCCGTTCGGTGCGCCTCGGCGACATCGATGAGAGCCGACTCGAGGTCGGCAACAGCGCCGGCGAGCTCGCGCACCGCGTGCCGCAGGTACATCCGGAGGTCGGTGGCGACCTGGTCGTTGCGAGACCGGCCGGCGCGCAGCTTGCCGCCCAGGGCGCCAAGCCGCTCCAGCAGCCCACGCTCGAGGGCGGTGTGCACGTCCTCGTCGTCGACAGTGGCGGTGAAGGCGCCGCTGCTGACGTCCCGATCGAGCTGGTCGAGCGCCGCCAGCATCTGCTCGAGCTCATCGTCGCTGAGCAGGCCCGCCCGGTGCAGGACCCGAGCGTGCGCGCGCGACCCGAGCAGGTCGAAGCGGGCGAGACGCCAGTCGAAGTGCACGCTCAGCGACAACCGCGCGAGCACCTCGTCCGGTCCCCCGCCGAAGCGGCCGCCCCACAGCCGCGTCGATGCCGGCGACGCCTCGCTCGTCTCCTGCGTCGTCATCGTGGTGCCCGCTCTCCTCGTGTAGGTCCGCTCCGTCGCTCGGCGGAGGCGTTCGGCGTTCGGCGTTTGGCGTGGATTCTGCCGTGGAACGCCTCCAAGCCGGAACGGCGCCGCCCCCGAACGGCGCCGCCCCTGCGAACGCCGCTGCTAGCTGCCGCTGCGCTGGTCGCGGCGGGCGGCAATCTTGCTCGGCAAGCCCCAGAGCTCGACGAAGCCCTTGGCCAGTGTCTGGTCGAAGGTGTCGCCGGTGTCGTAGGTCGCCAGGGAGAAGTCGTAGAGGGACTGCTCGCTCCGGCGGCCCGTGACCACCGCCCGCCCGCCGGACAGCGTCATGCGGATGTCCCCGGACACGTGCTCGTTGGCGTCGTCGATGAAGCCGTCGAGGGCGCGCTTGAGGGGGGAGAACCAGAGCCCGTCGTAGACGAGCTCGCCCCAGCGCTGGTCGACGGTGCGCTTGAAGCGCGCGAGATCGCGCTCCACCGTGACGTTTTCCAACTCCTGGTGGGCGGTGATGAGGGCGATCGCCCCGGGGGCCTCGTAGACCTCGCGGCTCTTGATGCCGACGAGCCGGTCCTCGACCATGTCGAGACGGCCGATGCCCTGGGCACCTGCGCGCTTGTTCAGCTCCACGATCGCCTCGAGCACGCTCACGTGGCGGCCATCGATGGCGACGGGGACGCCCTTGTCGAAGGTAATGACGACCTCGTCGGGCTCCCGCGGGACCGCTGGGTCGTCCGTGTAGGAGTAGACGTCCTCGATGGGGCCGTTCCAGATGTCCTCGAGGAAGCCCGTCTCCACGGCACGTCCCCAGACGTTCTGGTCGATCGAGTACGGCGAGCGCTTCGACTGGTCGATGGGCAGGCCCTTGGCCTCGGCGTACTCGATGGCCTTGTCCCGGGTCAGGGCGAGGTCGCGCACGGGTGCGATGCAGGACAGGTCAGGCGCGAGGGCGCCGATGCCGACCTCGAAGCGGACCTGGTCGTTGCCCTTGCCGGTGCAGCCGTGGGCGACGATGCCGGCCTGGTGCTTGCGCGCGGCTGCGACGAGATGCTTCACGATGACCGGCCGCGACAGCGCGCTCACGAGCGGGTATCGGTCCATGTACAGCGCGTTGGCCTTCAGCGCCGGCAGGCAGTAGCCATCGGCGAACTCGTCGCGGGCATCGGCGATCTCCGCCTCGACCGCACCGCAGGCGAGTGCGCGCTTGCGGATCGTCTCCAGGTCCTCTCCCCCCTGGCCAACGTCCACCGCGACGGCGATGACCTCCGCTCCGGTGGCCTCGGCGATCCAGCCGATGCCGACGGAGGTGTCCAGACCTCCGGAGTAGGCAAGCACGACACGCTCGCTCACGAGCGTCCTCCTTCAGCGAGATGTGATGAATCCGTAGGTCGAGATGGCGGTGACGGCAACGCCGAGCCGGACTCGGCCAGCGAGACGAGGCTGGCCGCGAGCGCATCGCCGCCAGACGGGTCGCGCGCGATCAGCAGCACGGTGTCGTCACCGGCGATGGTGCCGAGCACGTCCCGCAGCTCGGCATGGTCGATGGCCGACGCGAGGAACTGCGCGGCCCCGGGCGGTGTCCGCAGCACGACCAGGTTCGCACTGGCCTCGGCGCTCACGAGCAGCTCGGCGGCGAGCCTGGCCAGGCGGTTGTCGTGCCCCGGGTCCGCACCGGCGCGCGGGGTGCGATCGCCGCCCTCCCCGGGAACGGCGTACGCCAGCCGGCCCGACCCGACGCGCACACGAACGGCGCCCAGCTCGTCCAGGTCACGCGACAGGGTGGCCTGGGTGACCTCGATCCCGTCGTCGGCGAGCAGACGGGCGAGCTGAGACTGGGAGTGCACCTCGTGCCTCCCCAGCAGCGACACGATCCGCTGCTGGCGGGCACTTCTCGTCGTCGCGACGCGAACTGTCACGGCTGCGTCCCGTTACAGCCCGCGCTCTCCGCCGACGTGACCAGGAGGGTCAGCAGTGCCTTCTGTGCGTGCAGTCGGTTCTCCGCCTCGTCCCAGACCGCGCTGTGCGGCCCGTCGATGACCTCGGCGGTGATCTCCTTGCCTCGGTACGCCGGCAGGCAGTGCAGCACGACGACATCGGTGTCCGCGACACCCACGACACCGGCATTGACCTGATAGGGGGCGAAGAGCTCTTCGACCCGGCCCTCCGCCTCCTGGCCCATGGACACCCATGTGTCGGTGGCGAGCACCTGCGCTCCCTCGGCGGCCGCGCGCGGATCCGACGTCCACACGGCTGACCCGCCCGTGGACGCGGCGGAGGCCTGCGCCGCCGCCAGGACACCGGGGTCGGGGACGAAGCCCTCCGGGCTGGCGATGCGCACATGCATGCCCGCCTGAGCGCCAGCGAGCAGGTAGCTATGAGCCATGTTGTTGGCGCCATCGCCGAGGTAGGCGAGAGTCAGGCCGGACAGCGATCCCAGCCGCTCCCGCACCGTCAGCAGGTCTGCCAGCAGCTGGCAGGGGTGGGAGAGGTCCGAGAGCGAGTTGACGACCGGCACCGCACTCACCGCTGCGGCCTCCTCCAGTCGCTCGTGCCCCGACGTCCGCCACACGATGGCCGCCACCTGCCGGTCGAGCACGCGGATCGTGTCGGCGACCGGCTCTCCCCGGCCGAGTTGGCTGCCCGCCGACTCGAGCACGAGCGGGATCCCACCGAGTTCGCCGACGCCGACTGTGAAGGAAACCCGGGTGCGAGTCGAGGGCTTGTCGAACAGCAGGGCGACGTGCCTGCCCTGCAGCACATCGCGGCCCGCATCGCGGACGCCGGCCGCCCGCTCGGCCTTCAGCGTCGCGGCGAGGTCGAGCACCTGTGCCTGCTGAGCGGCCGTGAGGTCGTCGTCACGGAGGAAGTGCCGCGGGAAGGCTCGGGTCGTCATGACACGACTCCGGCTGGGACGGAAGCAGAGGAGCGCTGCTGCGTCTCGGGCAGCACCGCGTCGAGTGCGCCCGGCAGCACAGCGAGGAACTCCGCGATGTCCGCCGCCGTCACAGTCAGCGGCGGCGCCAGTCGCAGCGCGTCGGGCTGCACGTTGTTGACGATGACGCCGCGACGCTGCAGCTCCTGCGTCAGCTCCGCAGCGACGGTTTGTGTCAGGGCGACGGCAAGCAGCAGCCCCTCTCCCCGGACTCCTGCGACCAGCGGATGCTCGAGCGCGAGAATCCCCCGCCGCAGCTGGTCACTGCGGTCGCGGACGTTGTGCAGCAGCCCCTCCGATCGGATGGTGTCGATGACGGCGAGAGCGGCGGCTGCGGCGATCGGATTGCCTCCAAAAGTGGTCCCATGCGAGCCCGGGCCAAGCAGCGAGGCCGCCGCGCCGAGCGCGATGCAGGCGCCCACCGGGATTCCTCCGCCCAGCCCCTTGGCAACGGTGACGACGTCGGGCCGCACCCCCGAGCCCCGATGGGCGAACCATTGCCCGGTACGCCCCATCCCGCTCTGGACCTCGTCGAGCACGAGCAGCGCGCCGTGCGCCGAGGTGAGTCGCCGGGCGGCGTGGAGGTAGCCGGATGGCGGCACGATGACCCCGGCCTCGCCCTGGATCGGCTCGAGAATCACACCGGCGGTGTCCTCGTCGACCGCGGCAGCCAGGGCCGACTCGTCCCCGTAGGGCACGAAGACGACATCGCCGGGCAGTGGTGCGAACGGCTCACGGTAGGCCGGCTTCCACGTCACCGCGAGGGCACCGAGGGTGCGACCGTGAAAGGCCCCGACCGCGGCGACCACCTTGCTCCGCCCCGTGAGCCGCAGGAGCTTGACGGCGGCCTCGTTGGCCTCCGTGCCCGAGTTGGTGAAGAAGACGCGGCCGTCGAGCTGCTCGGCGTCGTCTGTCCCTGAGGCGCCGACGAGGGTCAGCAGCTCCTCCGCCAGACGGACCTGGGGCTCGGTCGCGAAGAAGTTCGAGACATGCCCGAGCGTTCCCAGCTGCTGCGTCACGGCCGACACCAGCGCAGGGTGCTGGTGGCCCAACGAGGTCGACGCGATGCCGCCCAGCAGGTCGAGGTACTCGCGACCATCGACATCCCAGACATGCGCGCCCTCGCCGCGGGCGAGCACCAGCCGCGGTGCGCCGAAGGTGTCCATCAGGGAGCGGCGGTAGCGGTCCGTCCAGGCCTCGGACGCGAACGGCGCCGCGGGCGCTGAGGTGGTGGGTTCGGTCATGGCAGGACCTCCGTCCCGATGCCGGAGTCGGTGAAGATCTCCAACAGCAGTGAGTGGGGAACGCGCCCGTCGAGCACGTGCGCCTTCGGGACGCCTCCCTGCACGGCGCGCAGGCAAGCCTCCATCTTCGGAACCATCCCGCTCGCCAGGGACGGCAGCAGATCGGCGAGCTCGGCGGCCGTGATGCTGCTCAGCACCTCGCCGCGCTCGCCGTCCTCCGCCGACCAGGACGAGTACAGACCCTCGACGTCGGTGAGGACCACCAGCTTCTCGGCACGGAGGGCGACGGCCAAAGCGGCAGCGGCAGTGTCGGCGTTGACGTTGTAGGTCTGGCCGTCAACGCCTCGGGCGACCGTCGACACGACCGGAATGCGCTTCTCACGCACCAGGTCCTCGACGATGCCGGGCGCGACGTCGACGACATCTCCCACGAGACCGATGTCCAGGCTCTCGCCGTCGACGACCGCTCCGCGGCGCTCGGCAGTGAAGAGGCCCGCGTCCTCCCCCGACAGGCCGACGGCAAAGGGACCGTGGTCGTTGACGAGCCCCACGATGTCCCGCTGCACCTGGCCCACCAGGACCATCCGCACGATCTCCATCGTCTCGGGCGTCGTGACGCGCAGTCCCCCTCGGAACTCCGACTCCACGCCGAGCCGGTCCAGCTGCGCGCTGATCTGCGGTCCGCCGCCGTGGACGACGACCGGCCGCAGTCCCGCATACCGCAGGAAGACGACATCCTCCGCGAACGAGCGCTGGAGGGCCGGGCTCGTCATCGCGTTGCCGCCGTACTTGATGACGACGACCTTGTCGTGGAAGCGCGCGAGCCACGGGAGAGCCTCGACCAGGGTGGCCGCCTTGGTGAGCGCGGTGAGCCCGCGCGCGGAGGCCTCCTCGGTGGCAATGGCCTGCGGGGGCGCCTGGATGCCGTCGGCGCTCACGTCGAGTACGCCGAGTTCTCGTGGACGTAGTCCGTGGTGAGGTCGGTCGTCCAGACTGTGGCGGAGACGTCGCCCGCGCCGAGGTCGATGACGATGTGCACGTCACGCCCGCTCAGGTCGCACGCACTGCGGTCGATGCCCGCCGCGCCGTCACGGCAGACCCACACGTCGTTCATCGCCACCGCGAGCCGCTCCGGCTCGAAGCGCGCGCGTGTGGTCCCGACCGCAGCCAGCACCCTTCCCCAGTTGGGGTCGCTGCCCGCGAGGGCGCACTTGAGCAGGTTGTTGCGAGCCACGGCGCGCGCGACGTCGAGGGCGTCCTCCTCGGTGGCGGCGCGCAGCACCTCGACCTGCACCTGCTTGCTCGCGCCCTCGGCATCGGCGATCAGCCCGAGGGCGAGGGACTGGCAGACCTCCTCCAGCGCGAGCTCGAGGACATGCTCGTCCGCGTTGACCCCGCTCGCGCCCGAGGCCAGCAGCACGACCGTGTCGTTGGTCGACATGCAGCCGTCGGCATCGATGCGCTCGAAGGTGCGCGCCACGGCGCGCCGCAGAGCGGCGTCGAGGACTGCAGGGTCGGCCACCACGTCCGTGGTAAGCACGACGAGCATGGTCGCCAAGGCCGGTGCGAGCATGCCGGCGCCCTTGGCCATCCCCCCGACGGTGAAGCCGTGCCGGTGGGCGACGGCCTGCTTGGTCACGGTGTCGGTGGTCAGGATCGCCTCGGCGGCGGCCTGTCCGCCCTGGGCGCTGAGCTGGCCGGCAGCGAGCTCGAGACCAGACAGCAGCGCCGGCATGGGCAGGCGCTCGCCGATGAGGCCGGTGGAGCAGACGACGACGTCGCCCGGCGCTACCTCGAGCAGCTCACCGGCACGCTCGGCGGTCGCGTGCGTGTCCTGGAAGCCCAGGGGCCCGGTGCAGGCGTTGGCGCCGCCGGAGTTGAGGACGACCGCGTCGACGCGGCCGTCCCGGACGGCTTGAGCCGACCACAGCACCGGCGCGGCCTTGATGCGGTTGCGGGTGAAGACGGCGGCGGCGTCGTGGCGCGGACCGTCGTTTACCACCACGGCGAGGTCGGGCCGCCCGGACGGCTTGAGCCCGGCGGTTACTCCTGCGGCGCGGAAGCCCCGGGCGGCGGTGACGCTCACGGTGCCACCCCCACGAGCGGCAGGCCGCAGGTCTCCTCCAGGCCGAGGGCGAGGTTGGCACACTGCACGGCGGCTCCAGCGGTTCCCTTGGTCAGGTTGTCGATCGCGGCGACGACGATGGCGCGGCCGGCTCGCTCGTCGACGGCCACCTGGAGGCAGACGGTGTTGGCCCCGAGCGTCGCGGCCGTCGTGGGCCACTGACCCTCCGGAAGCAGCGTGACAAAGGGCTCGTCCTTGTAGGCCGAGGTGTAGACGTCGCGCAGGTCGGCGGCGGTCCGTGCGGCGTCTCCGACGTCCGCAAGTCGCGCAGTGCAGGTGGCGAGGATGCCGCGCGGCATCGGAGCCAGAGTCGGTGTGAACGACAGGCGCACCTGCGTGCCGCTCCACTGCCCGAGCGCCTGCTCCATCTCCGGCACATGGCGGTGCATGCCACCGACGCCGTAGGGGCTCATCGCGCCCATGACCTCGCTGCCGAGCAGATGCGGCTTGAGCGCCTTGCCCGCGCCGCTCGTTCCGGATGCCGCCACCACGACCAGGTCGTGGGCCACGAGCAGTCCGGAGGCCAGACCCGGCCCGAGAGCGAGCGTGACAGCAGTGGGGTAGCAGCCGGGCCCGGCGATGCGCCGGGCGTCGCGCAGCACCTCGCGCTGCCCTGGCAGCTCGGGCAGCCCGTAGGGCCAGGTGCCGGCGTGGGCGCCGCCGTACCACCGCTCCCATGCGGATGCCTCGGCCAGCCGGAAGTCGGCACCCATGTCCACGACGAGGGTGTCGTCCGGCAGTGCCGCCGCGACCTCCGCGCTGGCGCCGTGGGGCAGCGCGAGGAAGACGACGTCGGCACCCCCGAGCTGCTCGGGCGTCGTCTCCGCCAGCGTCAGATCGGCGAGGCCGGGCGTGGCGGCCAGCTGCGGAGCCACCGCCACCAGCGGCTGGCCGGCGGAGGAGGCGGCCGTCACGCTGGTCACCCTCAGCAGCGGGTGGGCGGCGAGCAGGCGCAGCAGCTCGCCGCCGGCGTAGCCGCTGGCCCCTGCCACTGCTGCACTAATCGTCACTCGCAACATTATGCGGGAGCGCGTGAACTTATGCAATCAGGCGCGCCGGACCATCGGTATGTAAAGCAGCAGCGCGATCAGGCTCCGCGAAGGACAGCGCCGGTCGCCGCAGCAGCGGCGGCCACCGCCGCATCGCGCGCCGCGGTGACCTCCTCGACCGTCAGCGTCCGGTCCGCGGCGCGGAACCGGAGCGCGTAGGCCAGCGACCGCTTGCCATCGGGCACCTGCTCCCCCACGTACAGGTCGAAGAGGCGCAGGTCCTCGAGCAGGTCGCCGCCCCCCTGCCGCAGAGCGGACTCGACATCGCCGGCCGGCACCTCCGTGTCGACCACCAGAGCCACGTCCTGCAGCGCCACGGGGAAGGTCGACAGACCGGGCACCTGGACAGGGGCGTCACCGCGAGCCGCGATCAGCCAGTCGAGGTCGAGCTCGAAGGCGACGGTCCGGGCGGGCAGCCCCAGGGCCGTGCACACGCGGGGGTGCAGCTCGCCGGCGTGCCCGACCAGGCGCTCCCCCACCTGCAGGGCCGCACAGCGCCCGGGGTGCCACGGCATGACCTCGTCCGCGGAGACCTCGAGCACGACTCCGGCCGCGTCGGCGACGACGCGCGCGGCCTCGATGGCGTCTGCCCACGACGCCGAACGGCCCGGGCCCCACCAGCCCCCGCGCTCGATCTCGCCGGCTGCGACGCCCCCCACGTGCAGCGGCTGACTGGGCAGCGCAGCATCGAGCGCGGCCAGCTGATCCTGCGTGGGACGGTGGTCGACCGACGGCCGTGGCATCGCAGGCCGCTCGCCGGCGCCGGGCAGCACGACGCTGCCGACCTCGAACAGCGAGACGTCCCGATTGCCCCGCCCGAGGTTGCGGCGCAAGGCCTGCAGGAGTCCGGGCAGCAGGGTCGTCCGCAGCAGCGGAGCCTCGTCCGACAGCGGGTTGGCGAGCCGTAACGCGTAGCGCCGTGGGTCGTCGGGCGGCAGGCCCAGCGCGTCGAAGTCACCGGTGCCGACAAAGGGAGCCGCGAGGGACTCCACCCAGCCCTCGGCCGCGAGTGCCCGCCCCACGCGCCGGCGCAACCGTTGCCCCGACGTGAGCCCCCGGCCGCCGGGCGCCTGGGGCAGCACGCTCGGGATGGTGTCGTAGCCGTAGATCCGGGCGACCTCCTCCACGAGGTCGTACGGGTCGGTCAGGTCCGGCCGCCAGGACGGTGGCGTCACCGTGACGCGAACGTCGTTGCCGCCTGCCGCACCGCCGTCGGGAGTCGCGACGGCGCAGCCGACCGCGTGCAGCGCCTGCAGCACCTCGTCGGCGGAGTAGTCGCGGCCGATCACGCGCGACGGAAGGGAGAGCGGGAGCTGCACGGTCACGGGCGCGGACGGCGTTCGGACGTCGGTGATGACGGGCTCGACCCGTGCGCCACCGAGCTCGACGAGCAGTCGCGCGGCCAGCGCAGCCGCCGCGCGCGGCAGCTGCGGGTCGACGCCCCGCTCGAAGCGGCGCGAGGCCTCGCTTGACAGCTTGTGACGCCGCGCTGAGCGTGCGACCGAGACGGGCTGGAAGTGCGCGGCCTCGAGCACCACGTCAGTCGTGTCCGGACCGATCTCGGTGCTCGCACCACCCATGACCCCGGCGATGCCGATCGGGCCGGAGTCGTCGGCGATGAGCAGGTCGTCCGGGTCCAGGGAGCGGGTGGTGCCATCGAGGGTCTGCAGGTGTTCGCCCGGACGAGCCCGGCGCACGACGATGCCGCCCTTCAGCTTCGCGGCGTCGTAGGCGTGCAGCGGCTGGCCCAGCGCCAGCATGACGTAGTTCGTGACGTCCACAGCCAGGCTGATGCTGCGCATGCCGCCGGAGCGGACACGCTGCTGCAGCCACGCCGGCGACGGGGCGGAGGGGTCGAGACCGGACAGCCGCAGCGCGACGAAGACGTCGCACCCGTCCTCGTCCTCGACCGTGACCGGCCATGCTGTCGACTGCGCTGCTGTCGACTGCGCTGCTGTCGGCTGCGCTGCTGGTGGCTGCCCTGCCGGCAGGACCGCCAGGGTCTCGGGGTCGTCGGCGGGGTCGGAGAAGCCCACCCGGAACGACGTCGCCGCCTCCCGCGCGAGTCCACGAAGCGACAGGCAGTAGCCGCGGTCGGGGGTGACGGCGATGTCGAGCACCTCGTCGCCCAGTCCGAGCACGGTGCGAGCGTTCGCACCGACCGGCGTGTCGGGCGGCAGCACCAGGATCCCGGCGTGGTCCTCGCCCAGCCCCAGCTCCTTCGCAGAGCAGATCATGCCGTCGGAGACGTGGCCGTACGTCTTGCGCGACGCGATCGCGAAACCGCCGGGCAGCACGGTGCCGGGCAGTGCGACGACCACGTGGTCGCCGGGACCGAAGTTGTGGGCACCGCAGACGATGCCGCGGATCTCGGGCTCCTCGTCGGCGCCACCTTCGCCGCCGTCCGACCCAGCTGCGTGGCGGACGCGCACCTGGCACCAGTTGATGGTCTTGCCGTTCTTCTGCGGCTCCGGGACGGCCGAGAGCACCTCGCCGACGACCAGCGGTCCGGTCACGTCGCCGACCCGCTCCACCGTCTCCACCTCGAGGCCGGAGCGGACCAGCGCCTCGGCGACCTCGCGTCCGGTCGCCTCGGCCGGCAGGTCGGCGTACTCGCGGAGCCAGGACAGTGCCGCGCGCATCAGATCTCCATTCCGAAGGGCCGGGCGAAGCGGATGTCGCCCTCCGCCATGTCCCGCATGTCCTCGACGCCGTGGCGGAACATCAGCGCTCGTTCGACGCCCACGCCGAAAGCGAAGCCCGTGTATCGCTCGGGATCCACGCCGCAGGCGACGAGGACGCGGGGGTTGACCATGCCGCAGCCGCCCCACTCGATCCAGCCCTCGCTGCCGCAGGTGCGACAGGGGCGCGACGGGTCGCCGACGCTGGCGCCGCGGCAGACGAAGCACTGCAGGTCCAGCTCCGCGGACGGCTCGGTGAACGGGAAGTACGACGGGCGCAGCCGCGTGCGCAGCCCCTCGCCGAACATCGCCTGCACGAAGGCGTCCAGGGTGCCCTTGAGGTGCGCCATGGTGAGGCCCTCGTCAACGGCGAGTCCCTCGACCTGGTGGAAGACCGGTGAGTGCGTGGCATCGAGCTCGTCGGTGCGGGCGACGCGGCCGGGGACGACGACGTAGACAGGCAGCTCGCGGGTCAACAGGGTGCGCGCCTGCACCGGCGAGGTGTGCGTGCGCAGCACCAGCCCGGAGTCCTCGGACTCGACGTAGAAGGTGTCCTGCATCGTCCGGGCGGGATGGTCGGGGACGAAGTTGAGAGCGTCGAAGTTGAACCACTCCGCCTCCACCTCGGGTCCCTCAGCGACCTCCCACCCGAGCCCGACGAAGACGTCGGCGATGCGCTCCTGCAGCGTCGTGAGAGGGTGGCGCGCCCCTCGCGGGCGGCGGTCCCAGGGCAGGGTGACGTCGACCGCCTCCTCTCGCAGAACCCGTTCGTCGCGCTCGGCTTCGAGCTCCTCCTGCCGGCGCGCCAGCGCCGCGTTGACAGCGCCCCGCGCGCTCCCGACGCGCTTGCCGGCCTCCGCGCGGGCAGCCGGTGGGAGCGCACCGATCTCGCGGTTAGCCAGGGCCAGTGGCGAACGGTCGCCAGCGTGCGCGAGCCGGACGGCCTTGAGCTGGTCGAGGTCGTCAGCTGCCGCGATCGCAGCCAGCGCCTCATCGCGGGCCTTGTCGACCTCGTCAGCGTGCAGGGGGGTCACCTCGACCGGGTCGAAGTCCTTGTTGGGTGCGGACATGCTGTCGCTTCCGTCAGAGCCGGACACGAGGTCTCGGCTGGCACGGCTGGGGGGCAGGGTGCCTGCGCAGTCTAGGAAAGCAGCTCAGGCGAGCTGGAAGTCGGGAGTGCCCGCGGGCAGCCAGAATCGGAACTCGGCCCCGCCACCCGCGGCCTCGCCGATCGCGATCCCGCCGCCGTGGGCCTCGACGAGGCCGCGGACGATGTAGAGACCGAGGCCGGTGCCGCCGCGCTTACCGGAGCGCCAGAACTTGGTGAAGACGCGCTGGTGCAGATCTCTCGGGATGCCGTCGCCCTCGTCACGGACCATCACCGCCGTGCTCCCCTCCGGACCGCCGAACGGCATGCCCGGCTCGACCACGATCGTGACGCGCCCGTCGCCATGCCGCACCGCATTTTCCAGGAGGTTTGCCAGCACCTGGTCGACCTTGTCGGCGTCGGCCCAGAGCTCGGTCAGCGGCTCGCGAACCTCGACGGTGAAGCGGTCCTCCGGCTCCCCCCGCGCCAGGAAGCTGTCCACGTGACGGCGCACGGCGCGGGGCAGGTCGACGATCGAGCGGTGCACCTCGAGGCGCCCGGAGTCGATGCGGGCGATGTCGAGCAGCTCCGTGATGAGGCGGGTGACCCGGTCGGCGTCGGCGTCGACCGTCTCGAGCATGAGTCGCTTCTGGGCGTCGGTGAACCGGTCCCACTTCGCCAGCAGCGTCGCCGTGAACCCCTTGACGCTCGTGAGCGGGCTGCGCAGCTCGTGGGCGACAGTCGAGACCAGCTCGGCGCGGCTGAGCTCCTCGCGCTCCCGCGCCCGGGTGTCGCGCAGCGCGACGACGACCTGCTTGACCGGCGCGAGGGGTGCGGGCCGGACGTAGCGGGCGGTGACGAGCACCTCGCGGGCGCCGGGCAGCAGGAGGTTGCGCTCGGGGTGACCGCTGCGGGTGGCCAGGCCGTCCCAGGGGTCGTTGCAGACCCACCAGCGCCGGCCCTCGAGGTCCTCGAGGGGCAGCGCGTCCTCCAACGGCTTGCCGACGAGATCGGCGGGGTCGGTGCCGAGGATCCGTCCCGCTCTCCGGTTGACAGCGACGACCCGGCGGTCTGGGCCCGCGACGATGACGCCGTCCGGGAGGTCCTCAACGCTGAGCTCACCACCGTCCCCGCTCACAGCTCCTGACAGTAGTCGCGAAGTGCCTGCCACTGACACCCGAGATTCGGCCCCCGCCCGCCGTGGCGCACCGTGGGCAGCGTGGGCAGCGTGGGCACCGTGGGCACCGTGGGCACCGTCGACGGCGGTCATGCCCGTCACGAACGGCGAACGCCGCCGGGTGCGCGCTGGGCGCGGGCCGAGGCATACAGGCAGACGGCGGCGGCGGTGGCGAGGTTGAGACTCTCGGCAGCGCCGTGGATCGGGACCCGAACGACGTCGTCGCACAGCTCGAGCACGTCGTCGGGCAGGCCCCACGCCTCGTTGCCGAAGACCCAGGCAGTGGGTCGCGCGAGGACTCCGGAGTCAGTGACCTCGTCGAGGTCCTGGGTACCCGCGCCGTCGGCTGCGAGCACCCGCAGCCCCGCCGTTCGCAGCTCGGCCGTGAGCGTGGCGAGGTCCGCGCCGACAACGACCGGCAGGTGGAAGAGCGATCCCGCGGACGCCCGCACGGCCTTGGGGTTGTAGACGTCCACGCTCGCGTCGCTGAGCACGACTGCCTCGGCTCCTGCTGCGTCGGCGCAGCGGATCACCGTCCCGGCGTTGCCCGGGTCGCGCACGTGGGCCAGCACGGCGACCAGCGGTGGCGCCGTGGCAACGACGTCGGCGAGGGGGACGTCGAGGAAGCGGCAGACGGCGGCGATCCCCTGCGGCGTCACGGTCTGCGCCACCGCCGCCATCACCTCGCCGCTGACCGGCACCACGGGGACGTCGGCCTCGGCCGCCAGCTCCAGCAGTTCCCGATGGCGCTCGACCTGGTCGGCCGTGACGAAGACCTCCAGCACCCCGCGGTCGGATCCCGGGCCGTCGGCGTGTGCCGAGGCCAGCGCCTCGCGCACCGCCTGCGGTCCCTCCGCGAGGAACCGGCGGTCCTGGGCCCGAAAAGCACGTTTGGCGAGCCTCCGAGCCGCCGCCACCCGCGGAGAGCGGGCGGACGTCAGCTCGGGGCTCGCCAGACGAGGAACCTGCAGACGGGGGTTCTGCATGAGCCCGGTGACCGGGTGGGTCAGGCAGCCGTCGGGGCGCTGGTGTCAGCCGGCAGCGCCGCCTTCGCCGTCGCCACGAGCGCAGCGAAGGCAGGTGCGTCGTTGACCGCGAGGTCGGCGAGGACGCGGCGGTCCACCTCGACGCCGGCGGCCTTGAGGCCCTGGATGAACCGGTTGTAGGTCAGGCCGTTGGCTCGGGCCGCAGCGTTGATCCGCTGGATCCACAGCTGCCGGAAGTCGCCCTTGCGCTGCTTGCGGTCACGGTAGGCGTAGACCAGCGAGTGGGTGACCTGCTCCTTGGCCTTGCGGTAGAGCCGCGAGCGCTGGCCGCGGTAGCCGCTGGCGCGCTCCAGGACGACCCGGCGCTTCTTCTGGGCGTTGACTGCCCGCTTCACGCGTGCCACGAATCTTCTCCTTCGTCGATGTCGCGTCGCGTGTCAGCGACCGAGCAGCTTCTTGATCTTCTTGACGTCGGCGCTGGAGGTCTCGACGTCCAGGGCCAGGCGGCGGGTGCGGGTCGTCGGCTTGCCCTCGAAGAGGTGGCGACGGTTGGCCTGCTCGCGCATCACCTTGCCGCTCCCGGTGATCCGGAAGCGCTTCTTGGCCCCGCTGTGGGTCTTGTTCTTGGGCATGACGCGAGGTCTCTCCTGTGTCTTCATGCTCGGTGTCGGACCCGACGGCGAATGCCGTCGGGCGCAAACTCGGGCTCGGGCTCGGCTCGGGCCGGCCTAGGCCGGGGCGATCTCCTGGTGCGCAACGCCAGACGAGTCGGACTGGTCTGACTGCTCGGGCTGCTCGCCCTGGTGGCCGGCGGACTGGCGAGCGCGCTGCTCGGCCTTGGCGTCGGCCTTCTTCTTGTGCGGTCCCAGCACCATGATCATGTTGCGGCCATCCTGCTTGGGCGCCGACTCGACGTAGCCCAGCTCCGAGACGTCCTCGGCGAGCCGCTGGAGCAGCCGGAAGCCGAGTTCCGGCCGGGACTGCTCGCGACCGCGGAACATGATGGTGATCTTGACCTTGTCGCCCGCGCCGAGGAAGCGCACGACGTGACCCTTCTTGGTCTCGTAGTCGTGCGGGTCAATCTTCGGTCGGAGCTTCATCTCCTTGATGACCGTGTTGACCTGGTTCTTGCGGGACTCGCGGGCCTTCATGGCCGACTCGTACTTGAACTTCCCGTAGTCCATGAGCTTGGCCACGGGTGGACGAGCGTTCGGCGCCACCTCGACGAGGTCGAGGTCGGCCTCCTGAGCCAGGCGCAGCGCGTCGCCGATGGCGACGATGCCGACCTGCTCGCCGTTAGGACCGACGAGCCGGACCTCCGAGACGCGGATCCGGTCGTTGATGCGGGGTTCGGCGCTGATGGGGCCTCCTAGGTTGAACGAGCGTGCGACGGGCCGGGCCGGAGACTTGCCGCAGAGACGACAAAGGCTCCCGACCCGCCGGAGGCAGGGGGAGCCAGCAGACCCGAGGTCATGGGAGATCCGCGAACGACGTCCGCCGTGGCGGGCCTCGCGGAGTAGCGCCGCGACGCGACGGAGACGACCACGGGTGCACCGTGGACGCCCGAAACTGCGGGCTCTCCCAGACCGGACCCGACGACCTGGACTATCCGGACCATCTGGATCACCATCTGGATCACCATGTGGTCACTGCCGGTCGATGCGGGTGGGAGCTGGCGGCTCCACTTGCGTCCGGCGCTGCTGCCTGGCTCTGAACGGCGGCGCGATGAGCGACATCACGTCGGGACGCTGCAGACCCGGGAGCAGACCGGTCGGTCGATCTGACACTGTAGCAGTTGTGGACAACGGTGAGGACGCCCGCGACATTCCGCTCGGCTTCGGCGAGCCAGACGACGGGGCCAACGACCGGGCAGCCGGGGCGCTGCGCGATCTGGCTGACGTTCCCGCGGTCGAGGTCGTCACGACGGTCGCGGTGCACCTGATGAGCGCAGCCGCCATCCGCTGTGGCCTGGCCGAGGAGGGCGAAGCCGCGGCGGACCTGGACGAGGCCCGCACCCTGATCAACGCCCTCGCCGCACTGGTGGTCGCCAGCGCACCAGATCTCGGCAGCACGCACGCCGCGCCCCTGCGCGACGGGCTGCGCTCGCTGCAGCTGGCGTTCCGCGAGGCGTCGCCGTTCCCGGATCCCGTCGGCAAGGGGCCGGGCGAGAAGTACACCGGCCCCGTGGTCCCGGCCGCCTCCTGACCCTCCCGCGACGGTCACCTACCGTTGGCTCATGGGATCGGGCGCAGGACCGGGCGCAGGACCGGGCGCAGGATCGGGAGCGAGGTGGTGGCTGCAGCCGACGTGGCTGGCACGACACGCCGCCATCCTGGTGCTGTTCGCCGCGACGGTGGCGCTCGGGCTCTGGCAGCTCGACCGCACTCTCGATGTGCATCGGGCCAGCGTGCGGAAGCTGCCGTCGCCGGCTCCCGTCTCGCTCGAGCAGGCCGTGAAGCCCTCGCCCTCGGGCGGGGTGGTGACCGAGGACCGCTTCGGCGCCGTCGTTGAGTTCGTGGGCCGCCTGGACCTCGACCACCTGCTGTGGCTGCCCACCTCGGACGTCACCGCCGACGCGGCCACGTCCTGGTCCCTGGCCGCACCGGTCCGCGTCTCCCAGGGACCCCTCGCCGGCCGCCATCTCGTCGCCGAGCTCGGCTCGGTGCGTCAGCCCGCACAGGGGTCAGCCATCGCGGCGCGACTACCCGAGGGAGACGTGCCGCTGCGCGGCTGGCTGAGCGTCGCCGACTCGACCTCGGGCGGCGCTGCGAGCGTCACCCCACCCGGCCCCGGCAGCGTCGTGCCCGACCTCGACCCGGCCGTCCTCGTCAACGTCCTCCCCTATCCCGTCGTGGACGGGGTGCTGCACCTCGGCGCGCCGGAGATCGGCGGAGTCACGGCCGACCCGCGGCCGACTCAGCGCACGTCGGGGCGCTGGCCGTTGCAGAACGCGGCCTACGCCGTCCAGTGGTGGCTGTTCGGAGTCGCCGGGCTGTGGTGGTGGAGCCGGGTGCTGCGCGACGAGGGAGCGCTACGTCGCCGCCGCGCCATCGAGGGCGGCCAGCTCGCGCTCGCGGACCAGCGCGTCCGCGACGACGCGGCGCTCGGCGAAGAAGGCGGCCAGGGGGACCGTCCCGGCGAGCGCCACGAGGATGGTCTTGCCGATCGGCCACCGCTGCTTCAGTGACAGCCACAGCGTCGTGACGACGTATGCCATGTACAGGTAGCCGTGCGCGATGCCGATGACCGTGGCCAGCAGCGGCTGATGGGCGAAGTGGTTGAGCGGGACCGCGACGAAGACCAGGACGATCAGCAGGACACCGGTCGTGAAGGCGAGGACGCGGTAGGTCTTGAGGGCACGGCTCACGCCCTCCAGGGTAGGTCCCCGCTGCTTGACCCTCAGGCGGGCACGAAGCGCAGCGCCACCCCGTCCACCCGCTCCCGGACCACGTCGAGTCGGCCGAGACGGGCGCCGAGGTCCTGGGCAACAGAGGAGACGGCGGCCTCATCCAGCCCCGGAGGCAGCGCGACGGACACGACGAGCTGGGCCGCGCCGCGGGTATCCAGGTGGCGTCCGAGGACGTGCGGCGCTCCGTCGAGGGCGTCGCTGACGGCAGTGACCACGGTGTCGTCGCGGTGGGGTTGGCGCCAGGGGCGCCCCTGGGCGAGGGCCCAGAGCGGCGCACGCGCCACGGCGAAGGTCACCGGACCGCCAGGGTCGACGACGAGCCAGGCCGCTCCGTCGGACACGGCCGACAGCGCCACCCGTTGAGCCTCCGCGGGGACGGGTCGCGCGTCGGGACGCCACTCCGTCAGCCGTGCGAGAGAGGTGAAGACGGGGACGGCGGTGCCTCCGTCGGGGGCAGCGAGGGTCACCAGGGCCATGTCGGCGCTCTTGTCGCCAACCTGCGCGACGGGTTCCTCGGCTTCGCCCAGGACGGCGAGGATCGGCACGAGGACTCTGGCGGCGGCCAGCGCAGCGACGACCTCCTCCTGCCGGAGCCCGTCCCCCTCGGCGTCGGCGTCCCGCCCGGCTGCCCAGGCGGCCAGCGCCGCCTCGAGCCGGGGGTCTGTCGAGCCGTCGTCGTCGGCAAAGCCGGGGTTGGGGACCGCACGCCCCTCCCAGGGAACGCCGGCGCTGTCGGTGCGGGAGGAAGCAGCGGCGTTCGGGCTGGAGTGGGGGTGGCCGGTGGGGTCGGAGGCGCTCAACGCCTCCGCCCCGACGACGCCGGGGAGCGCCGCGCAGTCGGCTGGATCAGCCCTGCGGCGGGCTGGAGCGGTAGCCCGTCGGGTTGTCCCCGAGGTCGACAATCGCGGCGACCGGGCCGCCGCCGTCGGGGCCCTGGTGGGCAGCCGAGACCGAGACGAAGACAGCAGGGTCACCGGTGACAGCGGCGGTGACGCCGCCGACCGCCGCCTTGATCTGACGGTGCCAGTGGACGTCGGAGTCGTCGAGCATGGCGTTGCGCCGGCCCCGGACCATGCCGTCCTGGCTCGCCTCGCACTTGAGGAAGACGTTGACGAGGCGCCCGTCGAGGTCGCTCGGCCGGGGGCGCTCCGGCAGGTCGAGACCGGCGTCGCGGATCGCGGCCCAGATGCCGTCCTGGTCCAGTGCATCGCGCATCACCGAGTGGCCGATGCGGTAGCGGCCGCCGACGCCGCGGGCGTTGCCCACCACAACCACCTGCGCCTGGTCAAGCTCCACCCCGGACGAGCAGGAGGCGACCGAGCTGAAGAGGTCGCGGTTGTGCATCACGTCCTCGTCGCTCGGCATCTCGATCTCGCCGAGCGCCACCGCGATCCCCAGCGCGGTCGTGCCGTTGGACAGGTCCATCGACTCGTGGGTGTGCTCGGTCCACACCGTCTTGCCGCGGCTCTTGGCGTCGCGGATGGTGTTGATCGTCAGCAGAGGCGTCTTGGTCTGCACGTAGTGCACGTCGGCGGGGTCGGTGATGCCGGCGCGATCCATCGCGACCTTCACCGCGGCCGCGACCTTCTCGACCATCGCCGTCCGGCCGATGTCCTCAGGCAGCAGGCGCTCGCTCATTGCGAACCCCACAGTCAGCCGGGGCTCGTCCGTCGCCACCGCCTTGTCGGCAGGAACGGTGGCGAAGATGGTGGCGTGCGGGCTGATGACTCCGTCCGTCCCGCCCGACCACACGATGGGGACGCCGCGGACCTCGTCCATGGAGCGTGAGCCCTTGGCGACGAGCACCTCGCGGAACGCGCGGTCGGCGAGAATCCGCGTGTAGTCGTTCACCCCGCCGTTGCCCTCGGTCTTGCCGATGATGGCGATGACGCGGTCGGCCTCCAGCTCGCCGGCGTCGATGAGCTTCTCGAGCTCACTGGCGTCCGACACGCTGTGGATGGGGACCTTGCGGACCTCGATGGCCTCTGGCACTCGTGTCTCCTCGGGTCGCTGATGCGGTTGGCTGATGCGGTTGGCTGATGCGGTTCGCTGATGCGGTTGCGTGATGCTGGCTCAGTCGCGGGAATTCTCGACGATCGTCGCCGACACGTCGTCGTCAGGCCCGGCGGTCACGGCACTGGTGATGCCGTCGAGGGAAGTGATGACTCCCCGGACGGGACGCTCCCCTGCGGCGGCGACGAAGCGGAGGATGGCGTCGACCTTCGGTCCCATCGAGCCGCTGCCGAAGTGCCCTGCGGCGGCCAGACCGCGCAGCTCGTGCGGGGTGACCCGGCCAAGGCTGCGCGCCTGCGGTGTGCCGTAGCCGATCATGGCGGCTGGGACGTCGGTGGCGATGACCAGCGCCTCGGCGCCGACGGCGCGGGCGAGCAGCGCCGCCCCGAGGTCCTTGTCCACGACCGCCTCCACGCCGCGCAGGCTGCCGTCGGGGTCGCGCACGACGGGGATCCCCCCGCCGCCGTTCGCGACGACGACAAAGCCGGCGGCGACGAGGGTCGCGATCGCGGCCGAGTCGAGGATCTCGAGCGGCTCCGGGCTCGCGACCACTCGGCGCCAACCGCGCTCACCGCGGTCTTCCCACACCTGGCCGTGGTCGATGAGGACCTGGGCCTCGTCTCCCCGCAGGTAGCGCCCGATCGGCTTGGTCGGCTTCTGGAAACCCGGGTCGTCGCCGTCCACGAGGGTCCGGGTGACCACGGCGGCGGTAGGCCGCGCCACGCCGCGCCGGGCGAGGGCGGCGTCCAAGGCGTCGAGGACGGTGAAACCGATCGTTCCCTGCGTCTGGGCTCCGCACCAGTCCAGCGGCACGGGTGGGACCACGGTGGCCGCGAGCTCGTTCTTGACGAGGAGGTTGCCGACCTGGGGCCCGTTGCCGTGGGTGAGGACGACGTCGTTGCCGGCGGCGACGAGCTCGGCCACGTGCTCCATCGCCGCTGCGATCGCGGTCTGCTGGGCGTGCGGGGTGGCCGAGCCGTCGGGCCCGGTCATCGCGTTGCCCCCCAGGGCGATCAGCACTCGCACGCGGCGCAGCCTAGGGACGCCTGCTGGGCGTGCTCGTCGGCAGCATCCGCCGAAGGACCGGCGGCTTCCTGTCAGGACGAGACGAGCGGTGCCGGCAGGCCCAGACCGCGGTACCGGGCGTGCCGGGCCGCGACGCGCAGGTCCTCGGGTCGGCGCAGCAGCAGCGTGAGCTCGTGCTCGAGGACCTGTCCGAGCCGACGGCAGAAGTCATCGGGCTCGTCGGCGGCATCCGGGTGCTCGGCCACGATCCGGTCGACGATGCCGTGCGCGAGCAGGTCGAGTGAGCGGACGCCCTGCTCGCTGGCCATGTCGGGGGCGCGGTCGACCGTGCGGTGCAGGATCGCCGAGGCCCCTTCGGGGGGCAGCGGGGACAGCCAGGCGTGCTGGGCGGCGATGACGCGGTCAGCCGGCAGGAGGGCGAGGGCTCCCCCGCCGGTCCCCTGACCCAGCAGGACGCACACCGTCGGCGCCCGCAGCACGGTCAGGTCGGCCAGACACCGGGCGATCTCCCCGGCCAGCCCGCCCTCCTCCGCCGCCTGCGACAGCGCGGCGCCCGGGGTGTCGATGACGGTGACCAGCGGCAGCCGCAGCTCGTGAGCGAGGCGGACACCTCGCCGGGCTTCCCGCAGGCCGGCGGGTCCGAGCGGCGAGGTGGGCGTCTGACGGCGGCGGTCCTGACCCAGCACGACCGCGGGCGCACCGCCGAAGCGGGCCAGTGCGAGCAGCAGCCCGGGGTCGGCCTCACCCTCGCCGGTGCCGTTCAACGGCACGACGTCCTGGGCGGCGACCCGCAGCAGCCGGCGGACCCCGGGGCGGTCCGGACGGCGAGAGCGCGTGATCGACTCCCACGCCGGGACGTCGTCGAGCGGCTCCTTCGGCACCGGTGGCACGTCGGGGAGGCCTTCCCGCGGAGCGCACAGGACGTTGAGGGCGCGGTGGGCGATGTCGGCCACCTGTTCCGGGGGCAGCACCGCGTCGAGCAGGCCGTGCTCGAAGAGGTTCTCCGCCACCTGCACCCCAGGTGGGAAGGGCTCCCCGTAGAGCGCCTCGTAGACCCTGGGGCCGAGAAAGCCGACCATCGCCCCTGGCTCGGCGACCGTCACGTGACCGAGCGAGCCCCACGACGCCAGCACACCGCCCGTCGTGGGGTGCCGGAGGTACACGAGATAGGGCAGGCCGGCGGCCCGGTGCCGGGCGAGGGCACCGGAGATCTTGACCATGCCGACGAAGGCGACTGTCCCCTCCTGCATCCGCGTGCCGCCCGATGTCGGTGCCGCGAGCAGCGGCAGGCCCTCGGCTGTCGCCCGCTCGACGGCAAGCACGAGGCGCTCGGCGGCGGCCACGCCGATGCTGCCAGCGAGGAACCGGAACTCACAGGCGACGACTGCCACTCGGCGCCCGCGGATGCATCCCTCGCCCGTGATGAGTGACTCGTCGAGACCGGTGGCCGCGCGTGCCTGCTCCAGCTCCCGGGCGTAGTCGCTGCCGGGTGCGGCGACCGAGACGGGCGGGGTATCCCATGACACGAAGGAGCCGTCGTCGAGCGCCAGCTCGAGCAGCTCGCGAGCGCCCATCCGGGTCATTCGTCTGACCTCCCGCCCGCGTCTGCCTCGCGTCCCGCGGCCGATTCGCGCTCCGACAACCATCGGAGAACGTCGTCGTTGTGCTGCCCCAGCAGCGGCGGCGCAGCGTGGCGGCGGCGGGTCACTTCGCGCTCACCGGCACCGACAGCAACGCCGTTCGCGCCTGGATCGCCGCCTGAGTCGCTGGCTGAGTCCCTGGCTGAGTCGCCGGCGCTGGCGAAGAAGCGCAGCGGAGGCCCGGGCAGCGTCACGGTGCCGAGGACAGGGTGCTCGACCTCGACGAGCAGCCCCTGCGACCGCGTCTGGTCCCACGCGTAGACCTCGTCCAGCGTGCGCACCTTGCCGGCCGGGACGCCGAGGTCGGCCAGCCGTGGCAGCAGGTTGGCGGTGTCCCAGTCCGCGAAAGCCCCTTCGAGCAGGGCGATGACCTCCTCGCGGTGCCGGACTCGCTCGGGGTTGCTTCCCATCCCGGGGGCGTCGGGGTCAAGGCCGAAGCCGGCGCAGAAGCGACGCCACAGCCCTTCGCTGCCGACCGAGATCTGGACGGCGCCGTCACGGCAGCGGAACAGTCCGTAGGGGCAGATGGAGGGATGGTGGTTGCCCTGCGCCCGTCCGACCTCTCCGGCCACCGTCCACCGCGTCCCCTGGAAGGCGTGCACGCCGACGATCGCAGCCAGCAGACTCGTGCGGACAACTTGGCCACGGCCGGTGCGCTCGCGCTCGAGCAGCGCAGCGAGGACGCCGTAGGCGCCGTACATCCCGGCGAGCAGGTCGCCGATCGGGACGCCGACACGCTGGGGGTCCTCCGGGCCGGAGCCGGTGAGCGACATCAGCCCGCCTTCGCCCTGTGCGATCTGGTCGTAGCCGGCACGGCCGCCCTCCGGTCCGTCGTGGCCGAAGCCGCTGATCGACAGCACCACCAGGCGAGGGTTGAGCTCGTGCAGCCGCGCCACGGGGAAACCAAGCCGGTCGAGCACACCGGGACGGAAGTTCTCCAGCAGCACGTCGCTGTGGGGCACCAGGCGGGCGAGAAGGTCGGCGCCCTCCGCCGACTTGAGGTCGAGGACGAGCGACTGCTTGTTGCGGTTGCAGCTGAGGAAGTACGTCGCGATCGGGTCGTCCTCGCTGCCCACGAACGGCGGCCCCCACCCCCGGGTGTCGTCTCCCCCGTCGGGCGACTCCACCTTGATGACGCGGGCGCCGAGGTCACCGAGCATCATGCCGGCGTGAGGTCCTGCGAGCGCCCGGGTCAGGTCGAGGACAACGGTGCCCGCGAGAGGACCGGGCGAGGGAGCATCGGCAGCCATGCGGCGAGCGTAGGGACGGGAGGCCCCGTTGCCGTGGGCGAACTCCGCCGAGGGGCTCCCCGGCGTGTTGTGGAAGCCGCATGACGGGTGTGTTCGGGCCCCTGGTTGCCTGGCTGCAGGACCTGCCCCCGCGGGCGGTGGTCGCCGTCGATGGGCCGTCGGGGGCGGGCAAGACCGAGCTGGTCGCCCACCTGGAGCGGCAGCTGACCGGGAGCCGGCGCGTGGCGGTCGTCCACCTCGACGACATCTATCCCGGGTGGGACGGGCTGGAGCAGGCGGTGTCGCTGGTCGCGGAGCACGTCCTCGCACCGTGGGCCGAGCATGTCCCGAACGCCGGAGCCGTGGTCCCCGTGTGGGACTGGGTGCGGGCGGCGGCGGGACCGTGGCGCTCCGTGCCCGACGGCGATCTGCTGCTGCTGGACGGCGTGGGCTCCGGAGCCGAGTCACTGGCCCCGTGGCGCCACGGATTGATCTGGCTCGTGGCACCGGAGGTGATCCGGCGGTCGCGGGCGCTGGCCCGCGACGGTGACACCTACCGGCCGCACTGGGAGCGCTGGGCCACCCAGGAGCGACGGCACTTCGCTCGCGAGAGGACGCGGGACCGGGCGGACTGGGTGCTCGAGGCGTCCGAGGTCTCTGGCCCTCCGGCCGCTCGGCCGTGAGCTGCACCCGGGAGATCCCGGTTGCGCGACACCAGTCCTCCCGCCGGTCCGGCGCGTCCCACCTCGTGCGGCATTTCTCCTGCTTACGCTGCCCCGGTGCCTCGACGCGCCGATGATCGCGCCGGAGCCGGTGTCACCCGGCTCCCGTCCCCGCGTGCCGCGACGTCGCCGTCCCAGCTACGTGGAGGCGCCATGGCCAGTCCCGGTGACGGAGCGTCCGGCCCGAGCCCATTCGACCTCGCGGTCGCCTCGCTCGTGGAGGCTCGCGCCACGCTGTCGAGCCTCGTGCGTCCCGAGCTGACAGTCGACGAGACACCGGCTCCCAGCCGGATCGCGCCACACGCGGTGGCGCTCTCGGCGGAGGTGCTGGTGCCCGCCGCTGGCAGCGGCGACGACGACGAGGAGCTCGGGAGCGGCCGGTTCGTCCTGCTGCACGACCCGGCTGGGCAGGAGGCGTGGGCCGGCCAGTGGCGGGTCGTG
Organism: Actinomycetales bacterium; assembly: GCA_051960855.1. Taxonomy (GTDB): domain Bacteria; phylum Actinomycetota; class Actinomycetes; order JAJZTN01; family JAJZTN01; genus JBQCDV01. Next base: position 27,691 of record JBQCDV010000146.1, read on the forward strand.
ACCTTCGTGCAGGCCAGCGTCGAGCATGACCTCGGCCGGGACCCGCTGCTGCCCGAGGTGGGCTGGTCCTGGCTCGAGGAGTCACTGGCGGCGCAGGGCGCAGCCGCGATCGAGCTCGGCGGAAGCGTCACCCAGTCGCTGTCGCAGGGGATGGGCACTCTCGCCGGGCGAGAGGGGCGCTCCGAGCTCGAGATCCGGGCCAGTTGGAGCCCGGTGCTGCCCGCGCCGGGCGACTCCGCCCCGCGCTTCGACCTTGGCCCGCACCTGCGCGCGTGGGCCACTCTCCTGGTGACCGCGGCCGGGCTGCCGCCGCTGCCGCCGGGAGTCGCGGCGCTGCCTACCCGCCGTCGGTGAACTCTGCTGCTTCAGTAATCGCCGCTGCGCGCCGATAGAGCACGTGAGGAAGGCGCCCATCGGGTGTCGTCCTCCGCCACAGCAGCCGGCACGCGCTTCCACCCGACCGCCCAAGGGCGGTCGCTCACGCCTTACGCCTGCGTCGCGCTGCGGACATGGATGTCGTGACGAGCAGTGGGGAGGTGGGTCGTGTCGGCACTGGTCGACTCTTCCCGTGGGCTTCCCGTGTCGCCTCTGGTGCCACGGCCTCTGACGTCGCGGAGCGCCCGCGACGCCGTCCCGGGTCGCTTCACTGCCCTCGTCGTCGGCAGCGGCGCCGCGGTACGCGACCCGGTGGTCCGCCAGCTGCGCGGGCTCGGCGCCCGCGAGGTCGCGGAGGCCACCACCGTCGCGGAGGCCAGGCTCGTCGCCTCCCGCGGGCCGCGTCGGCTGGCGGTCATCGAGCTCTCGCTTGCCGACGGCAACGGGCTGGCCCTGCTCGACGAGCTGCGCGCCTCTGGGTGGCCGCACGGACTGCTGATCACGGACAAGGACGAGGCGGGCGTCGTTCGGGCAGCTCTTGTGGCTGGCGCACGGGGCCTGCTTGTTCAACGGGGGCCTAGCCGTGGCGTCGGGCCTGCCATCCCGCTGCGGGGTCGCGGCGCCGTCGGGGCCGAGCAGCTCTCCCTGCGTGAGCTCGAGGTGCTGCAACTGGTAGCCGACGGCCAGTCCAACCGGGAAGTCGCTGACGCGCTGGGGCTGTCCGCGCTGACAGTCAAGAGCCACCTGGCGAGGATCGGTCGCAAGCTCGGGACCGGGGACCGGGCCGAGATGGTCGCCCTCGTCCTGCGCTGCGGCCTGATCTCCTAGCGCCCGCCACCGAGCGCATCAGCAGACGCCAGCGGCGCGGGGACTCGGTACCGTGACCCCTCGTGAGCGACAGCGGCGACTCCGGTGAGGCGGCGACCGAGGTCGTCCCGTCGGCGCATCCGTCCCCCACGCCGCTCCTCGAGCCCGCCGAGGGCCTCCCACCCGTCATCACCGAGTCCGACGACCTCGCCGCCGCCGCTGACGCGCTGGCCCGCGGCTCCGGTCCGGTAGCGATCGACGCCGAGCGCGCCTCTGGCTACCGGTACAGCCAGCGCGCCTACCTTCTGCAGCTGCGCCGCGATGGCAGCGGCACGGTGCTCATCGACCCCGTCGCTCTGCCCGAGGGTGCCGTGGGTGAACTGCTCCGGCCCGCGCTCGCCGAGCCGGAGTGGGTGCTGCACGCCGCCTCCCAGGACCTCCCCTGCCTCGCGGAGCTGGGACTGCACCCTGGCGTGCTGTTCGACACCGAGCTGGCTGCGCGGCTCGCCGGATACCCCCGAGTGGGCCTGGGGCCCCTGGTCGAGCACGTGCTGGGCGTGACCCTCGAGAAGGGGCACTCCGCAGCTGACTGGTCCACGCGTCCCCTCCCCGTCTCGTGGCTGCGGTACGCGGCGCTGGACGTCGAGCTGCTGGTGCCCCTGCGCGACGCCCTCGAGGCGGAGCTTGACCGGCAGGGCAAGCTCGCCTGGGCCCGCGAGGAGTTCGCGGCCGTGGCCGCTGCGCCGCCCCCTGCCCCTCGGACCGACCCCTGGCGCCGCACCTCCGGGCTGCACAAGGTGCGGGGCCGTCGCTCGCTGGCGGCACTGCGGGAGCTGTGGCTCGCCCGCGACCGGCTGGCCCAGGCGGCCGACGTGAGCCCCGGGCGGCTGCTGCCCGACTCCGCCCTGGTTGCGGCGGCGTCCGCGTCCCCCCGCACGACCGCGAGCCTGCTGGCGCTACCTGGTTTCGTCGGACGGGGGGCACGTCGCCACGCCCGGGAGTGGATGCGGGCACTCGACACCGCCCGCGCCCTCCCAGACGCCGAGCTCCCGGCCCCGACCCTGCCCTCGGACGGGCCGCCTCCACCCCGGCTGTGGAACGACCGTGATCCCGCTGCAGCCGCACGCCTCAAGCTGGCGCGTGAGCGGCTGAGCGCGCTCGCCGACGAGCTGCACCTGCCCGTCGAGAATCTCGTCAGTCCGGACCCTGTCCGTCGCCTGGCCTGGAGCCCGCCGCCGGCTGGGGGCGCCGAGGCCGCCCTGGCCGGGCTGGGTGCGCGGCAGTGGCAGGTCGCACACGTGGCGCCGCTGCTGGAGCAGGCCTTCGCCGACGCCGCTGCGTCCTGACCGGGTCGCCCGGTCGACGGGCGGCGCGGGTTGGCAGTCGGCGCAGGGTTGGTTAGGCTTGCCTAAGTCGAAGCCGCCACGACCCCGGAGCTGCCCGTGCTCGCCAACTACCTCATCGGCCTGCGAGAGGGACTCGAAGCCTCGCTCGTCGTGAGCATCCTCGTCGCCTACCTCGTCAAGACCGGCCACACCTCCCGGCTGCCGGCCCTCTGGTCAGGCGTCGGTGCCGCCGTCGCGGTCAGTCTGGGGTTCGGCGCCCTGCTGACCTTCACGTCGAGCGCATTGAGCTTCGAGGCGCAGGAAGCCTTCGGGGGGACGCTGTCCATCATCGCGGTCGGGTTCGTCACCTGGATGATCTTCTGGATGCGGCGGACGGCTCGACACCTGTCGACGGAGCTGCGCGGCAAGCTCGACACCGCCTTGTCGATGGGCGGCCTGGCGGTCGTCCTGACAGCGTTCCTCGCCGTCGGGCGCGAGGGCCTCGAGACGTCGCTGTTCATCTGGTCGGCGGTGCAGTCGACGGGTCAGAACACCCAACCCATCCTCGGCGCCACGCTCGGGCTGCTCACCGCCGTCCTGCTGGGCTACCTCTTCTACAAGGGCGCCGTCCGGATCAACCTGTCGAAGTTCTTCACCTGGACGGGCGCGGCGCTGGTCGTCGTGGCCGCCGGAGTGCTCGCCTACGGCGTGCACGACCTGCAGGAGGCCGGCGTGCTGCCGGGGCTGAACACCCTGGCGTTCGATGTCTCCTCGGCGATTCCCCCGAGCAGCTGGTACGGCACCCTGCTGAAGGGGACCCTCAACTTCTCCCCCGCGACCACGGTGCTCGAGGCGGTCGTGTGGGTCGCCTACGTCGTGCCCGTCTACGTCTTCTTCTTCCGCAAGCCGCGGACGAGCGCGCCGAGCCAGGGCGCTCAGAGTGCTCAGAGTGTTGGTCAGGGCGCGCAGGGCGCTGGCCAGCCTGCTGTTGGCGTCCCCACCACGCACTGAGCCGGGCAGCGAGGGACGCGAGGAGCCGCGGGGCGCGCGGCGACGGCGTTGTTACTCGCGAGTAGCATCGCCGCGACAGCTCCGTCGGACCCAGCCTGGAGGCCGGATGGCTCCCGCCCGCACGTCCCGTCAGCTGCGCGACGTCGTCTTCGTCGACGGCGTGCGCACCCCCTTCGGCAAAGCCGGCCCCCAGGGGCTCTACGCCGAGACGCGGGCGGACGACCTGGTCGTCAAGTGTGTGCGCGAACTCCTCCGACGCCACCCCGAGCTGCCGCCGGAGCGCGTCGATGACGTGGCGATCGCGGCGACCACCCAGATCGGGGACCAGGGTCTGACGATCGGCCGGACGGTGGCGCTCCTGTCAGGGCTGCCCCAGAGCGTCCCCGGCTTCGCGGTCGACCGGATGTGCGCCGGAGCGATGACCGCCGTCACGACGACGGCATCGGGCATCGCCTTCGGCGCCTACGACGTCGTCATCGCCGGAGGTGTGGAGCACATGGGGCACCACCCCATGGGCGAAGGCGTCGACCCCAACCCGCGCATCCTCGCTGAGAAGATCGTCGATCCCTCCGCCCTCGTGATGGGACAGACAGCCGAGAACCTCCACGACCGCTACCCGGGAATCAGCAAGGAGCGCGCCGACGCCTACGCGGTGGCCAGCCAGGACAAGCTGGCGAAGGCCTACGCCGAGGGCGTCATCCAGCGGCATCTCGTCCCGGTCGCGACACGCTCCGCGGAGAAGGGCTGGGGCCTCGCCACTTCCGACGAGCCTCCCCGGCCCGGGACGACGGTCGAGGACCTCGCCACGCTCAAGACCCCGTTCCGGCCCCACGGCCGCGTCACCGCTGGCAACGCGGCGGGCCTGAACGACGGCGCGACGGCGTGCCTCCTCGCCGCCGAAGAGACCGCGCTGGAGCTCGGGCTGCCGGTCCGGATGCGACTGCTCGGCTACTCCTTCGCCGGCGTCGAGCCGGAGGTCATGGGCTACGGGCCGGTCCCCGCGACGGAGAAGGCCCTTGCCCAGACGGGGCTGTCCATGGACGACATCGGCCTTATCGAGATCAACGAAGCCTTCGCCGTGCAGGTCCTGGCCTTCCTCGAGCACTTCGGCATCGCCGACGATGACCCGCGCGTCAACCCCTACGGCGGAGCGATCGCGGTCGGACATCCACTGGCAAGCTCCGGCGTCCGGCTGATGACGCAGCTGGCCGCTGCCTTCGAGCAGCACCCCGACGTCCGGTACGGCATGACCACGATGTGCATCGGCATCGGGATGGGGGGCACCGTGATCTGGGAGAACCCGCACCACCCCGACGCCGGGCCGCAGCCGCAGGCGCTCGCCACGGCGGACGGCGTTCGTCAGGGGGTGTCGGCATGAGCAGCCCGACGATCGAGACGGTCGGCGCCTTCCCGGACGAGGTCGTCACGGACGCCCACGTGCGAGTTGTCGACCTCGACGGCGCACGCTTGGCGCTCGTCACATTGGACAACGGCCTCGACCACAACCGGCCCAACACGTTCGGTCCGGCAAGCCTGGCGCGGCTCGACGCCGCGCTGGACGAGGCGTTCGCCGTCGAGGGCGTGCAGGGGGTGGCCGTCACCGGGAAGCCGTTCATCCTGGCCGCCGGGGCCGACCTCTCCGGGGTCCCCCGCCTTACCGACCGGGAGACCGCGCTCGAGATCGGACGGCTGGGCCACCGGGTCTTCCGCAGGCTCGGCGAGGCAGCCGTGCCGACCTTCTGCTTCATCAACGGTCTCGCACTCGGCGGCGGCCTCGAGATCGCGCTGCACTGCAGCTACCGCACGACGATGCCCAGCGTCCCTGCAGCCGGGCTGCCGGAGTGCTTCCTGGGTCTCGTGCCGGGATGGGGAGGCACCTACCTGCTGCCGCGCCTCATCGGACCCGAGGCGGCGGTCTCGGTCATCATCGGCAACGCCCTCAACAACAACACGATGCTCAAGGGTCGTGACCTCGCACAGCTCGGCATTGCCGACGCCACCTTCGACGGCGCCGACTTCCTCGAGCAGTCGCTGCGGTGGGCAGCCGATGTCGTCACCGGTCGAGTCACTGTCGAACGCCGTCCGCACGACGACTCGCCGGAGGCATGGCAGCGCGCCGTCGCCGGCGGCCGTGCCCTGGCCGACGCGAAGGTCCAGGGCGCGGCCCCCGCCTCCTACCGGGCTCTCGACCTCATCGCCGCAGCCCGCGACTCAAGCCGGGACGAAGCCTTCGCCGCCGAGGACGAGGCGTTGGCAGACCTGCTGATGAGCGACGAGCTGCGCAGCGGGCTCTACGCCTTCGACCTGGTGCAGAAGCGCGCGAAGCGGCCGGCTGGAGCGCCGGACGCCAAGCTGGCCCGACTGGTTGGCAAGGTCGGTGTCGTCGGCGCCGGACTGATGGCGAGCCAGCTCGCCCTGCTGTTCGCGAGGCGGCTGCAGGTGCCGGTCGTCATGACCGACCTGGACCAGGGCCGCGTGGACAAGGGCCTGGCTTACATCCAGACCGAGATCGACAAGCTGGCGGCGAAGGGCCGGCTCTCAAGCGACGCCGCCAACCGGCTGCGCGCACTGGTGACGGGCTCGGTGGACCAGTCGGTCTTCACAGACGCGGACCTCGTCATCGAGGCCGTCTTCGAGGAGATGTCGGTCAAGCAGCAGGTCTTCGCCGGCCTCGAGAAGGTGGTCCGTGACGATTGCGTCATCGCGACGAATACCTCCTCGCTGTCGGTGACAGAGATGAGCGCGGGCATGGCTCATCCGGAACGAGTCGTGGGTCTGCACTTCTTCAACCCAGTGGCGGCGATGCCGCTGCTCGAGGTCGTGCGGACGCCTCACACCGACGACGTCACGCTCGCGACGGGGTTCGCCGTGGGCAAGGCCCTGAAGAAGTCGTGCGTCCTCGTCAAGGACGCTCCGGCGTTTGTCGTCAACCGCATCCTCACGCGCTTCCTGGGCGAAGTCACCCGCGCCGTGGACGAGGGGACGCCCCTGGAGGTCGCCGACCGCGCTCTGGCTCCGCTGGGGCTGCCGATGAGCCCCTTCCTGCTGCTCCAGCTGGTCGGTCCGGCCGTCGCGCTGCACGTTGCCGAGACGCTGCACGAAGCGTTCCCGGACCGGTTCTGGGTCTCGCCCGGACTCGCCCGACTGGTGGCCTCAGGGGCCACAACCATCTACGAGCGCGATGAAGCGGGACGCCCCGAGATCCCTGACTCGGTGCGGCAGCTGCTCTCCGGCGGTGACACGCCGCTGAGCGAAACGGAGCTGCGGGAGCGATCGCTGCAGGCGCTGGCCCAGGAGATCGGCCTGATGCTGCAGGAGGGGGTCGTCGCCTCCCCGGCGGACATCGACCTCTGCATGATCCTGGGCGCCGGATGGCCGTTCCATCTCGGCGGGATCACGCCCTACCTGGACCGGGCGGGGGTGAGCGGGCGCGTGCTGGGTCAGCGGTTCCTGCCGCCCGGCGTCGCAAGCCTCGCCTCGTAGCTCACTCGTCCGCCAGGCCGGCGTGGTGGAAGGAGTCAGCTCTCCTCGGCCACGTCGGCGGCGGCGTGTGTGTCGAGAACGGTGCCGGCGTCGTCACCCTCGTTGGCGGCGCCACGACGGGCGGCGCCCTCGACGAGGTCCCGGGCGACGACCTGGGAGGTCAATCCGATCTCGGCCAGGACCTGCGCGCGGGTGCCGTGGTCGAGGAACCGGCGGGGCACGCCGTGCACCGTTACGGGGATCGCGGCTCCTCGTTCGCGCAGCGCCTCGGCGATCGCCGTCCCGACACCACCTGCCCGCAGGCCGTCTTCGACCACGACGACCCGAGGGAAGCGCAGCGCCAGGTCGACCACAGCCGGCGCGACAGGCAGGACCCAGCGGGGGTCGACGACCGTTGCCTTGACTCCCTCTGCCGCCGCCTGCCGCACGGCTTCGAGGCACAGCGGGGCCATCGCCCCCACGGCGACCACGAGAGCGTCGCTGTCGTCGGCCTCGACCAGCAGGTCGAGCCCGTCCAGCCGCCGCACCGCAGGCAGGTCCGGCGGCAGCGCTCCCTTGGGGAAACGGACGACGGTGGGGGCGTCGTCAATGTCGACCGCCTCCCGCAGTTCCTCGACGAGCGTGGCCCCGTCGCGCGGCGCGGCCACCGACAGTCCGGGCACGTTCTGGAACACCGCCAGGTCCCACATGCCGTTGTGGCTGGCGCCGTCGTCGCCGGTCACGCCGGCCCTGTCGAGCACGAAGGTCACGCCGGCCCGGTGCAGGGCGACGTCCATGAGCACCTGGTCGAAGGCGCGGTTGAGGAAGGTGGCGTAGACGGCGACCACCGGGTGCAGGCCGCCCAGTGCGAGACCCGCGGCGCTGGTCACCGCGTGCTGCTCGGCGATCCCCACGTCGAAGACGCGACCCGGGTGGGCGGCGGCGAAGCGGTCCAGGCCGACAGGGATGCACATGGCCGCAGTGACGCCGACGATGTCGTCCCGCTCCCGGCCCAGCTCGACCATCGCGTCGGCGAAGACCGACGTCCACGTCGCCGCGGCGGCCGCGAGGGGCAGTCCGGTCTCGGGGTGGATGACACCGACGGCGTGGAACTGGTCGGCCTCGTCCTGCTCCGCCGGGGCGTAGCCGAGTCCCTTACGCGTGATGGCGTGGACGATGACGGGACCGTCGTAGCGGCGGGCGCGGGCGAAGGCGTGCTCCAGCGCCTCGACGTCGTGACCGTCGACCGGGCCGAGGTACTTCAGCCCCAGGTCCTCGAAGAGCCCCTGCGGTGCGAAAACGTCCTTGAGGCCCTTCTTCACACCGTGCAGGGCCTCGTACAGCGGCTGACCCACGACCGGCGTCTGGCCTAGCGCCTGTCTCCCCCACTCCAGGACCCGCTCGTAGCTGCGTGTGGTGCGCAGGGTGGCGAGGTGAGTGGCGAGGCCGCCGATCGTCGGCGCGTAGCTGCGGCCGTTGTCGTTGACGACGATGACCACCTTGCGGTCGGGGGCCGCGGCGATGTTGTTGAGGGCCTCCCATGCCATGCCTCCGGTCAGGGCGCCGTCACCGATGACAGCGACGACGTTGCGGTCGCCGTTGCCGGACAGCTGGTTGGCCTTGGCCAGCCCGTCCGCCCAGGACAGCACCGTGGAGGCATGGCTGTTCTCGATGACGTCGTGCTCCGACTCGGCCCGACTCGGGTAGCCGGACAGCCCGCCCCTCTTCCGCAGCTGGTCGAATCCGCCCGCGCGGCCAGTCAGCATCTTGTGGACGTAGGACTGGTGTCCGGTGTCGAACAGGATGCGGTCCTGCGGCGAATGAAAGACGCGGTGCAGCGCGATCGTGAGCTCGACCACGCCGAGGTTGGGTCCGAGGTGGCCTCCGGTGCGCGACACGCTCGCTACCAGGAATGCTCGGATCTCGGCGGCGAGGGCGGGGAGCTGGTCCTCACGCAGTGCCCGCAGGTCGGCTGGCCCTCGGAGGCCCTCCAGCAACGTCATCCGCACGTCCTCCGTCGAGGGGTCAGGCGCCACTCGCGGTCAGCGCCGTCCAGAAAGGACAGTCTCTCACCGGGGTCAGTGACGCCACCACTCGCGCGGCGGCGCCGCGAGCACCGACTCGAAGGCCAGCTCCGCCGCACCGGCCAGCGGCGAGTCCTCCAGCGCCGGGCCCTCGATGGTCACCTGAGCGGCTGGACCAGCCAGGGAGTGCTGTCCGACAGCCTCTTCGATGACGTCAGCCGCCACGGAGTGAAGGTCCTGCAGGGTGTCACCGAGCAGGATCAGCGCAGGGTTGAACAGGTTCACGAGGGCACCCAGGCCGCGGCCGAGCCACCGGGCCGCGCGTTCGACGGCCGCCCGCGCGACCAGGTCACCTTCCGCCGCCTCGCGCAAGACGTCCTGCACCCCGGTGCGGCCCGCGTCCTGCGGCAGGCCGGCGGCCAGCAGCACGCCCTCCTCGCCCACCTCGGTCTCCAGGCAGCCCAGGTTGCCGCAGCGGCACCGCCGCCCCTCCGGGTTGACGACCATGTGGCCGAGCTCGCCTGCGAACCCGCGCGCACCGCGCAGCAGCTGGCCGCCGGCGATGACGCCTCCGCCGACGCCGATCTCGCCCCGGACGTAGACCATGTCGTCGACTCCGCGCCCCGCACCGCGCACGTGCTCCGCGAGGGCGCCGAGGTCTCCGTCGTTCCCCACCATGACGGGCACGTCGAGACCGAGCTGCTCGGCGATCGCCCGCGCCAGCAAGTCGCCGAACGGGACGCCGTTCCAGGCGAGGTTGGGTGCGAACTCCACCCAGCCGTCGCTGCCGCGGACGGCGCCGGGGACCGCTACCCCGACCCCGACGACCCAGGAGGACGGGGGGACCGCCGCACGGAGCAGGCAGAACTCCTGCGCCAGACGCTTCGCCGCGGTCCCCGGGTCGACCCCGACTCCGTGCATCAGGTAGGACCGGGAGGCAAGGATCGCGCCGCCGACCCCGACGACGGCAGCGGTCCCACCGTCGACGCCCAGGTTGGCTGCCAGGACGGTGGCGCTGGCGGCGACCGGCACGACCACGTGACTCGGACGTCCAGCGCCCGGGTGGTTGTCCGGCAGCTCCTCGACGACGAGGCCCGCCTCAGCGAGCTCTTCGACGAGGGCCTTGATCGTGCTGCGGTTGAGGCCCATCTCCGAGGTCAGTTGGGCGCGGCTGGCCGGGCCGTGCACGTGCACGTGCCGGAGGACCGCACTGACGTTGTGGCGCCGCAGCGCCTCGGGACTGAGGCCAGATGAGGCCACCTCAGCTGACGCTGGCGCGCTTGCGCGACAGCGCGTCGACGCTCGCTGCGACGAGCAGCACGAGGCCGGTGACCATGAAGTTGACCGAGGCGTTGAGGCCCATCAGGTTGAGCCCGTTCGGGATCAGGCTGATGACGAGCGCGCCGAGCACGGCGTCACGTGGGCGACCACGGCCGCCGAACAGCGACGTTCCGCCGATGACTGCCGCACCCACGGCGTACAGCAGCTGGTTGCCGCCGCCGGCGTCTGCCGGCACACCACCGAGGTAGCTCGCCGCGATGACGCCGCCGATGCCCGCCATGGCCGAGCAGATCGTGAACGAGGCCATGCGGATGCGCGTGACGTCGATGCCGGCGCGCCGGGAGGCCTCGGCGTTGCCGCCGACCGAGTAGATGTAGCGCCCGAAGCGGGTCTTGGTCAGGACCAGAGCCCAGAAGACCATCAGCAGCAGCACGATCGGCACGACGTAGGGGACGCCGCGGATCGAGGTCGCCTCCGGGTTGGGTGAGCGCTCGGCGTTGAGGAAGAAGACCGCGACGATACCGACGACTGCGAGGACCGCGCTGCGGGCGTAGACCAGCGACAGCGGCTCGGCGGAGAGCCCCTCGGCCCGGCGGCGAATGGAACGCTGCACCGTGTAGCCGGTGTAGACCGCGAGCACGACGACAAGCAGGACCCAGCCCAGGGCCGGGCTGAGGTTGTTGTGCGCGATGCCGTTGAGGAGCACGAAATCACGCGTGCCGACGGCACCGCCGTTGCCGATGAACTGCAGCAGGACACCTTGCCAGGCAAGGAAGAGCGCCAACGTCACGACGAACGACGGGATGCCGACGCGAGCAACGAGGAAGCCGGTGAGCAGACCGATCGCGGTGCCCGTTGCCAGTGCGAGGAAGACGGCGACGAGGACGTGGCCACCCTGGTTGGCGAGCAGGAAGACCACACCGAGGGCCACGATCGCTGCTGCCCACCACAGCCGCTTCGTCGCGGCGACCACGACCGCCGCCACCATCAGGACGATGACTGCGACCCAGACGACCGTGCCGAGCGTGTCCCGCAGGGCCCCGCCCTTCGTGACGGCCATGCCCATGAGGCCGGCGCACACGCCGCTGGCCGTGCCCGCCGACAGGTCGATCTCCCCCAGCAGGAGGACGAAGACGAGCCCGATCGCGATGACCGCGGTGGCCGCGGCCTGCGCGGGAAGGTTGGCGAGGTTGCCGACGCTGAGGAAGATGCTGCTGCCGTCGGCGTTGCGCGGCCCCAGCCAGGTGAAGACGCCCAGCATGACGACGAGGCCGAGGATCGCCGGGAGGGCGCCGACCTCTCCGCCCCGCACGCGCTGCCACCAGACCTTGATCGACTCGAGGATGGTGCCGGCGCCGGCGTCTCCCGCGAAGTCGCTCTGCGCGACGCTGCCGCCGCCCTCAGACTTCCGAACGACGCGGCGTGCGGTGACCGTGCCAGCGCCGGTGCCCGCCTCCGCCCCCGTCGACGGAGGTGGTCCGACCTCGGCCTCGACCTCGGGGCGGTTGTCGATCTCGCTCACGTGCTTCTCCTTCGCCTTCAGGCGCTCGCGCTCGCCGTGGCGGGCGCGAGGCCGATGTCGCCGGAGCGGCCGGCGGTGATGAGTTCGACGACCTGGCTGTAGGTGACGTCCTTGGTGAGGACCTCGGCGGCGAGGCGACCGAGGTAGAGCGCCGCGACGCGGTCGCTGACCTCCATGACGTCGTTCATGTTGTGGGAGATCAGGACCACGCCCAGTCCGGCGTCCGCGAGACGGCGCACGAGGTCGAGGACCTGTCGCGTCTGCGCCACGCCGAGGGCGGCGGTCGGCTCGTCCAGCAGGACGACCTTGCTGTTCCACAGCACGGCCTTGGCGATCGCGACCGTCTGGCGCTGTCCGCCGGAGAGGCTGGAGACGAGTTGGCGCACGCTCTTGACCGTGCGCACAGACAGGCTGGCGAGGGTGTCGCGCGCTTTGCGCTCCATGTCGGCCTCGTCGAGGACGAAGCCCTTGCGCAGCTCACGGCCGAGGAACATGTTCTGGACGATGTCGAGGTTGTCGCACAGGGCGAGGTCCTGGTAGACGATCTCGACACCGAGGGCGTTGATGTCCGATGGCGACTCGACGGTCACCGGGCGGCCCTCGAAGACCACCTGGCCGGAGTCGATCGGGTAGATCCCACCGATGCACTTGACGAGCGTTGACTTGCCGGCGCCGTTGTCGCCGACGAGGGCCGTCACCTCGCCCGGGTAGACCGCGAAGTCCACGTCGTGGAGGACCTTGACGGGTCCAAAGCTCTTGTTGATCCCCCGCAACTCGAGGATCGGCGCCCCGCTCGAAGCGCGGGCTGCGGTCGCGGCACTGTCAGCCGTGTCGGTCATGCGGTCACTCCTGTGCGGTCGCGGAGACGTGCGCGAGAGGTGCTCCTGGTGCCCGGCGGGTCCGCGCCGGGCACCAGGGCGACTGGGTTGCGGCGTCAGGAGACGCCGGCGTCCTTGCAGGCCTGCGCAAGGTCAGCGGTGCACAGGTCGCTGGCCTTCACGTAGTTGTCGGCCACGACGTCCTTGACGTTGTCCTTGAAGATCGCCTCAGGCGTGAGCAGGACCGACGGGACGTCGCGGTTGCCGGTCGCGTCCTTGGTCGTGCCGTTGGTCTCCGCCTGCTCGCCCTTGATGAGCGCGATGGCGAGCTTGGCGGCGCCGTCGGCCTCCTTCTTCACCGCCTTGTAGACGGTCATGCACTGGTCGCCGCGCAGGATGTTCTGCAGGCCCTGGACGGTCGCGTCCTGGCCGGTGACCGGAACACCCTTGAGACCGGCGCTCTTGAGCACGGTGATGGCGGCGTTGCCGAGGCCGTCGTTGGCGGCGAGAACGCCGTCGACCTTGTTGCCGGCCGCGGTCAGCAGCTGCTGGAAGATGGTGGCCGCCTGCGCGTTGTCCCAGTTGGGCACGGCCTGGTCGCCCACGAGCTTCCAGCCACTGTCGTACTTCGGCTGCAGCTTGGACACCGCGCCCTGCTTGAACAGCGTCGCGTTGTTGTCGGTCGGCGAGCCGTTGAGCTGGATGATGCGGGCGTTCGCCTTGTCGCCGATGCACTTGATGAGCCCGTCACCCTGCAGCTCGCCGACCTTCGTGTTGTCGAAGGACACGTAGTAGTCCGCGCTGCCGCCGAGGGTGAGCCGGTCGTAGTCGATGGTCTTGATGCCAGCCGACTTGGCCTTGGCCTCGATCTGCGCACCCGAGGGGCTGTCGAGGTTGGTGATGATGAGGACCTTGACGCCGCTCTGGATCATGCCGTCGGCGATGCTCGCCATCTTCGTCTTGTCACCCTGCGCGTTCTGGATGTCGGCCTCGATACCCGCGGCCTGGAACGCCTGCTGGAGGTAGGGGCGGTCCGCCGTCTCCCAGCGCACCGACGACTGGGTGTCAGGAAGGATCACGCCGACCTTGCCGGAGGCTCCCCCGGCCGCCGACGAGCCACCGGAGCTCGGCGCAGCCGCGCTCGAGCTGGGGGCAGCGGCGCTCGAGGACGTGTCCGTCGACGACCCCGTGGAGTCCGAGCCGCAGCCAGCGAGAGCGAGTGCGGCGACGGCGCCCATGGCGCCGAGGGTGAGGAACTTGCGCATGCAGAGCGCTCCTATGAGCACGACCGGGTGCCGGACCCGGTCAGGGAATGTTGTGGGCGTCAACATATGCAGGAGTGATCGCCAGGGGAAGGGGTTTGCGGAAACTTTTTTGCAACGTTGCGGAAGCCTCCGCGTCACGAGACCTACAGCCGCGCCCGGAATGTCCCGCCTCGCAGGGCGTGCTCCACGAGCGCCACCTCTCGCGACACCGCCAGCAGCCGGGCTCCCTCCTGCTCCAGCGCCGACAGGGCTTCGTCCAGCACCTCGCGACCGACCACGTCACGCAGGTCGACGCGGAGGTGGGAGAACGCCGTCCGAGCTCCCTGCAGGCTGGCCTCCACGTGGCGGGTCGCGAGCCTGGCCAGTACCAGCGGATGCCGCCGGAGGACCTCGTGCTGGCGGTAGTCGGGCGGGCAGAGGTCGAACAGCCAAGCGGTCGCCGAGCGCTCCCAGTCCGGTGCAGTCGGGGGAGACACCTCGGCGGGCCATCCGGGGGGAACCACGGTCACGGGCTTCAGTCTCACGGAATCGTCGACCTCGGTGTGAGGGCGGCTCTCGGCTCGTGCGCGGTCCTGCACCTAGGCACTTCCTGGACCTAGGCACTTCCTGGACCTAGGCAGCCTGGACCTAGGCAGCCTGGACCTACGCAGCTCCTGGGCCTAGGCAGCCTGCAGCAGGTGTAGGAACCGCTGGACGACGGGAACGTCCCGCAACTCGTCAAGCATCTCGAGGGGTAGCAGGAGGGCGGCCACTCCCCCGTGGTCCTCGTCGATGTCATCCGGCGGAGACCCGACCCACTCGTCCCGCCAGGTATCAGGTGGCACATCGGTGTCGCTGGGGGTGGTGTCGGCCGCGGGCACGGGCTTGGGCCCGAAGGCGGTACCGGGCAACGGCGGCGCTGACGAGACATAGCGGTGTCCCGTGGGCGAGGTGATTTCGACGCGGTGCACGCCCTGCCCGTCGACAACTGGCACGCCCGCCCACCCTGGGGCCTCACGTGCGTAGTTGCAGCGTTCACACAGACCCTGAAGGTTCGTCACTTCGGTGCTGCCGCCATCTTTGGCCGGCTTGATGTGATCGATATGGCGAACCGGAGCCTCACACCACGGCGTGCGGCACACCTGGTCCCGGAGACGGATCAGGTCCGCCATCCCAGGAGGGGCGCAGCGCGACGTGGACGCCATCGCGACGAGACCGCCGTGCGGACTGCTGTAGAGCTGCCGGACGAAGACTCGGGTCTTCTCGTCCTGACACGCCTCAGCGATCAGCTTCCGTAGCAGCGGGCCGGGCAGCGGCATCGGCGCGCAGCCAGGGCCGGACACGTATCCGGAGTCGTCCGTAGCCTCCGCCCTGTCACTGCCGGCCCTGTCACTGCCGGCCCTGTCACTGCCCGCGCCGCCACGTGCCTCGCCGTCAGGAAGCAGGCTCGAGGCTGGCAGCACGATCCGGAGGTCCAGGTCCATCGGCCGCTCCAGCGGGTTGCGGCCGGTCACCCGCTCGACGAGTGCGTCGGCCATCCGCTGCCCCCGACTGCGCGGCTCGCCCTCGGGGGGCGCGAGATCAGCAGCGCGCTTGAGGGCGGCGTAGACGCCGACGCCGGCCGCCATGGGAAGCAGCGCGCTGACCCACGCCATCGCGTCGGGAGCCGGCCGAATCGTCACGCAGCGCTCGGACTCGGCCCTCGCAGCTCGCTTGACCAGTGCGGCCGCGTCGACCTGCGCGGCCAGCTGCTTGGCAGCCGCTCCCAACGCCCGATCTCCCAAACCGACGGCACGAGGGTCCGCACCGCCGCAGAGCTGCTCGTCGATGAACCGACGGTCGGCCGCCTCGAGACAAACCGTCTCTTTGACGAGAATTGTCGCCCGCCACTCCGACAGGCGGCCAGAAGCCATCAGCGCCAAGGTGTGCGGCATGTCGCTGGTGAGCACCTTCGCGAGGCCGAGCAGCTGGTTGCCTTTGCTCGGAGAGACTCGGCGCGCCAAGGCCACCTCCGCGGCCACGCCCTCTCCCCACCGCTTCGCCGGCCTGCCTGCCTGCGCGTGCTGAGCACGACGGGAGGCATCGAGATCGGCGGCATCCCGTGCCTGCGCCGCCGCTACAGCGGCTGAGATTTCCTCAAGGGTGCGGAGCCGGCTCACCCGGTGCTCGTCCGACACGTCCCGCGGCAGGACAGCGAGCTGGGCAACCCACTCTCCGAGCTGCACCTGCACCGGTTCATCGAACATGTGTTCGAATGTACTCCTGCCTCGCGCTCGGCGCCAGCCCCCAAGCAGGACTGTGGACACACGCTGGTGCCCCGTGTCCACACCTCCTGGGCGCTGGCCCCAGACGCGACGGAGCGGAGCTCCTCGCGATGAGAAGCCCCGCTCCGTCGTTCGTCAAGGAGTTTGCGTCAACGTGACGCGAGCGACCTCAGCACGTACTGCATGATGCCGCCGTGTCGGTAGTAGTCCGCCTCGCCTGGGGTGTCGATGCGCACCCGGGCGTCGAACTCCTTCACTGATCCGTCAGTGCCTTCCGCGCGGACGTGCACGGTGCGCGGCGTCGTTCCGTCGTTGAGGGCGGTGATGCCGCTGATGCTGAAGGTCTCCTCGCCCGTCAGTCCGAGCGAGTCAGCGCTCTCACCGTCGGCGAACTGCAGCGGCAGCACGCCCATCCCGATGAGGTTCGAGCGGTGGATGCGCTCGTAGGACTCAGCGATGACGGCCTTGACGCCCAGCAGCATCGTGCCCTTGGCCGCCCAGTCACGCGAGGAGCCCGAGCCGTACTCCTTGCCCGCCAGGATGACCAGGGGGACGCCCGCCGCCTGGTAGGCCATCGAGGCGTCGTAGATCGTGGTGACCTCTCCGCCGTCGAGGAAGTTGCGGGTGAAGCCGCCCTCAGTCCCGGGCGCGATCTGGTTGCGCAGCCGGATGTTCGCGAAGGTGCCGCGGATCATCACCTCGTGGTTGCCGCGGCGGGAGCCGTAGGAGTTGAAGTCCTTGCGCTCCACGCCGTGCTCCTGCAGATACCGGCCAGCGGGGCTGTCCGCCTTGATCGAGCCGGCGGGCGAGATGTGGTCCGTCGTGACCGAGTCGCCCAGCTTGGCCAGCACGCGGGCGCCCTCGATGTCAGCCACAGCGTCGGGCTGGGCCGGCATGCCCTCGAAGTACGGCGGCTTGCGGACGTAGGTCGACTCGGTGTCCCACTCGAAGAAGTCGCCCTCGGGCGTCGGCAGCGAGCGCCACCGGTCGTCACCGGCGAAGACGTCGGAGTAGTCGCGGCTGAACATCTCGCTCGCGACCGAGGTCGCGATGACCTCGTCCACCTCCTCGGCGCTCGGCCAGATGTCACGCAGGTAGACCGGCTGGCCCTCGGAGTCGGTCCCGAGCGGCTCGTTGACGATGTCGACGTCCATCGAGCCGGCCAGCGCATAGGCCACGACCAGGGGCGGACTGGCGAGGTAGTTGAGCTTGACGTCGGGGTTGATGCGACCTTCGAAGTTGCGGTTGCCCGACAGCACCGAGACGGCTGCGAGGTCGGCCTCGTTGATGGCCGCCGAGATCTCCTCCTGCAGCGGTCCCGAGTTGCCGATGCAGGTCGTGCAGCCGTACCCAACGAGGTGGAAGCCCAGCTTCTCCAGGTACGGCGTGAGCCCCGCGCGGTCGTAGTAGTCGCTGACGACCTTGGAGCCGGGCGCCAGAGTCGTCTTGACCCATGGCTTGCGGACCAGGCCGCGCTCGACGGCCTTCTTGGCCAGCAGTGCCGCCCCGATCATCACTGACGGGTTGGACGTGTTGGTGCAGGAGGTGATCGCTGCGATCACGACGGCGCCATGGTCGAGCTCGAACGACGTCCCGTCGGCGAGCGTCACCGGCGTCCTGCGGCTCGGACGGCCTTCTGCGCCGGTGGCGGCGCTATGCACGACTGCGCCGCTGGCGGCGCTGTGCACGACCGGCGCGTCCGATGGCTCCGAGGACATGACGGCCGGAGAGTCGCTGGCTGGGAAGGACTCGGAGGACGCCTCGTCGGAGGCTGACCGGACCCCGAAGGGCGTGTCCTGCTGCGGGACGCCGGGCTTGCGGTCGTCGCCGCCCAGCTCGCCAGCACGCACGTAGGTGGGCAGGACCTCGCGGAAGGCGCCCTTGGCAGCGTCGAGCGAGATGCGGTCCTGCGGCCGCTTGGGACCGGCGATGCTCGGCACCACGGTCGACAGGTCGAGCTCGAGCTGCTCGGAGTAGACGGGCTCGGTGTAGCCCTCCGCCGATGGGTCGTGCCAGAGCCCCTGGGCCTTGGCGTAGGCCTCGACGAGGGCCACCTGCGACTCGTCGCGTCCGGTGAAGCGCAGGTAGCGCAGCGTCTCCTCGTCGATCGGGAAGATCGCGCACGTCGAGCCGTACTCCGGGCTCATGTTGCCGATGGTGGCGCGGTTGGCCAGCGGCACGGCTGCGACACCGTCGCCGTAGAACTCGACGAACTTCCCGACGACGCCGTGGCGCCGAAGCATCTCGGTGATGACGAGCACGAGATCGGTGGCGGTCGCCCCCGCGGGGAGCTGACCGGTGAGCTTGAAGCCGACCACGCGCGGGATGAGCATCGAGACCGGCTGGCCGAGCATCGCGGCCTCGGCCTCGATGCCGCCCACGCCCCACCCGAGCACGCCTAGCCCGTTGACCATGGTCGTGTGGGAGTCGGTGCCGACGAGGGTGTCGGGGTAGGCCTTGCCGTCGCGGACCATCACCACGCGGGCGAGGTACTCGATGTTGACCTGGTGGACGATGCCGGTGCCGGGCGGGACGACCTTGAACTCGTCGAACGCACCCTGGCCCCAGCGCAGGAACTGGTAGCGCTCCCGGTTGCGCTGGTACTCCAGGTCCACGTTGCGGGCAAAGGCCTCCGGCATGCCGAAGACGTCGGCGATGACGGAGTGGTCGATCACCAGCTCGGCGGGGGCGAGGGGGTTCACCTTGGCTGGGTCCCCGCCGAGGTCGCGCATGGCCTCTCGCATCGTGGCGAGGTCGACCACACACGGCACACCGGTGAAGTCCTGCATGATGACGCGCGCGGGGGTGAACTGGATCTCGGTGTCGGGCTCCGCCTGCGGGTCCCACTGCGCCAGGGCCCTGATGTGGTCGGCGGTGACGTTGGCCCCGTCCTCGGTGCGCAGGAGGTTCTCCAGGAGCACCTTGAGGCTGTAGGGCAGGCGTGAGGCGCCGTCGACGGCGTCAAGCCGGTAGTACTCGAGCGACTGTCCGCCGCTGTCAAGGGTGCTGCGAGCCCCGAAGCTGTCGGGCCCGCTGGTGGTGTCGCCGCTGGTCACTGTCCTCGTCCTTCCGCCGGCCAGTAACGGGGCCGAAGCGCCGCCCCGTTTATCTCGACATCAAGATAACAGCCGATCTTCCTCGGGGCGAGCCCCCTCGTCTCCTCGGTCGCCGCCACGCTCGCCGTCCCGGCGCTCGCTTCTCTCCTGCCGCCCCGTACGGAGATGCCAGAGCACCACCGCGGCGACAACGATCACGAGCAGGACCACTGCCACCCGTCCCGCCGCCTGCTCCACCCGCTGGTAGCTGGCGCCGGCGAGATAGCCGAGCAGGCTGAAGGTCGTCCCCCACGCGAGTCCGCCGAGGGCGTTGAACGCCAGGAACCGCCGGTAGGGCATCCGCACCGTGCCGACGAGACCGGGCATCACGGCACGCAGGAAGGCCGTCCAGCGGCCGAGGAAGACCGCGAGTCCTCCCCTGCGCTGCAGCAGGTCGAGAGCCCGGTCGATGCCGGCTCGGCGGCGCTGCATCAGTCGCAGCTCGAGCACCCTCGACCCGTAGCGCCTGCCGACCTCGTAGCCGACGCTGTCGCCGGCGATCGCGCTGAGCACCACCACGACCACGAGCAGCCACAGCGGCAGGCGACCCTGGCTCGCGACGACGCCGGCCAGCACGACGGCGGTCTCGCCGGGCAGGACGAAGCCGACGAAGACGGCCGCCTCCGCGAAGGCGAGCAGCCCCGCCAGCACCAGGACCAGCCAGCCGGGGACCGACAGCAGCGGCTCGAGGAGGCTCGACAGCATGACGGCAGCCTGACAGACGACGCGCGGCCGCTCAGGCCCTTCGTCGGGCTGCTGTCAGTCGCAGCCGCCCGGGCTCAGGCTGCGTTCCAGGTGCCCGACACGACCTCGATCTCCTTCTTGCCGGACAGGACGACCTCACGGCCGTCGGTGAAGCTCAGCCGGTACTGGCCGGCACCCAGACTCTTCACCCCCCGAGCAGCGATCGTCGAGGGCTGTCCCTCGATGAGGACGGTCATTCCGTCAACGACGTCGCGCACCCGTGTCACGTCGTCGCAGGTGCCCCGAGACCACCAAGGTCACTCCCGAAAGCTCGCTTCGTCTCAGCTCTCGAGTGCCGGCACGAGCGTCGCGACGACCTCGACGTGATGGGTCATCGGAAAGACATCGAATCCGACCGCGGCCTCCAAGACGTATCCGAGGCCTGCGAGCGTGACGACGTCACGCGCGAGGGCCGCGGGATCGCATGCGACGTAGACGACGGCGCGCGGATGCAGGGCGGCGACGCGGCGACAGACGTCGGCTCCCGCTCCGCTACGTGGCGGGTCGAGGACGACGACATCCGCGGCCTCGGGCAGCGCCGCGGCGGCGACATCCGCGTGGCTGACGGTCGCCTGGGCGAGGTCGGCGAGGTTCTCGGCAGCAAGGCCGGCGGCGCGCCGGTCGCCCTCGATGGCCCACACCTGGCCGGTGACCCCGACGGCTTCGGCCAGAGCGGCGGTGAAGAGCCCGACGCCGCAGTAGAGGTCGAGTGCGGTCTCGCCCGGCTGGAGACGGGCCGATTGGAGAACGGCGTCCCGCAACGCCTCGGCCGCGCCCGGGTGCACCTGCCAGAAGCCATCCGCCGCCACCCGCCAGCGGCGTCCGCCCGCGTGCTCCTCCAGCACGGAGTCGTCGCCCCTCTCCCTCGCGGGAAGGTCGCGGCGCACGACCCGTACATCCGGGGGCAGCAGCGGCAGCTCGGTCAGCCGATCCGGACCTCGCCGTGCGGGCTTCGGCGTCCGAGTGCGACTGCGGCGCACGGGCGACACTACGACGGCGCGCTGGCCCGTCGACGTCGCCACCGTCTCGACGGCACCCGCGCCGGCCCAGTTGCCGTCCTGGGCTCCGATGGACAGCACGTCGAGACGGGCGATGCGGCAGTCGTCGATCGGTAGGACGTCGGAGGACCGATGGCGGTGCAAGCCGAGGTGCCCGTTGCGGGCGACGCTCCACTGCACCCGGGTGCGCCAGCGCAGCCCGTCCTCGTCATCGCCCACCGCGAGGACCGGCACCGAGGTGGCGACGTCTGCGAGGCGGCGCAGCTGCTCCTCGACGACTGCTGACTTCAGCCGCCGCTGAGCGGGAAGGGCGACGTGCTGCCAGTCGCACCCCCCGCAGCGTCCGGGTTTCGCGAAGGGGCAGGGCTCGGGCACCCGGTCCGGGCTGGGCTCGAGGACCTCGACGGCGTCAGCGCGCAGGTAGCGCGCGTCGCCGTCGCCTTCGGTCACGACGGCGACGACCCGCTCCCCCGGCAGGGCGTGCCGGACGAAGACGACTCGTCCCTCGTGCCGTGCCACACAGTGGCCACCGTGGGCGACGGCGCCGACCTCGAGCTCGAGACGCGCACCGACGCGGACGGCGTTCAGGGCTGGTCTCCGCGCCGCAGGGACGACGGCGCCACCCAGTCGCCGCGCTCGGCAGCCAGGCGCGACGAGCTCAGCTGGTAGGGCACGCTCGTGACCATCACCCCCGGCGTAAAGAGCAGGCGCCCCTTGAGCCGCAGCGCGGTCTGGTTATGCAGCACTTGCTCCCACCATCGACCGACGACGTACTCCGGGATGTACACCGTGACGACGTCACGCGGGCTCTCGCGCCGCAGGCCCTTGACGTAGTCGACGATCGGTCGCGTGATCTCCCGGTAGGGCGAGGCCAGCACCTTGAGGGGCACGGGGATGTCGCGACGCTCCCACGCCTCCTGCAGGGCGCGGACCTCGTCCTCGTCGACACCCACCGTGATGGCCTCCAACGTGCTGGGCCGCGAGGCGCGCGCGTAGGCCACGGCACGCAGGGTGGGCTTGTGCAGCTTGGACACGAGGACGACAGCGTGGTTGCGCGAAGGCAGTGTC
This sequence comes from Actinomycetales bacterium, assembly GCA_051960855.1. GTDB lineage: Bacteria > Actinomycetota > Actinomycetes > JAJZTN01 > JAJZTN01 > JBQCDV01. The sequence continues at coordinate 49,729 of JBQCDV010000146.1, forward strand.
GTCGCCGGCTCCTCGTCGGTGAGCGCCAGCTCCTGACTCACCAGCTCGTAGTGGCGCCGGATGCCGCGCATGAGCAGGAAGAGGAGCACCATGGCGATGATCGCGATGTAGGCGCCCTTGGTGAACTTCGTGATGAGCACCACGACGAGGACGAGGCCGGTCACGCTCAGACCGATCGTGTTGATCGTGCGCTTCCGGAGCATCACCGCCCGCGCGCGACCGTCGGTCTCGGTGCGCAGCAGCCGTGTCCAGTGCCGCACCATCCCCGTCTGGCTGGTCGTGAACGACACGAACACGCCGACGATGTAGAGCTGGACCAGGCGGGTGGTGTCGGCCTGGAAGGCGTAGATCAGCAGCCCGGCCATCGCGCCGAGGATGATGATGCCGTTGCTGAACGCCAGGCGGTCGCCGCGGGTGTGGAGCTGGCGCGGCAGGTAGCCGTCCTTGGCGAGGATGGAGCCGAGGACCGGGACCCCGTTGAACGCGGTGTTGGCCGCGAGGATGAGGATGAGCCCGGTCGTGATCGACACGTAGACGATGCCCGGCGTGAA
>JBQCDV010000147.1:0-2854 GCA_051960855.1 Actinomycetales bacterium
TGCGGGCCAGCAGCTCCGGCACCGCGTACGCCGGTGCCATCAGCAGTCCCTCACCGCCGTGGACGTAGTCGACGGCGGCTGTCTGAGCGTCGACGAGATGGGCCAGGACGGGTAGACCGTGCGCCGCCGCCCAGTCGTCGGAGGCGAGCAGCACCGTCGAGGCACCGTCCGAGAGCGGCGTCGAGTTGCCCGCCGTCATAGTGGCGTCGGGACCCTTGCCGAAGACCGGCGGCAGCGACGCGAGCTTGTCGAGACTGGTGTCGGGACGCAGGTTCTGGTCGCGGGTCAACCCGAGGAACGGCGTCACCAGGTCGTCGAAGAAGCCGCGGTCGTAGGCGGCCGCGAGCCGCTGATGGCTGGCAAGGGCGAGCTCGTCCTGCTCCTCCCGCGAGATGCCCCACTCCCGCGCAGTCACCGCCGCGTGCTCGCCCATCGACATGCCGGTGCGGGGCTCGACGTTGCGCGGGATCGCCGGTGCGAGCTGCCCCGGCCGCAGCCGCGCCAGTGCCGTGAGGCGCTGGACAGGAGTGCGAGCCCGGTTGAGGGAGAGCAGCACCTGGCGCAGGTCCTCGTTGACCGCGATGGGGGCGTCCGAGGCTGTGTCGACACCGCCGGCGACACCGCTCTCGATCTGGCCCAGCGCGATCTTGTTGGCGACGAGGATCGCCGCCTCGAGACCGGTGCCGCACGCCTGCTGCACGTCGTAGGCCGGTGTGGCGGGAGACAGCGCCGACCCGAGCACCGCTTCGCGCGTCAGGTTGAAGTCCCGGGAGTGCTTGAGAACGGCGCCGGCGACCACCTCGCCCAGGCGCTCGCCCTGCAGGCCGTGGCGGGCGACGAGGCCGTCGATCGCCGCTGTCAGCAGGTCCTGGTTGGACGCGTGAGCGTAGGCGGAGTTGGCGCGGGCGAAGGGCAGGCGGTTGCCGCCGACGATCGCGGCACGTCGGGTCGCGGCCATCCAGGACCTCCAGGAAATCTCCGAGCAGATGCGGTACTAGCGGTACACGGTACCCTGGGTTTCGTGAACCTACACAGGGGCAGGACGGAGGCTGTGGCCCAGCAGCCCAGCCGACCGCCGGCCCCTCAGCGCGACCGCCGCGACTCGCGGTGGGACGAGCACCGCCGCGCGCGCCGGGAAGAGCTGATCGAAGCAACGCTGCGCGCCGTCACCCGGCACGGAGCGGGCGTCGGGATGGAGGACATCGCCGCGGAAGCGGGGACCAGCAAGACGGTCGTCTACCGCCACTTCGGGGACCGCAGCGAGCTCCACAGCGCCGTCTGCGACCGCGTCGCCCGGCGCCTGACGCGGGCGCTGCGCAAGGCCGTGACCGCGACCGACGACCCCCGCGAGATGGTCAGTGGGGCCGTCGAGACCTACCTCGGCTTCCTCGAGGCCGACCCCGAGATCTACCGCTTCGTCACGAGCGGCACGGGTGGCGGCACGGGGGGCAGCAGAGATCCCCTCGCCTCCCTGTCCGATCTCATCGGCGAGGCCGCCGCGGAGCTGCTCGGCGTCGCTCTGCGTCGCGCCGACCGCGACGCGACCGCTGCCCAGCCGTGGGGACACGGGCTCGTCGGGCTCGTGCGGGCCGCCGCAGACCGGTGGCTGCGCGACGGGCGACAGATTCCCCGAGCCGAGCTGACCGACCAGCTCACCGACCTCGCCTGGGGCGGCCTCGCCGGCCTCCTCGGCACGACGACCACCCTCCAGAAGGAGACGCAGTGAGCAGCACCACCGAGGACGCCGTTCGGCACTCCGACCTCTCGGCCGTGGAGGTCGCCGCGCTCACCCGCACCCTCGACGGCCAGTGGGCCCACCTCCGCGAGCAGGCGCGCACGCTGCTGGCCGACGAGGCGTTCGCCCCGGTCGCCGGTGAGACGGTGACGGAGGCGCGCGAGCGCGTCACCCGGCTCAGTCGCCGACTGGCGGAGGGGCCGCAGGTGAAGCTCGGCTTCGCCCGCGAGTACGGCGGTGCGGGAGACCCCGGGGGCTCCGTCGTCGCGATCGAGATGCTCGCCTTCGCCGACCTGTCGCTCATGGTGAAGGCCGGCGTCCAGTGGGGACTCTTCGGCGGCGCGGTCGAGGCTCTCGGCACTAAGCGTCACCACGACGCTTACTTGCCGGACATCCTCAGCTTCGACCTGCCCGGCTGCTTCGCGATGACCGAGACGGGACACGGGTCAGACGTCCAGCACTTGCGCACCACAGCCACCTACGACCCGGTGACACAGACATTCGACCTTCACACTCCGCACGACGCCGCGCGCAAGGACTACATCGGCAACGCCGCGAAGGACGGGCGGATGGCCGTGGTGTTCGCCCAGCTCGTGACCCAGGGCAGGTCCCGCGGCGTGCACGCGTGGCTCGTGCCGATCCGCGACGAGCGTGGCGCTCCGCTGCCAGGCGTCACGATCGGCGACGACGGGCCGAAGGCCGGGCTCAACGGCGTCGACAACGGCCGCCTGTCCTTCGACCACGTCAGCGTGCCGCGGGAGATGCTGCTCGACCGCTACGGGCAGGTCGCGGCCGACGGCACCTACTCCAGCCCTATCGAGGACGAGACCCGCCGCTTCTTCACGATGCTCGGCACGCTGGTGCGCGGGCGTGTGAGCGTCGGCGGCTCAGCGGGCTCGGCGACCAAGACGGCGCTCGACATCGCGATCCGCTACGGCGAGACCCGGCGGCAGTTCGGCGCGCCCGGCCAGGACCGGGAGGTCGCCCTCAACGACTACCTCGCCCACCAGCGGCGGCTCGTCCCCGCGCTGGCGAAGACCTACGCCCTGCACTTCGCCCAGGAGGAGCTGGTCCGCACCCTCCACGAGCTGCAGCAGGGCAGGGTCAACGGTCACCCCG
>JBQCDV010000148.1:0-41248 GCA_051960855.1 Actinomycetales bacterium
CCAGACCGCGCCAGCCGAGGTGCTCGATCTCGTGCAGCGACAGCTGCAGACCGAGCAGGACGATGGCCAGGCGCAACAGTGAGTGCGAGGCGAACCGGAGGCCGGGCGCCGTCCACCCGGGCACCGGGACGACGTTGGCGACCACGACGCCGAGCAGCACGGCCGCCGTCTGGACGTTCAGGCCGGGCAGCAGCGCGTGGGTGACGTCGGCGGCTGCGGCAACCAGGCAGGCGAGCAGCAGTCCGGGAAGCACACCGAGGCTTGTGAGCCTCACCGCTGCTTCACCGGGTCCTCCCTACAGGAGCCGTCGACATCGTCGTTGACGGCACCGGGCAGGGTAGCCAGCCGGGGAACCAGCCCAGCCACCGGCTGCGCCGTTCGGGGATCTGCCGCTGTGCCCGGGCACGCAGCAGAATGAGACCAGCTCGCGCGACCCACTGGTCAAACGAAATAGGGGACCAGGAAGTCGTTGCGGAACTTGGCGTGGGGGTCCAGTCGCTCGGCGAGCGCGAGGAAGTCATCGAAGCGCGGGTAGCGGCTGCGGACGAGTCCGGGATCCATCGTGAAGACCTTGCCCCAGTGCGGCCGGGGCTCGAATGGCGCCAGTGCGTCCTCGACCGCCCGCACAACCGGCAGCACTGCCTCTGTGTCCTCGATCCACGTGAAGTGCAGAGCAACCGAGTCACGCTGATACGCGGGGGAGAGCCAGAGGTCGTCCGCCGCGATCGTGCGGATCTCCGAGATCTGCAGGACCGGCTGCGCTAGGTCACGAATGGCGTGCACCGCCTGCAACGCCTCGCGGGCCGCAGCGGCATCGACGAAGTACTCCGTCTGCAGCTCCCGGCCGGCGCTCGGCGTGAAGTCCAATCGAAAGTGGGGGAGGCGCTCGAACCACGGCCCCGGCACGCCACCTTGCGCGGTGCAGTGCGTGGCGGGGGCCGAGGGGATCGGATGCCGGGCCCCGTCGGCAGCGCTGAAACCGAAGAAGTCTGCGGGATTCGGCCTCCGGTCCTTGACCCACGCGGCGGCGATATCCCAGTCCGTGAAGAGGCTCACGCTGTATCCGGCCGCCAGCATGTCGGTGGCGTTCTCCGCAGCCGCTGCGAACGGTATGCCGTCGTAGACCGTCTGGTGCAGGTCATACGCGGGCACGGTCTCCAGCTCGACCTCTGTCACGACTCCTACAGCCCCGAGCGCCACGGCAAGACCAGGGAAGTCACCGTGGGACCGGTCGTAGCGCTGCCGTGCACCGTCCGCGGTCACCAGCTCCAGTGCGGCCACCGATGCCGACAGCGACCGGTTGCCGACGCCGGAGCCGTGAGTGCCGGTGGCGGCGGCGCCCGCGATGCTGATGTGGGGGAGCGAGCCCATGTTCCGCAGCGCACGGCCCTGCGCGTGTAGCTGCGGCGCCAACTCGCCGAAGCGCATGGCCGACGACACCCTCACGGCGCCGTCGGACTGCAACTCGCATCGTTGGTCGAGGCCGGCGAGCGTCACCAGCAGCGGCCCGTCGGCAATTCGGTTGAACGAGTGACCGGTGCCGAGGACCCGCAATCGGTCGGTATCGGCGACCAACGACTGGAGCTCGTCCAGCGAAGCCGGTCGCCGCACTGGTCCAGTGAAGTCAACATTGCCGGCCCAGTTGGTCACACGCTCATCGCCACGGGGTGTCACGGTCACGCAGGAACCCTTGCACAGCGCGGCTCGCCGCTAGGTTGACCCGGTCGGGAGTGCCGCTCGTCTTGATGCTGCATCCCCGTGCCCACGGCGACCTTGCCGACCTCGACGACGATCGGGCGGCCGAACTCGATGTCCTGACTGCACATCTGGTCCGGCACGTCGAGGCGCTGCCCCACATCGCCCGCTGCCACGTCTACCGCATCGGCGATGGCAGTGCGCTTTTGCACATCTGGTTCTTCGCCCGGCCCGAGGGGCAGAGCCAGCTCTACGGCTCGTGGCTGCCGGTGTGGGACGACCTGCTGCCCGAGTATCCCGGGGATGTCGCGGACGCCGATGCCGACGCCGTAGCTCAGGCACTGACAACGTCGTTCGGGGGAGAGGTGCGGCGGTAGCCGCCTCACTCGGAGGCTGAGAGCCAGGCGTCGAGAGCCCGAACGACGAGGTCGTGGCTGGCCACCGTCGCCAGCGGCCGCCCGGGCACGACGAGCACGTGGTCACCGTCGACCAGAACTCGTCTGCCGGGCAACTGATTGAAGACGGCCTGGTCGAAGAAGGGGTCGCTCGACCCGATGGCCACGAGCTGTCGCGCGGGGTAGTTGAGGAGGGGAGCGGCCGCGGTCGGCTCGGTCAGCAGCGGTGTCAGCCAGACCGCGTCGTAGCCCTTCACTGAGGCTGCGGCGGCGCCGAGCGTGCCCAGCGACTTGCCGACAACGAGTGCGCGGCCGTGATGGCCTGCGAGAGCGGCGTCGAGCTCGTTGCCGACCCACGCGCCTTCCTCGGCGAGGTCGCGGGTCCCACGCTCGGGCGCCTCCCACCACACCTGGCGCACTGCCCAGCCGTGCGCGAGCGCCGTCATCGCGGCGAAGAAGAGCAGCGGGCCGTCGGGTGTGTACTGCCGCCCGGGCAGGATGACGCATTGGCCGATGGCCTCGCCGTCGGGGGAGAAGTCCACGTAGCGGCTCATGCCGGCCATCCTCCCGCTGCGTCCGTGACACCACGGCCGAGGAGCTCGGCCCTCGTCGTATTGCCGCTGTGCAGCGGCTGCTCCTTTGGCACCGGGGATCAAGGCAAGGCACGCCCAGGGGTTCGAAGTGTCTGGTGTTCCGGGTCACGACGGTCATCTCTGCAGCTTCGGCGACGGCGGCAATGAGGGCGTAGTCGAACGGTGCGTGCTCGGGAACCCGATAGGCCGCAAGGATCCGGGCCGCCGGCACGTCGAAGGGCAGCACCCGGTCGGCGAACGTGGGCACGACGTTCTCGTCGAACCAGCGACGCAGGACCGCTCCTTGCTCAGCGTCGGATCGCTCCGCCCCCGGACCCGCAGTGCGGACACCACGTTGGTGTCCAAGAGGTACTTCACAGTTGCGCTGAACGAGCCGTCAGGCTCAGCCGCTCCGGCTCGAACTCGATGTCGGCACCTTCGTCGGTGCTCAGGAGGTCAACGATGGTGACCGGCTCGCCTGCCAGTGCCCTGGTGAGTATGTCGCGCGCCTCCGCCTCGACCGACCGGTGACGCTGCTTGGCACGGGCGCGAAGCGCGGCCTTGGTTCCTGCAGGGAGGTTGCGGATCAGGATCTGCTCCATAACGACAACCTCCGATATCGAGCTAAAGATATCGCGTCCCGGACGTAGCGCTGCGGCGTCGATCGATCACCGGACTCCCATAGTGGCGACTGGCCAGGTTGCCGACGGCGGCGACGCTTCCATCGACCTCCGCGACCGGCCGCCGCATTCGCTGGGGAAGAGGTCCAGGGTGCGGGGGTCGCCACGGCCGCCGGCGAGCCAGTCCTCGAGGATCGCGGGGGCCGTCGCCCAGTAGATTTAACATAATGCACATTATCGGCGATGGGGTGTGCGGCGCGGATCTTGCGCTCACGGGCCATAGTGGCAGCGACAACCCGCAACCCCCGCACCTCATCGTCCAAGACCTTGTAGACGAGCCTGTGCTCATCGTTGATGCGCCGCGACCAGTACCCCTGGAACCCGTGCTTCAGCGGGTCAGGCTTACCGATGCCCTCGTTCCCGTTGCGCGCCGCGTCCTCGATCAGCAGGTTGATTCGCTTGAGCACCTTGCGGTCCTGCTGCTGCCACCAGAGGTAGTCAGCCCAACCGTCGTCGCTGAAGACGCCCTTCACTCGACGAGGTCTCGCTCGACGCCTCGGCCACCCTCCAGCTGGTCGATGGACGCGAGCAGGCGTCGAGCGCTGGCGGGGCTCCGCAGCAGGTAGGCGGTCTCCTTGAGCGACTCGTAGTCATCCAGGGAAACGATCACTGCCGGCTCATGCCCGGCGCGAGTGATGACGACCTCTTCGCGGTCGTTGACGACCGCGTCGAGCACCTCGGCATACCGGGCGCGCGACTCGGTGTAGCTCATCGTTCTCATGAGCACCTCCCTGCGTACGAAAAACTGTACGCAGGCGTCAAGCAGGTCCGCAGGCATCCCCTGCTACGGTCGCGCCATGTCGAAGCGGGACTAGGGACGAGCTGCCGACGACCCCGGGGTCGTCGGCTCCTTCGTCGTCCCTGTTTCCACGCGGCTGCCCGCCGCGTTGTCCCGAAGGATTCTCGTGTCCGGCCACTCTCATGCCGGGAGCTACGTTGACCTGCTTCGACGACCTGCCGTCGCTCGGACGTTCGTGTCCGCGCTCGTTGGTCGCCTCGCCTACGGCGTCCTCCCTCTGTCGCTTCTCTTCACTGTCCAACACGCCACCGGTTCGTTCGCCACCGCTGCCACCGCTATGGCGCTCAACGGGCTCGCCGCACTGTCGATGCCTCTCAAGTCGCGCGCCATAGACAGGCACGGCCAGCGCGTCGTCGTCCCACTCGTCACCGCGGCGATGGTGGCAGCGCTCCTGATGGCAGTCGCCCTCGCGCACCAACAACTGGCTGCGGCAACGCCGTGGCTCGCGGCAGCTTTTGTTGTCGGCCTCGCGAGTCCTCCCCTAGGACCGAGCATGCGTGCGCAGTGGCGAGCACTGGTCCCTGTCGAGACGAGAGGGACGGCGTACTCCCTCGACGCGATCTGCGAGGAGGTGCTTTACCTCCTCGGGCCGCTCGCCACCGCCGCTGTCATTGCCGTTGCTCCGGCCTACATCGGCCTGCTGATCTGTTGCGCCCTCCTCACCGTTGGAGCGTCCGGTCTTGCCTTCTCCCCCGCCGCTGACGTGACCGTGACTGCCAGGCGCAACAACCATCTCGCGGGGCCGCTGCGTCACCGCCCCTTCCTGAAGCTGCTGCTCGTGATGGGCGCCATGGGTGCGGTCACGGCGACGATGTACACGGCCGTCGCTGCTCGAGCGCTCGCCATCGGTTACCCGTCGTTCGCCGGCCTGGCTGAGGCGGGCATCGCCGTGGGTTCGGTCGGCGGCGGGTTCCTCTGGGGGCGGCGTGCGTCGGCCTGGTCTCCGGGCGGAAGTCTCGCCGCGCTCCTCGGATTCCTGGGAGCAGCCGTGCTGACGGCGAGCGTCCTCAACGCTTTCTGGCTCTTCGCCGTCGCACTCTCGCTGGGTGGCCTGGCGATCTCGCCGGTCTACGTTCTCGCCTACCAGCTCAGCGACGCCCTCGTGGAGGACGCCGAGGTGACGGAGGCGTCGACATGGGTCAACACCGCGACCAATGCGGGAATCGCCGCAGGTGCGGCCTCGTCCGGGTTGCTCGTGAGTGAGGCCGGCGGACGAGCGCCGACCTGGGTCGGGGGACTACTGGCCCTCCTCTTCTCCGTGGCCTTGGGCCTGTCCAGGAGACGAGCGATGACCACGAAAGACCCGCAGGGGTGAGCCGATCCGGCGACCAGAGCGTCAGGCCACTCGAAGATGCCGCAGCGCCGTGATGTCGGCTATGACGTCGAAGTCGGCGTCCGCATGGACGAGGGTGACGTCGGCGCGCAGAGCGACGGCTGCAATGAGGCAGTCGTTCATGCTGCGAATGGTGCGGCCGGTCATCCGCGCGGCACGGTAGATCGCGGCAGCCGACCAGTAATCGGCGGCAGGGTCCACAGGGATGAGCACCTGACTGACAAGGAGCCTCTCGAGGCTGGGCAGCGCCGATGAGGATGAGCCTGCGAGTAGCTCCATCACGATTGGTTCGGTCACCGCGAGTGCCGCATCGAGGATGCCCAGACGGTCGGCGAGGAAGGCCGTGGCCGCAGACTCCGCGCCCCGGAGAAAGTCCACCCACACGGACGAGTCGACGAGCTGCGTCAAGACGCAGCTCCCATGCCCTTCCGCATCTCCGTCAGGTCGCCGTCCCATCCGATTCCCCGCATGTCGAGCATCTCGTCTCTCGACACAACCGGTCCGACCAGCCGTCGGAGGGCGAGATCGACCGCGGCCCTCTTCGTCGGCAACTTGAAACGGCGCATCACCTCGAGGACGAGCTCATCGTCAATGTCGATGTTTGTGCGAGCCATACACCCAGGATACACCGGGACGCCCGGACGGTCGTTGGCGGCGATCCAGTCCTTGGGGGCCTCACCGAGCGCGGCGGTAGCACTCGTAGACGACGCCGGAGGCGAAGCTCCTCGTCTCGACAAGAGACAGGGCGAGCGGTTCGGCCAGCGCTGGGAAGAAGGGTGTGCCGCCGCCGAGGATCACCGGGTAGCGGAAGATGCGGTACTCGTCGACGAGGTCGAGCTCGATGGCCTGGGCCGCCAGACCCGGTCCCCCGATCTCCACGTCCTTGTCGGTGCCCCCAACCGCGTGAGCGACCTCGTCGCCGAGCGAGGCGGCGGCCATTCGCGCGTTGCCGATGAGGGTCGGCGACGCGCGACTGAAGACGACTTTCGGCAGCGCCGTCCATACCCGGGCGAACTCCTCCTCGTCGGCGCTGTCAGGGAAGGTGGGGTCTGTCTCCCAGACGGTCATCGTCTCGTACAGCCGGCGACCCATCAGCGTGGCACCCAGGCCCCTCACCCGCTCGAGGTGGAACGCGAAGAGCTCCTCGTCGGGCATGGTCCACCCGATCCCACCGTCCCGGTCAGCGGTATAGCCGTCGGCGGACACACCCATGGAGAACAGCAGCATGCCGCGATCCTGCCCGAGCGGCGGACCGGCTGTTAGGAGGACATCTCACCCGAGCCGAACGTCGGCTCGCGAGGTCACGCTCGATCTCGTCTCGCTGACGAAAACTCAGGGAAGACTTCGACGTCCACCGACTGACAGGTTCGCGAGCGACTGTGAGACTGCCCCGATGACAGCAAGCGACCGGCGTGATGGTCAATTGCGTGCCGTCACCCTGCAGTTCCACCCCGACTGGCCCTACCAGGGCGGCACCGTCATCGAGTCCATGGCCGCCGACGGTGTCTACCGCTCGCAGTTCTCCACGGGATCCTCGAACGGCGGACTGACGGCGCACGTCGGCGGGGACCGCTGGCGGTGGGAGTCGCGACTGTTCGACGGCCGCTACGACGGGGCGGATCCGGAGGCGCGCCCTCTGTACGGCGCATGGAACCGACGCGCGGACCCCTACGGCGGCGCCGTCCGCTTCGGGTCCGCCTACATAGAGCTCAAGCCTGACGTTGTCGGCCGCTGCACGTTCTGCTTCCCCGACTCCGTCTTCGAGCCGACCGAGCACGGCGGTCCCGACCTGCTCCCCCGGCTCTGCGCGCTCGCCGACGCCGCGGGCCACGACGCTCTCGACGACTACGTCGAGGCGCACGTCCACGGCGGTGTCCGTTTCGCCGAGGACGCGCACGCGGTGGTGCTCGACCCTTGCTTCGAGGCGACGCCGGTCGCCGTTGCCGCCGCCCGGCTCGGTTGCGCGGTGCGCTTCCACGCCGGTTTCGAGGTCGCCACGGTTGAGCTTGATCCCGACTACCGCGGCGCCGCATATGTCGCGCTGGCCCAGTCGCTGGGCCCGGTCCTCACGCCGGGCATCCTCGGCGCCGCGGCCCGCTCCGGCCGACACGACCCGCAGGCACTCAAGCGGGTGTGGCACTACCTGGCCCGCTTCGGGCGGCGCGCCTCGTGACCCTCGCCCGCTGACCTTTCCCCGACTCTTCACTGTGTCAGTGCCCGCTGGCACGATGCCCGACATGAGCGACACCGACGACCCGTGGGCGAGCAAGGACTTCGCGTGGCAGAACAGGTTCGTCGCTCCGGAGGACGACCCCCGTGAGCAGCGACCCGTGCACGGCGGTGAGCGAGCCGTCCTCACGACCTACCTGCGCTCACAGCGCCAGACTCTCGCGCTCAAGTGCCAAGGCCTCTCCCCCGAGCGGCTGGCCATGGCCGCTGTCCCGCCGTCGGACCTCACGCTTCTCGGTCTCGTGAGGCACATGGCGACCGTCGAGCAGGGGTGGTTCCAGCGTGCGATGCAGGGCGATGACGCGCCGCGGGCCTTCCGGCCTACCGGGACCCACAGCGAGGAGTTCTCCTACCCGCCCCCGACAGGGGCCGATGTGACAGCCGCATTCGAGGAGTGGCAGCGCCAGTGCGAGGCCTCGGACGCCTTCATCGCGCGAAATGAGCTCGACGTCCGCGGCGAGGACGGCATCGAACTGCGGGAGGTGCTCGTGCACATGGTCGAGGAGTACGCGCGGCACAACGGCCACGCCGACCTGCTGCGGGAGGCTGTCGATGGCCGCGTCGGGGAGTAGCGAGCTGCGCGTCATCCTCGAGTCGGGCCCCAAACGCACCTTCGCCGCGGCTGTCGACTGGCCCGGCTGGTGCCGTTTGGGTCGGACGGAGGAAGACGCGCTCGAGGTCCTGGCCGCCTACGCGGGGCGGTACGCCGATGCCCTGTCCGTGACACCGGACGGCCGCGACCTCATCGCCGCCACTCCCCTGGGCCAGCTCGTCGACGGCGAACTGCCACGGACAGCGACGTTCGTCGTGGTCGAGCGGCTGACCGGCAACCGGACGACGGACTTCGGCGCGCCCGACGCCCGCGCGAGCCGCGACCACGAGCCCCTCAGCCCCAACGACGCAGCGAGACTGGCGGTCGTGCTCGAAGCCGCGTGGGCGTGCTTCGACGCCGTCGTCGCGGAGTCCCCGGAGGAGCTCGCCAAGGGACCGAGGGGCGGCGGGCGGGACACCAGCCGCATCGTCGAGCACGTGCGAGAGGCCGAGCGGGCCTACGCCCGCAAGTGGGCCGCCAGGGTGCCGGCGCACACCCCGTGGTCGGAGCAACGCGACGCCATCCGCTCGACGCTGCGAGGCGAGGGCGGGCTGCCGCCCGACGACCGTTGGCCGGTGCGGTACTCGGTGCGGCGGACTGTCTGGCATGTCCTCGACCACGCCTGGGAGATCGAGGACCGCCGCTGACGTCGCGGCCCGCCTTCGGGGGTGCATGGGCGTGGTGCTGCGGAGCGACACGGCGCGGATAGGGCAGGGTTGTCCCATGACGTCGAGCCGGGAGCCGCTGCCGCTGCTGCCGCTGCTCGAGCAGCTGCGTGCCAGTCTCGCGGTGCTGCACCTGCCCCTCGAGGTGCCCGACGCCGACGCCGCGCGCGCCCGCGTGGCAGCGTTGGCCGCTCAGCTCGACGACTACGTGCTGCCGCGGCTGCGCCGGCTGGATGCCCCGCTGCTGGCCGTCGTCGGCGGGTCGACCGGAGCCGGGAAGTCGACGCTGGTCAACGCTCTCGTCGGCGCCCACGTCTCCGAGCCCGGCGTCCTGCGTCCGACGACCCGCAGTCCCGTCCTCGTCCACGCGCCTGCGGACTCCACCTGGTTCGACGACGAGCGGATCCTGCCTGGCCTGTCCCGTCTCACCCCCGGGCAGGCCACCGACCGCCCGGGCGGCCCGGACGAGCTCCGCGTCGTCGCCGAGTCGTCCCTGCCACCTGGACTCGCTCTGCTTGACGCGCCGGACATCGACAGCGTCGTCGCGGCCAACCGTCACCTCGCCGCCGAGCTGCTGGCCGCCGCCGACCTCTGGCTGTTCGTGACCACTGCCGCGCGGTACGCCGACGCGGTGCCGTGGGAGTTCCTGCGCGAGGCCGCCGCCCGCGCCGCCTCCGTCGCCGTGGTGCTCGACCGCGTTCCTCCGGCGGCCGTGGCGGAGGTCCGCGCGGACCTCGAGCGCCTGCTGCGCGAAGAACGCCTCACCGACGCGCCCCTGTTCGTCATCCCGGAGTCCGCGCTGGACGACGGCGCGCTGCCCAACCGGGCCGTGGCAGACCTGCGCGCCTGGCTGCGCGAGCTTGCCGAGGACGCGCAGGCGCGCGACGCGGTCGTCCGGCAGACCCTGGTCGGAGCCCTGCGCTCCGTGCGCGACAGGACGGGCGAGACGGTTGAGGCCCTGCTGCAGCAAGAGCGCGCGGCGGCCGAGCTGCGACGCCGCGCGGGCCGCGCCTACGACGGGGCGGCGACCGAGGTGGATGCAGCCGTCCGGGAGGGCACGCTGCTGCGCGGCGAGGTGCTGGCGCGGTGGCAGGAGTTCGTCGGGACCGGGGAGCTCCTGCGCTCGCTGGAGTCCCGGCTGGGGCGGCTGCGAGACCGCGTCACCGCCGCCGTCCTCGGTCGCCCCCAGCCCGTCGAGCAGGTCGAGGAGGCCCTGGTCACCGGTGCCGAGGCAGTGATCGCGGCGGCTGCCGCCGGGGCTGCCGAGCGCGCCGCTCGCTCCTGGCGGGAGACCTCTGCGGGAGCAGCACTGCTGTCCGCCCCCGGCGGTGAGGCCCTGGGCTCGGTCTCTCCCGATCTGCCGCAACGCGCCGCTCGGCTCGTGCGGGACTGGCAGGGCGACGTCCTCGAGCTCGTGCGGCGGGAGGCAGGCTCGCGTCGCTCGACCGCTCGGGTCCTGTCCTACGGCGTCAACGGCGTCGCCCTGGTGGTCATGGTCGCCGTCTTCGCGCACACCGGCGGCCTCACCGGCAGCGAGGTCGCGGTCGCCGGCGGGGCGAGTGCCGTCGGCCAGAAGCTGCTCGAGGCGCTGCTCGGCGACCAGGCGGTCCGCGAGCTCGCCAGCCAGGCCCGCCAGCAGCTGAGGCAGCGCGTCGATGCCCTGCTCTTCGAGGAGCTCGCCCGCTACGAGGACATGCTGCCCCCGCTCGACGAGGACGGCCGCGACGAGCTCATGCGCGTGCGCGACCAGCTGCGCCGCGTCGCCATGGAGCACCTGTGAGAAGCGGGGACGACAGCCGCGCCCTGGCACGTCGGCTCGCAGCCTTCGGCGACGCCGTTGACCTGTGTCAGGGGCGGCTGCGGCCCGCCGACGTCGAGGCGGCGCGCCGCGTGGCCGAGCGGGCCGGCGAGCGGTGGCGGCTGGCCCCCGAGGCAACCGTCGTGGCGCTGGCCGGCTCGACCGGCAGCGGGAAGTCGAGCTTGCTCAACGCGCTGGCAGGCGCGAACGTCGCACCCGTCGGCGTGCGCCGTCCGACGACCTCCGCCGCCCTGGCGCTCGTCGACGCCCCGAGCGAGAGCGAGCAGGACGAGGTTGCGGCACTGCTCGACTGGCTGCAGGTCGAGGCTCGGGTCGAGGCAACGGCGCACACCGCGTCCGGCCTGGTCGTGCTCGACCTCCCCGACACCGACTCCGTCCGCCAGGCCCACCGGTTGCAGGTTGACCGACTCGTCACCCAGGTCGACCTACTGGTGTGGGTCGTCGACCCGCAGAAGTACGCCGATGCCGTCCTGCACGAGCGGTACCTGCGCCGGCTGAGTCACCACGCCGAGGTCACGCTCGTGGTCCTCAACCAGGTGGACACACTGTCGCAGCCCGGGCGCGACGCCTGTCTCGCAGACCTGCGACGCCTGCTCGCCGAAGACGGGCTCGGCGATGTCACGGTGCTGTGCACGAGCGCCGCGACCGGTGAAGGCGTCGAGGAGCTGCGTGGGCGGCTGCGAACCGCGGCTGACTCGCATCATGTGGCGGCTATCCGACTCGGCGCTGACGTCGATGCTGCCGCCCGCCAGCTGCAGGCAGTGGCGATGACTCCCGCCTTTGCAGCCGACGCCGGCGAGGGGAAACGGGCGCGGGGCGCCACCCATGTCGCCAGGCGCCGACGGCGGGACCTGGTGTCGGCGATGGAGCGGGCAGCCGGAGTGCCGGTCGTCGTCGACGCCGTGGAGCGCGCCGTCGTGCACCGCGCCGTGGCCCGAGTCGGCTGGCCGCCAGCGCGGTGGGTGCGTCGCCTCCGTCCCGACCCCCTGCGCCGGCTGCGTGTCGAGCCTGCACACGACGGCGCGTCGCTGGGGCGGACCTCGCTGCCGGCGCCGACGGCAGCCGCGCGAGCTGAGGTGGACAACGCCGTTCGCGCTCTCGTCGACGACACCGGCCGGGCCCTCCCCCAACCCTGGGTCGACGCGGTCCGCAGCGACCTCGAGGCCGACGCGGCAGCGCGCGCGGCAGCGCTGGACGAGGCGGTCGCCTCGACCGACCTGGGTGCCGCGCGACCCGTCGCGGCCTCTCGAGTGCTCGGCATCCTCCAGTGGCTGGTGACGCTGGCGGCCCTCGTCGGTGCCGTGTGGCTGCTCGCCCTCGCGGTCGCAGCCTGGCTGCGGCTGCCGTTGCTCGACCCCCCGACGGTCGACCTCTCCCCCGGGTCCGGCGTCGCGGCCGTCGCCCTCCCGACGCTCCTGCTGCTCGCCGGGGTGGTCGCGCGTCTGCTCCTCGCGGCGATCGGACGTGCCCTCGCCCGCCTGGCAGCGAGACGTCGCGGCCGCCGTGCGCGCCGGCGGCTCTCGGAGGCGGTCGCGGACGTGGCTCGCCAGCATGTCCTCGGGCCGTTGGACGACGAGCTTGCCCGCCACGCCCGACTGCAAGATCGACTCGCACAGTCACAGAGCGTCAACAGGGCGTGACCGAATCGTTACTGCTCCTGGGCGACACCCTGGGGAAGCCTCCCGACAGGTGCACGCGGCGGGGCCTACTCTGCACGACGTGTCACTGACTCCGAGGTTCAGCGACGAGCCTCCCGCACTGTCGCGCCTGATCCTGCGCGACGTGGTCGTGCCGTGCACGCTTGCGACCGTCGGCGCCGGGCTGCGACCTCCGGTGGGCGCCTCCCGCCGGACCTGCGCCGGCTGCGATGCCCCGGTCTGGCTGCCCGCCGGCTCTGCCCACGCAGCCGAGCGGGTGGCCGCGCGCGTGGTGTCCGTCTGCTTCGGGTGCCTGCAGCCGGTCGTTGCCCGCCTGTCGGCTGCTGCCTGAGCCAGCGCTTCCCAGCCTGACGCCACCCCGGGCCCGTGCATCCCTTTCTCACCTGGCCGGGACCGATTCCGATGGCCCATCGCGGCGGAGCGGGCCTGCCGGGCTACGAGGGTCTGGAAAACTCCCTCGCCGCGTTCCAGGCCGCTGTCGACCTCGGCTTCACCTACCTCGAGACCGACGTTCACGCCACCGCCGATGGCGTCGTGCTCGCCTGCCACGACCACACCCTCGACCGCACCACGGACAGCCGCGGCAGCATCTCTGCACTGTCGTACGACGTCGTGAGCCGGGCGCGCGTCGCCGGTCGCTACCCGATCCCAACCCTCGACGAGCTGCTGGCTGCCTTCCCCGAGGCGCGCCTGAACATCGATGCGAAGCACAGCAACGTCGTTCGGCCCCTGGTCGAGGTCCTCGAGCGCACCGGCAGTCGGGACCGGGTCTGCCTTGCCTCGTTCTCCGATCGACGGCTGCGCGCCCTGCGCCGGGCACTGGGGCCCGGCCTGTGCACCTCGTTCGGCCCCTCCGCGGCCATCGTCACCGGGCTGGCCGCCGCGGGCCCGAGGCGGCTCACCGGATGGCTGGCCCGCGCCCTGCCGTCCGATGTCGCGTGCGCGCAGCTGCCCGACGTGTTCCGGCGGTCGCCTCGGCTGCTCGACCGCACGATCGACCTGCTGCACCGCCGGGGCGCCGTCCTGCACGTGTGGACGGTGGACGAGCCGCAACGGATGCGGCAGCTGCTCGACGCCGGCGTGGACGGGCTGGTCACCGACCGGCCCGACCTGCTGCGTGAGGTGCTGCGCGAGCGCGGGCAGTGGCACGGCCCATCCGGCAACGTCGAGGAGCAGGTCCGATGAGGAGCATGCGCGGCACCCCGGAGCAGCGCTCCTGGTACTGGTACGACTGGGCCAACTCGGCCTACGTCACGGTCGTCGGCACGGTGCTGTTCGCTCCGTACCTGACCTCGGTCGCCGAGCGCGCCGCCTGCGGCTACGTCGGGACCGTCGAACACCCCTGCCGTGGGAGTGTGTCGCTGCTCGGGCTGTCGATCTCCGCCGGCTCCCTGGCCTTCTACGTCGTCACCGCCGCCACGATCCTCAGTGCCTTCCTGCTCCCGCTGGCGGGGGCGGCCGCCGACCGGCATCCACGCCCGGCCGTGCTGCTCGGCCGGTTCGCGTGGGCCGGCGCGGCTGCAGCCAGCCTGATGGTGCTGGTGGCCGGGACCGCATGGCTGGCGGGCGCGGCCCTGCTCGTCGTGGCCAACCTGTGCCTCGGCGCCTCGCTCGTGGTCTACGACGCCCTGCTCGTGCGTCTCGCCGCCCCAGACGAGCGAGATGCGGTGTCCTCCCGCGGCTGGGCCTTCGGCTACCTCGGCGGAGGGCTGCTGCTGGCGCTGGATCTCGCCCTCGTGCTCGGCCACGGCGCCCTCGGCCTGTCGCAGGAGTGGGCGGTGCGTCTCAGCCTGCTGGCGGCCGGCCTGTGGTGGGGAGGGTTCACCGTCGTCCCCGTGCGCGGACTGCGCCACCTCCCCGTCGACCTGCCGACGAGCGCCACCGACCCGGCCCCGCTGCGACAGAGCTTCGGGCAGCTGTGGTCGACCCTGCGCGGTCTCCGGGCCTTCCCGGTGACGCTGACGTTCCTGCTCGCCTACCTCTTCTTCAACGACGGCGTGCAGACCGTCATCACCGCTGCCAGCGTCTACGGTGACAAGCAGCTCGGCCTGTCGCAGAGCATCCTGATCGTCACGATCCTGCTCGTGCAGTTCGTGGCTTTCGGCGGGGCGCTGCTGTTCGGTCGCCTCGCCGCGCGCTCCGGGGCCAAGCGCACGATCGCCGGAAGCCTGCTGGCATGGATCCTGGTCCTCGGTCTGGGCTACCTCCTGCCGGCTCACGCCGTCGGAGCGTTTCTCGGACTGGCCGTGCTCATCGGCATTGTCCTTGGAGGCACGCAGGCTCTCTCCCGGTCGCTGTTCAGCCAGCTCGTGCCGCTCGGGCGCGAGGCCGAGTACTTCAGCCTGTACCAGGCGTGTGAGCGGGGCACCTCCTGGCTCGGCACGCTCGTCTTCGGCCTGGTGCACCAGCTGACCGGTTCCTACCGTCCTGCGATCGCCGCCCTGGTGGTCTTCTTCGCGGTCGGGTTCGTCCTGCTGCTGCGGGTGGACGTGGCGCGGGGGCGCCGAGCCGCCGCGGCCGAGCCCGTGGTGCTGCTGTAGCTATTGCCATACGCGCATCCAGCGTGTCGCGCAGCGGTCCCTGCCGGAACAACCGGCCGGTCTGCCCCGTTGTATCCCTCGGACGCGATGAAGGCGCGTCGCTCCCCCGGTGGCAGGACCATCCCCTGCAGGCTCCCTCGGTTCCGAGGATCCAGGCCTCCCCACGCACCGCGGTGGTCGACGAGAGGGATGTCAGCATGAGCGAGAAGTCGTTGCGGGGCACCCGCCTGGGCTCCACCAGCTATGAGTCGGACTACGGCGTCGACGTCGCCGAGCGTCAGGACGTGGCCTACCGCTGTGCCCAGGGGCATGAGTTCGTGATGCCCTTCTCCGTCGAGGCCGACGTGCCGGCCCTCTGGGAGTGCCGCGTCTGCGGAGCGGAGTCACTGCGCGTCGACGCCGAGCGCCCCGAGGGCAAGAAGGTCAAGCCGGCGCGCACCCACTGGGACATGCTGCTCGAGCGTCGCAGCATCCCCGAGCTCGAGGAGCTGCTCGCCGAGCGGCTGGAGTTGCTCCGCTCGCGCGGCGGCGTGCCCAGCGAGGCGCGCAAGTCCGCCTGACGCTGAGCGCCGGCTGAGCCCGCTGAGCCCAGACGCCGAGCACAGTCACCGCCGCTGAGGCCGGGTCCCACAGGGGCCCGGCCTCAGCCGTCAGAGGTGGCCTCAGAGCCGCCGCCGGCACGGTCCGGGGACCGACCGTGTTTCCCGTCGGACACGACCTCGCCCGGCACGATGCGTGGGCCCCGTCCCCGCTGCCGACCCGCCTCACCCGGCTGGCCCGTCGCGCTGCCCTCGGTCCCACCTCCCCGAACGCCGCTGTCCCGGCCCGAGGGCCGTCGCCGGCCGCGCGCTGATCCGGCGAAGCGGGCCGCGCTCGAGGCCATTCCGAGCGCTCCCAGGGCGCGGTAGCGGGACGCCAGCACTGCGAAGAGGCCGCTGCGCACGAGCGGCCGCGTGACCGGCAGCACGAAGAGGAAGCCGAACACGTCGGTGACGAATCCGGGGGTCAGCAGCAGCACTCCGCCCATCAGGACCAGCGCGGCGTCGGCGAGCTCCCGGCTCGGCAGGTGGCCGGTGCGGATCGCGGTGGACAGGCCCTGCCAGGCGCGCAGTCCCTCGCGCTTGACGATCCAGGCGCCGATGGCGCTCTCGACGAGCAGCAGCAGGACCGTCCACCACGGCCCGATGATGCTGCCAACCTTGACGATCACCGCGATCTCGACGATGGGAACGATGAGGAAGGCTGCGACCAGGGCGGAGACCATTAGCTGGTCCTTGCGCCCGGGCCGCCGGGCCGCTCGCGACCTAGCAGCCGCGCCGCCTGCTGCGAGCGATGGCGCAGCCCCCAGCGGGTCACCTGCAGGATCGCCTCCCGGACGATGTCGGTGCTCATCTTGCTCTCACCGAGCTCACGCTCGACAAAGGTGATCGGGACCTCCACGACCTCCAGCCCCGCCTGCACCGCCCGCCACGCGAGATCGATCTGGAAGCAGTAGCCCTGGCTCGTCACGGTGTCCAGGTCGAGCTTGCGCAACGCCTCGGCGCGGTAGGCCCGGAAGCCGCCGGTGATGTCACGGATCCGGGTGCCGAGCACGACGCGGGCGTAGGTCGTGCCCGCGCGGCTGATCAGCTGCCGAGTCAGCGGCCAGTTCACCGTCGCGCCGCCTGACACCCACCGGCTGCCCAGCACGACGTCGGCGCCGTCGTCGAGAGCCGCCAGCAGCCGAGGCAGGTCCTCGGCCCGGTGCGACCCGTCGGCGTCCATCTCGACGACCGCCTCGGCTCCCTGCTGCAGCGCGGCGGCGAACCCGGCCAGGTAGGCGGCCCCCAGCCCCTCCTTGCCTGGGCGGTGCAGGACCCGCACGTGCTCGTCCGCCGCTGCCAGAGAGTCCGCGAGCTCCCCCGTGCCGTCAGGCGAGTTGTCGTCGACGACCAGGATGGTCGCCTCAGGGACCGCGGCGCGCAGCCGCGACACGGCACCGGGCAGAGAGTCCCGCTCGTTGTACGTCGGCACCACCACGACGGTCTGCCGGCGCAGCTGGTCATCTGCTGGGGTCTGGCTCACGCACGGTCCTCACTGTGAAGGGGCTGCTGTGGCGGGGTCGGCGTGTGCGCCGAGCCGTTGCCGGTATCGGATACGCCGCCCGCACGGCGGCTGCGTCGCCGCACGCCAGCCGCGGCGAGGCCGAGCAGGACGCCGAGCAGACCGCCCGCGGCGATGACGGTCTCCGGCACCGCGCCGACGCGGTCGGCGACCGAGGTCTGGTTGCGCAGCGGGACGGACGCCACGAGAACGTCGCGCGTGAAGATCTCGCTGTGCTTCAGCACCCGGCCGGCCGGGTCGATGACCGCGCTGATGCCGGTCGTCGAGGCGCTCATGACCGAGCGGCCGTGCTCGACCGCGCGCAGCCGGCTCATCTGCAGTTGCTGCGCGGACTCGGCGCTGCGCCCGAAGGTCGCGTTGTTGGTCATCACCGCGATGACGTCGCCGCCGGACTCGACGGCCGACCGGACGAGGGCGTCGTCGACGACCTCGAAGCAGATGACCGGAGCGACCCGGGCCGCCCCCACCTGAAGGGCGTGCACCCCGGTGCCCGCGGAGAAGTCGCGGGCGACGAGGTCGACGTCGGCGCTGAAGAGCCGGACGAAGGAGCGCCACGGGATGTACTCGGCGAACGGCGCCGGGTGCCGCTTGTCGTAGCGGTCGAGCAGGCCGTCCGGTCCCCAGACGAGGGCGGAGTTGCGCAGCGTCGCGCCCCTGTCGAGCACGGCGCCCACCAGGATGGGCTGGCCCACGGCCCGGGCCGCTTCACTGAGAGCGGCGGCCGCCTCCGGGTTGCGGGTCGGGTCGACGTCGGAGGAGTTCTCCGGCCAGATCACCACGTCTGGTCGTGGCGTCCGGCCGGCGCGCACATCGGCTGCCAGCTGCTCGGTGGCGGCCACGTGGTAGCGCAGCACCGCCTCTCGCTGGCCGTTGAAGTCCAGGCCGAGCTGGGGCACGTTGCCCTGAACGACCGCGGCCGTCACGGTGTGCCCGTTGGTGGGCAGCGGGACGAGCAAACCCACGAGCATGACACCGAGCGCGAGCAGCGCTGCGCCTGCGCGCAGCAGCGACGTCGGACCTGACGCCGCGGCTCGAACGGCGCCCGACCAGCGTGCCCGCGGTGGTCCGGCCACGGCCGCCGCGGCGGCGGCGCCCGCGAGCGCGACTGCGAAGGACACCAACGGTGCCCCGCCGAGCGCGGCCAGATGCACGGTCGGCAGGTCGACCTGGCTGAAGGCCAGGCGTCCCCAGCCGAAGCCGCCAAAGGGGAAGCGCGCCCGCACTGCCTCATCGAGCACCCACAGCGCCGCGAACCACACCGGCGCCGCCGGAAGACGCAGCACCAACGGCGCGACACAGCCGAGGGCGGCCACGAAGAGCGACTCGACGGTGGCCAGCGCCACCCACGGGAGAGCCCCGACGTAGGTGCCGCTCCAGTGCAGCAGAGGCAGGAAGAACGCGAGCCCGGCGGCGAGCCCCAGCGCCCAGCTGCGGCGTACGGACGTGCCGCGCAGCGCCAGCACCAGCAGCGCGATCGCGACCGGGGCGAGCCACCCCCACGCCAGCGGCGGGTAGGCCCCCGACAGCGCCAGGCCGGAGGCGACGGCGAGCACCAGCCGCGCCGGCGTTCGGGTCGACCGGGTCACAGCGACGCGCCGCTCCGGCGCAGGCGGTGCTGCGAGCGTGGCGGTCACGCTCCTACCGTACGGCGCGCTCGCCGGCGGGCGGGACGACGACGGTGCCACGCGCGGTGGTGGCGACGATCGGTGGGTCGAGAACAGCGGCCGCGGACTCGCCGCGCTCGGGGCAGCCGCGCGCGACCACGCGCAGTTCGAAGGCCATCTCCCGCGAGCGCGTCCCGCGCCGGACGAGGGTGGCCGTGGCCTCGACGACGTCACCGGCTCGCACCGGCGCCAGGAACTGGACGTCGCTGTAGGAGGCGAACAGGCCCTCGTCGCCGTCGGTCACGATGCACAGCTCGGTCGCCACGTCTCCGAACAGGCCCAGCCCGTAGGCGCCGTCGACGAGGTTGCCGGCGTAGTGGGCGTGGGAGTAGGGCACATAGCGCCGGTGGGTGACGCCGGTCTGGTTCGGGGTCGCCTGGTCGGCGTTCATGCCGTCTTCCTCTCGGTGCCGTGCGCGGCGGGCGGCGGCAGCAGGGCGTAGGTGAGATAGCTGGCGACCTCGCCCGGCGTCGTGCCACGACCGAAGATCCGGTCGACGCCGAGATCCTCGGTCATGGACTCGTCGAAGCGGGGGCCGCCGACGACCAGCAGAGGGACCTTGCCGGCCGGGTACGCCTCGCGGAAGGCCGCCGACATCTCGCGGGTGTTGTGCAGGTGGGCGTCGCGCTGGGTGACGACCTGGGAGATGAGGACGGCGTCGGCCTTCTCCGCGCGGGCGCGCGCCACGAGGTCGGGCACCAGGACTTGGGCGCCCATGTTGACCACGCGGATCTCCCGGTAGTACTCCAGGCCCTTCTCCCCCGCGAACCCCTTGATGTTGAGAATCGCGTCGATGCCGACGGTGTGGGCGTCGGTGCCGATGCACGCGCCGAGCACGACGAGCTTGCGTCGCAGCCGCGTGCGGATCGCGGCGTTGACCTCCTTGGCCGACAGCAGCGGGTACTCCCGCTCGACCACCTGTACGGCGTCGACGTCGACGAGGTGGGTGGCCGAGCCGTAGACGACGAAGAATGTGAAGTCCGGGCCCATCGGCTTGGCATGCACCAGCATCGCCGGCTCGAGACCCATCTTGGCCGCGAGCTGCAGCGCGGCCCCCTCGGCGCGCTTGTCGTGCGGGAGGGGCAGGGTGAAGGACACCTGCACCATCCCGTCGCCGGTGGTGTCGCCGTAGGGGCGGATGAGGCGGGTCACTGGGCGTCCTCGAGAAGCTCGGTCACCGGGTTGTAGTAGTCCTCGGCGTGCTCGGCCACGCCGTCGAGGCCCTTGCCGCGGTCGGCGGGGCGCCGCATCAGGCCGAAGGTGCCGTCGGCGATCGCCGGCAGCAGGCCGTCGTCGACGATGCGCTCGAGCAGGTCGACGGCCTCGGCCAGCACCTGGTGGGCACGCTGCACGATCATGCCGTCTGGGGCCGGCCGGAAGTCCTCGTGCAGGGCGCCGGTGGCGTTGAGGACGTAGCGGACGTTCTGCAGCGCCAGGTCCCGGTCGGAGAGGAACGGAGTGACGACGGCCTCGGTCATCATGCCGACCAGGAGGATCCCCTGGCCCGTGAGCGAGCCGACCAGGTTGAAGAAGCCGTCGAGCAGGTAGCCGCGGAAAACATCCCCAGTCATGTGCCGGGTCGGCGGCATCCACTTCAGCGGCGCCTCGGGGAACAGCTCGCGCGCCAGCATCGCGTGGGCCAGCTCGAGGCGGAACGAGTCGGGCAGGTCGGGGTTGATCTCGAAGGCGTGGCCCAGCCCGAGCTGCCAGTCCTCCAGGCCCGCCTCTTTGGCGAAGGCCTCGTTGAGCAGCTGGCTGACGGTGACGGTGTGCGCGGCCTCGACCGCGTCCGCCGTCGTGAGGTAGTTGTCCTCGCCGGTGTTGATGATGATGCCCGCGCGGGCGTGCACCTGCCGGCTGAAGCGCTGGTCGACGAACGTCCGGATCGGGTTGATGTCGCGGAAGAGGATCCCGTACATCGAGTCGTTGAGCATCATGTCGAGCCGCTCGAGCCCGGCCAGCGTGGCGATCTCCGGCATGCAGAGCCCGGACGCGTAGTTGGTGAGCCGGACGTAGCGGCCGAGCTCGCGGGAGACGTCGTCCAGCGCAGCCCGCATGAGCCGGAAGTTCTCCTGCGTGGCATAGGTGCCGGCGTAGCCCTCGCGGGTCGCGCCCTCAGGTACGTAGTCCAGCAGGGACTGCCCGGTGCTGCGGATGACGGCGATGATGTCGGCGCCCTCGCGTGCCGCCGCCTGCGCCTGCGGGATGTCCTCGTAGATGTCGCCGGTGGCAACGATCAGGTAGATCCACGGCTGGCGCGGCGCGTCGCCGATCCGCTTGATCAGGCGGTCGCGCTCCTTGCGTCGCGCATCGACGTTCCGAACGCCGGAGCGTGCGGCGCGACGGGCTGCCGTGCGTGCGCGCCCGGCGTCGCGCTTGTCGGGGACGCGGAACCGCACGGAACCAGCGGCGGCCTTCTGCGCCAGGACCGTGAGGTCGCCCCCACCGTCGCTGACCAGCGCGTCCCAGACCGGCAGGGCGACGCCGTGCTCGAGCCCGACCTGCTCCCGCACGGTGTCGACGAGCCGGTTGACCCAGGGGATCCCCTCAGCGTCGGCGCCCTCCAGACCCGCCATGCGTAGAACTGCCCGCTCGACGCTCACCGTCGTATGGGTGCGTGCGAGCTGGACGACCGGCTCGGCCGCTCGCGCGGCAAGTGCGCGCGCCCGCGCCACCGTCTCGGGAGGCAGGGCGAGCTTTGCCTCAGGGCGTGACGTCACGACAGCGGCCATGTCGGCACCTGCTGCATCTCAACTCTCCGTCCACTTCCCCGCGTCGCACACATCATCCCGTCAAAGGCCTTCGCTACAGCAGGTTATCCGGTCGGGTATCTGATTGGCCGCACATCCTCCTGCCGCGGCGGCAGCCGCGACGCGCCGCACTCGGAGCGACCGGTCAGCCCACGTAGGCTCGCGGCGTGCGCCTTCGCTGCCTGCTGACGCGCGCGGCGCTCATCCTCCCGCTGCTGCTGGCGGCCTGCTCCGCTCCGGCGGACCCGCCTCGGTCGTCAGCCACACTCGCGGCCTCCCCGACGGCCAGCACCCCGACGGCCAGCGGCACGACGCCCAGCAGCCCGGGAACCACCCAGACGCCCACCTCACCGGCGCCCAGCAGCACGGCGCCCAGCAGCACGACGCCCAGCTCCCCGCCGACAGCCGCTCCTCTCCGCTTCGCGGTCATCGGCGACAGCCTCGCCTTCGGCAGCTTCGCCACGACCGCCGCGCGGTCCTACCGGCTCCTGCTGGTGGCGGCGCTGCAGCGCCAGCAGCCCGTCGACCTCGAGACCGGCTTCCGCCTCGTCAACGTCGACCGGCTCAGCCTCGCGCGCTCGCTGGTCGCCGTTCCCGATGACCTCGATGTCGCGGTCCTCGAGCTGGGCAGCAACGACGCCCGGCACGGCACCAGCCTGACGCGCTTCCGGCAGGACTACGACGCAATGCTCGCGCTGGTGCAGCAGCACAGCCCTCACGTGCAACTCGTCTGCATGGGCACGTGGTGGGGACGCGCCGCGACGTTCGCCGCTGGCAGCGCCGCCGACTACGACGGGGTGATCTCGCGGCTGTGCCGGGATCACGGCGGGCAGTTCGTGGGCGTGCGGGACCTGTTCGACCAGCCCGGGCTGCGCGGGCCGGCGGGCCGCTCCACCTACCGAGGCCACTCCGACGGCTACCACCCGAACGATGCCGGACACGCCGCCCTCGCCCGACGACTGCTGCCGGCGGTCCGCGCGGCCGTCGCACGCCTCCCTCAGGCCGCCTCGTAGACCACCCGTCCCCGCACGACCGTCTGCTCGCACACCGGCAACGGGATGTCCGGGCCGAGCAGGGGCAAGGCCGGCACACCCGCGCGGGGGTCGGTGGACCAGGCGGCGACCCGCTCGTCCGGGGTCTGCACGACCAGCTCCTGCGCTCGCCACACGGCATAGGTGGCGGGAGCTCCGGGGGCGAGCACGCCACCCTGGTCTGCTCGAGCGGCCCGCCAGCCGCCCCGGGTGTGGGCGGCGAACGCAGCGCGCACCGTCAGCCGCTGGTCGGCGTTCTGATGCCAGGCGGCAGCCCGGACGGCGCGCCACGGCTGCAGCGGCGTCACCGGGGAGTCGGACCCGAGGGCGACGGCAACCCCTTCACGTTGCAGTGACGCAAAGGGGTTCATGGCGGCAGCGCGGCAGCCGCCGAGGCGGGTGGCATAGAGGGATTCGGGCCCGCCCCACAGCTCGTCGAAGACCGGCTGCACCGATGCCACGACGCCCCAGCGGGCGAGGTCGGCGATGTCCGCTGTGTCCAGAAGCTCGAGGTGCTCCAGTCGGTGACGACACGCCCGGATGGCCGCGGTGCCCAGCTCCTCCTCCACGGCGCGCAGGCCGGCCACGACGGCGCGAATGGCGTCGTCGCCGATCACGTGGAAGCCCGCCTGGAGGCCCGCTGCGGTGCAGGCCCGCAGGTGCAGCCGCACCTGCTCATCGTCGAGGTAGCGGTGGCCTCGGTAGCCGGGGTCGAGGCCGGCGGCGGCAGCATCGGTGTAGGGGTCGAGGAGCGCGGCGGTGCGCGACCCGATCGAGCCATCCACCACCAGGTCGCCGGCTAGCCCGGCCACGCCGCGGGCGCGGGCGAGGTCGCGGGCCTGGGCGGAGGTCTCGACCGCCTCTCCCCAGTAGGTGACCACCTCTGGGAGCGGCAGGTCACCGAGCAGCTCCCGCAGCACGGCGGTGTCGTCGTCGGCGACGATGTGAGGAGCGGCGATCTCGTGCACAACGCCGATGCCGGCGGCTGCAGCTGCCCTCAGCGCCACCTCCTGCAGGTGCCGGCGCCGCTGCGGGGTGAGGGCGCGGCGCGTGGCCGCGCGGACGACGTGGTGGGCCTCCCTCTCGACGCGCCCCGAGTCGTCCCAGCCGGGAGCCGAGGTGAGCGCCGGTCCCCCGAGGTCGGCCATGGCCGTCGACACGACCGCCGAGTGCACGTCGACGCGGGCGAGGTAGACCGGCGCCCCGTCCGCCGCGCGGTCCAGCTCCGTCCGCGTGGGGGGTCGCTGCTCCGGCCAGGTCAGTTCGTCCCACCCCGCGCCGAGCACCGTCTCGCCCGAGTGCGCGCGGGAGTACGCCGCCACGCGGTCGAGCACGTCGGCGACGCTGGCGGCGCCGCCCAGATCCAGGGTGGTCAGAGCCAGGCCGGTCTCCGTGCAGTGGACATGGGCATCGACGAACGCCGGCGCGACCAGCCTCCCGTCGAGATCGACGACCTCGTCAGCGCTGTCACGATGAGTCTCGGCCGCTCCATCGGAGCCGACCCATGCCACGGTGTCCCCCACGACGAGCATCGCCGTGGCGAAGGGGTCGGACGCGCTGTAGACCGCGCCATTGATCAGCAGGCGGGTGACGGCTGATGCCTCGGGATCGGGAGTGCCCACCGCCCTATTGTCGTGAGCCGACAGACGACGCCGACGACCGGCCCCGCTGTCGGTCAGGCCGTCGCCTCCCGCTCGAGGCGGGCCTCGAAGAGCTGCCGGACTCCGGGCGAGCGCCGCAGGAGCTCGAGAGCGTAGTCGGCGTGCCCTGGGACGTAGCCGTTGCCGACGAGCATCGTCACGTCGGCGGCCAGCCCCTCCGCCCCGAGAGCCGCCGCGGAGAACGACGTCGCCATGCTGAAGAAGATGACGGTGCCGCCGTCGGCGGTCGCGAGGATCGCCCCGTGCTCGCAGCCCGGCACGTCGACGCACACCACTGTCACGTCTGCAGGGGCGCCGAAGCCCTGCGCGACGGCCTCGGCCACCTGGACCGGGTCGCGGGCGTCGGCCAGTGCGACGGCATCGCACAGCCCCGCCGCGAGCAGCGCCTCGCGCTCGGACTCCACGGGGACGACACCGACCGTGGCGGCACCGCAGTCCCGCGCCGCAGCCAGGGACAGCGACCCGCTTTTGCCTGCCCCTCCGATGACGGCCACGCGGGGTACTCGGTCGAGACGCTGCGCCTGCGAGCGCACGACCCGGGCGGTCAAAGCCGGTGCGCCACAGACATCCATCACCATCATTGCCAGTCCCGAGGGCAGGTCATCGGGCAGTCGGGCGGCGATGGAGCGGGCGAAGAGGATGGCGGTGCCGTCGCACGGCACCTGCTCGCTGCGGCCGTCCCAACGCTGGAGACCGTCCTCGATCCGCAACGGCGTCAGCGACAGCGACACCAGGGTCGCGACCCGGTCTCCCACCCCCAGCCCGAGAGGGCTCTGCGGGCCGACTGCCTCGACCGTCCCGACGAGCATCCCCCCCGATCCGGTGACCGGGTTCTGCATCTTGCCTCGCTCGGCCACGATCGCGAGGACCTCGGCTCGGACCGCCTCCCCGTCGCCGCCGTGCTTGGCCTCCAGTTGCCGGAAGGAGGCAGCGTCGAGGTTGAGCCGCTCCACCCGCACCCGGACCTCGTCGTTCGCGATGTCGGGGTCGTTGTCAAGGACGCGCGCAGCCTGCGGCAGCGCGCCGGCGGGGTCGACGACGCGGTGGAGGCCGATAGGACTGCTGGACGCTGGCACGCAGCATTCTCCTTTACTTCGTCATTCCGGCGGGAAGGTTTCCGGTGCGGCGATCGACCTACGGGAGGTTCTCCCGTAGGCTGCCATACGCCGCGACCGCTACAGAAGGAGCGCCCCGATGACCCAGCTGCTCGACGATCTCGCCCCCGGCGCCTCCGGGCTGACCGCGGCCGGTGGAGGCGTGGCGCAGCCCTATGTCTACCGGCGCTCGGAGCTGGTTGAGCCCGACTGGACCCGGCTGCCGGGCTGGCGCGACGTCAGCGCCGCCGACTGGGCGTCGGCGCAGTGGCAGCGCGCGCACTGCGTGAAGAACCTCAAGCAGCTGCGTGAGGTGATGGGCGACCTGCTCGACGACCGGTTCTACGCCGACCTCGAGCGTGACCAGGCGCAGCGGGCCACGATGTCGATGCTCGTGCCGCCGCAGATGCTCAACACAATGGTGCCGAGCACCACCTCCCCGATGCCGACCGCCGGCGCCGACTTCACAGCCGCGTTCTACGCCGACCCCGTGCGGCGCTACATGCTGCCGGTCTTCTCCGACCGTCGCACGGACTGGCCCAGTCATCCCTACGCCACGCGCGACTCCCTGCACGAGCACGACATGTGGGTGGCCGAGGGGCTCACGCACCGCTACCCGACCAAGGTGCTCGCCGAGCTGCTCTCGACCTGCCCCCAGTACTGCGGGCACTGCACCCGGATGGACCTGGTCGGCAACTCCACTGCACAGGTGGACAAGCTCAAGCTGCTGCTCAAGCCGGCCGACCGCACCGAGGCGATGCTCGACTACCTGCGACGCACGCCGGGAGTCCGCGATGTCGTGGTCTCCGGAGGCGACGTCGCCAACTTCCCGTGGCCGCGCCTCGAGGCGTTTGTCGACGCGCTCCTCGACATCGACAACATCCGCGACATCCGGCTGGCCACCAAGGCGCTCATGGGCCTTCCGCAGCACTGGCTGCAGGACGACGTCCTCGCTGGTCTGGAGCGTCTGGCCACCAAGGCGCGCGCTCGCGGCGTCATGATCGCGATGCACACGCACGTCAACTCCGCCCAGTCCGTGACGCCTCTGGTCGCGCAGGCGGCCCGCGCTGTCCTGGCGACCGGGCTGCGGGACGTTCGCAACCAGGGCGTCCTCATGCGCGGGGTCAACGACACTCCCGAGCAACTGCTCGACCTCTGCTTCGCCCTGCTCGACGGCGCCTCGGTCACCCCCTACTACTTCTACATGTGCGACATGATCCCGTTCAGTGAGCACTGGCGGGTGTCGGTCAAGCACGCACAGCACCTGCAGCACGCGATCATGGGCTACCTGCCGGGGTTCGCTACGCCGCGGATCGTCTGCGATGTCCCCTTCGTCGGCAAGCGCTGGGTCCATCAGCTCGCCGACTACGACGAGGTGCGCGGCATCTCCTCGTGGACCAAGAACTACCGCACTGGCATCGAGCTCGACGATGCGGACGCGCTCTCGCGGGCCTACCAGTACTACGACCCCATCGACACGCTGCCGGCGGAGGGCCAGTCGTGGTGGGCCTCCCACTCGGGGCACCTTGCCGGCGCCTCGGCTGAGGCACTGGCCGCCGCGGCGAGCAGCCGTGACAGCGCGGCCCGCGCCACCTTGGCCTGAGTCCGGCAGGGAGCCAACCGCCCGCTCCTCAGCCCCGGGGAGCCAGCTGAGGCGGTCGGGCCTCGTACGGCGTGGAGAGCACCACCGTCGTCCGCGTGCTGACGTTGGCCTGCGTGCGCAGCCGCGCCAGCAGCGACTCGAGCGCGAGCGTGTCGGGCACGCGCACCTTGAGCAGGTAGTTCTCCTCACCGGCCACCGAGTAGCAGGCTTCGATCTCGGCGAGGTCCGACAGCCGCTCCGGGACGTCGTCGGGGGCGGCGGGGTCGAAGGGCTTGACCGAGATGAACGCCGTGATGCCCAGCCCGATCGCCGCGGGGTCGACGACGGCCACATAGCCGCGGATGACCCCTCGCTGCTCGAGCCGCCGCACGCGCTGGTGCACGGCCGAGGTCGACAGGCCGGTGGCCTTGGCGAGGTCGGTGTAGCTCATGCGCCCGTCACCGAGCAGCTGGCTGACGATGTGCCGGTCGACCTCGTCGATCTCCTCCACGGTCACACCGTAGCCGCGGTCCCCCTCGTCGGCCGCACCAAGATCAGCGCTGCAGGCTCCGGCTGATGACCAGCCGCTGCACCTGGTTGGTCCCCTCGACGATCTGGAAGGCCTTCGCCTCCCGGAAGTAGCGCTCAACGGGGAAGTCCGCGGTGTAGCCGTAACCCCCCAGGACCTGAACGGCGTCGGTGGCGACCCGCATCGCGGTGTCGCTGGCGAAGAGCTTGGCCATGGCCGCCTGCTGGCTGAAGTCACGCCCGGCGTCGCGTCGACGTGCCGCGGCCAGGTAGAGCTCGCGCGCGGCCGTAATGGCGGTGGCGAGGTCAGCGAACAGGAACCCGATCGCCTGGTTGTCCAGAATCGGCCGACCGAACTGCTCGCGCTCGCGGGCGTAGGCCAGCGCCGCATCGAAAGCCGCCTGCGCGAGACCAACGGCGCAGGCGGCGATGCCGAGGCGACCGCTGTCGAGGGCGCGCAGGGCGATCTTGAACCCGGCCCCCTCGTCGCCGAGGAGACGGTCGGCACCGAGGCGGACGCCGTCATAGGTCACCTGCGCCGTCGGTGAGGCCTTGAAGCCCATCTTCCGCTCGGGTGTGGCCGAGCCCAGCCCGTCGGCGTCACCGGGAACCAGGAAGCAGCTGATCCCGTGCGCGCCGTCGCCACCGGTGCGCGCGAACAGTGAGTAGAAGTCGGCCACGCCGCCATGGGTGATCCACGCCTTGGTGCCGTTGACGACCCACGAGCCGTCGGGCTGTCGCTCGGCGCGCGTGCGCATAGCGGCAGCATCCGAGCCCGACTGCGGCTCGGACAGGCAGTAGCCGCCGAGCAGGCCGCCGCCGATCATCTCCGGCAACCACCGCTGCCGCTGCTCGTCGGTCCCGAACTCGGCAAGGGGGAAGCACGCGAGGGTGTGGACGCTCACAGTCTCACCGATCGTGGCCCAGCCCGCCGCCAGCTCCTCGACCACCTGGAGGTAGACCTCGTAGGGCTGGCCTCCGCCGCCGAACTCCTCCGGGTAGGGCAGGCCGAGCAGGCCGGCCTCTCCCAGGGTCGCGATCAGCTCGCGGGGAAACCTCCCCTCGGCCTCGGCCGCGTCGGCGGCGGGCCGCAGCTCGTCGCGCACGAGCTCGCGGACGAGGCCCAGCAGCTCCTGGGCCTCCTCGGTCGGCAGGATCCGATCGACAGGCATCTGGCGTCCTTGACAGTGCGTGACGGGTATGAGCGTGACGGGCGAGGTGTGAGGGAGTCAGGCTGGTAGCACGCGCAGTTCGCGCGGCGACTGGTTGAGCCGTTCCATCCCGGTCTCGGTGACGACGACGATGTCCTCGATGCGCGCGCCGTGCCGCCCAGCCAGGTAGATCCCCGGCTCCACCGAGAAGGCCATGCCCGGCTCGAGCGGCAGCTCGTTGCCGGTCACGATGTAGGGCTCCTCGTGCGTCTCCACCCCGATGCCGTGCCCGGTCCGGTGGAAGAACCGGTCGCCGTACCCGGCGTCGTCGATCACCTGACGGGCGGCCGCGTCCACGGCTTCGGCGGTGACGCCGGGTCGCACGGCCTCGCACGAAGCCTTCTGCGCAGCGAGCAGGACCTCGAAGTACTCCGCGAAGTCCGCCGGTGGCTCGCCCACCGAGTAGGTCCGGGTGGAGTCCGAGCAGTAGCCGCCCATCGTGCCGCCGATGTCGACCACGACCGGATCGCCGACGCCGATGACGCGGTCGGACAGCTCGTGGTGCGGCGACGCGCCGTTGGGGCCCGAGCCGACGATGACGAAGTCGACGCGGTCGTGGCCGGCGTCAAGGATCGCCGCGGCGATGTCGCGTCCCACCTCGCGCTCGGTGCGGCCCGGCCGCAGCCACTCCCCCACGCGCTCATGCACGGAGTCGATCGCACGGCCCACCGCGCGCAGTGCCTCGATCTCCTGGTCGTCCTTGCGCATGCGCAGGTCGCGCAGCACGACCGACCCGAGCACCTGCTCCGCCTCGGGCATCGCGGCGCGGAACCGGAGCACCTTCTCCGCCCACATCTGGTCGCTCACCGCGACCCGTCGAGCTCCCGGCAGCATCCCGGCCACCAGGGCGACGGCGTCGTCGGTCTCTCCCCAGCCCACGACGTCCAGGCCGAGATCGCCAGCCGGGGAGGCCTGCGCGCTCGGCACCTCCAGGGTGGGGCACACCAGGCGGATGTCTCCCGTAGCAGGGACGACGAGGCAGGTGAGGCGCTCGAGCGGGAGCGCGTCGTAGCCGACCAGGTAGCGCAGGTCGGGGCCCGGTGTGACGAGCAGCGCATCCAGCCCGGCTGCCGCGGTGGCCTGCTGCGCTCGGAGGAGACGGTCGGCGGGGATCGATGTCACGCCGTCAATGTAGCCGCGACGGCAGCGGATGTGACGGCGGGAGCGCCGCAGCGGCGTTCGGCTGTCACAGCGTGCGCCGGCGCAGTGCGCCTGCAGGCCGCGGGTGGCTCTGCCCCCTATCCCCGAACGGCGGCCGCGCCGGCGTCGGCAGGCGCGAGCAGCTCGCGTAGCCGCCGGGCAGCGACGTCGGCGAGGCTGGCCAGCACCTCAGGGGCGCCCGGGTCGGGCAGCAGCCCCGGCAGCCACGAGAGCCCGATCGCCCCCAGCACCCGGGCCTCGAAGGGGCCGGTCTCGGGGTCCTCGGGCAGCGGGATGGCCACCAGAGCCATCGCGGTGCTGAGCTCGGGCACGCCGTACAGGTCGTCGCCGGATTCGCCGTCCGCCAGGAGAGGGACCAGCCAGGCCACCCGGTTCTCGCGGGTGGCGGTTGCCAGGGGCAGGCGGCTGTCGAGGCTGAAGGTGCGGAAGCGGTTCACGACCTCGACCGGATAGCCCTGCGAGTACCGCGTCACGAGCTGACGCCCGGCGGCGGCAGTGACGAGCGAGCCTCCGGAAGCGCCGGTCAGGCGCATGGCCGCCGCGATGCAGCGGCGCCCGAGGTCCTCGACGGTGTCGGAGGAGGCCAGGGTCTCGAGCAGCTGGGGCCGGGCCAGCGCCGCACCGTCCTCGTCGGCTTCGGCGATCGGGACGCCGGTGCGGTGCAGCCGCACGGACAGCAGCGGCTGGGGCTTGCCGAGGTGCCACCCCTGCGCCAGGTCGATGCCGAGCTCGCGCAGGACCGCGAGCTGGCCGGCCTCCTCGATGCCCTCGGCGACGAGCAGCAGGCCGAGCCGGTGAGCGAGGTCCACCACGCTCTCGACGATGAAGCGGTCGACGGTGCGGGTGACCAGCCCCGACAGCAGCTGGCGGTCGAGCTTGATGACGTCAGCAGGGACGTCGCGCAGAGACACCAGTCCCGCGTAGCCGCTGCCGAAGTCGTCGATGACGACGTGGACCCCGAGCGCCCGCAGCGCCGCCAGCGTGTTGAGCTGGGCTCGCTCGCCCACGACGGCGTCCTCGGTGATCTCGATCCACAGCGAGGAGGCGGGCAGGTGGTAGCGGCGCAGCAGGGAGTCCACGAGGTCGGCCAGGTCCGGGCGGGAGAGCTGGCTCGGCGCGACGTTGACGCTGACGAACGGGCGCTGTGGACCGCGCGACGGCCAGTGCCGGGCGTCGGCGATGGCGCGCTCGAGGACCCAGTCGCTGACGTCGTTCGCCAGCTCCCCCTCGAAGACGAGGTCGAGGAAGGCCCCGGGCAGCAGCAGGCCGCGCCGCGGATGCCGCCAGCGGAGCAGGGACTCGTAGCCGACGGTCGTCCCCTGCGCCACGTCGACGACCGGCTGGTAGTAGAGCTCGAACTGCCGCCCCTGCAGGGCCGTGGGCAGGTCCTCGCGCAGCGAGAGCTGCTCGACGACCTGGTCGCGCATCTCCGTCGAGTAGATCCGCCAGCGCCGCCGCCCGGCAGCCTTGGCCTCGTACAGGGCAGTGTCGGCGTGGGCGAGGATCTCGTCGACAGTGACCCCGACGGTGCCCATCGCGATGCCCACCGACATACCGGGAGTGACCGTGACCCCGCGGCTGGTCACGGGCTGCGAGACCGCGGCGGAGATGGCCTCCGCCACCGCGATCGCCGACTCCTGCGAGGCGCCGACGAGCAGGAGGACGAACTCATCGCCGCCGAGTCGGGCCACGACGGCCCGGGGCGCGCACTCGGAGAGCCGCGTGGCGACGACGCGCAGCAGGTCGTCGCCGAGGCCGTGCCCGTAGGAGTCGTTGACGAGCTTGAAGTGGTCGAGGTCGCAGAAGAGGACGGCCACGCCGGTGGGGTCGCGACGGAGTGCGGCTGCCAGCCGCTCCTGCAGCGTCGCGCGGTTGGCGAGGCCGGTGAGCACGTCGGTGGTGGCTTGCCGCAGCAGCGTCTGCTCCGCCTGCCGACGCTCGGTCACGTCCTCCAGCTGCAGGAGGACGCAAGCGGGACCGGGTGTGGTCAGGCGGGTGGCGACAGCGGCTCCGTACTTCGACCCATCCCGGCTGCGGACCTCTCCTGAGGCGGAGCTGCGGGTGCCGTCGAGGACCTCCTGCAATGCCCCCCGCACCCGCTCGAGGTCGTCCGGGTGCACGGCGTCCCAGGCGAGTCGCCCGACCAGGTCGTCGCTGCCCGCTGCCAGGATCCGCAGACAGGACGCGTTGGCCTCGAGCATGCGGCCGGAGCCGTCGAGGACGGCCATCCCGACGGGGGCGTCGGTGAAGGTGGTGCGGAAGAGCGCCGCTCGCGCGTTGACCTCCGCCAGCAGCCGCGCCCGTTCGATCGCGAGAGCCGCCTGGGCCGCGAAGCGCTCGAGCAGCTCGACGGTGGCCGGCCCCGGGCGGCGGCCGTCGAGGGGCAGGTCCACCGACAAGATGCCGACCAGCTGCCCCGTCGCGGCGCGCAGCGGAGCGAAGAGCGCGTCCAGCGGATGCCACGACTCTGGGTCGTCGCGGACCGGGATGTCCGGCACCCACTCGGCGAGGTCGGAGGTCGGCCGCTCGACGCGACCGTCGACAAAGCACAGCCCGCCCAGCGGCTCAGAAGCCTCCAGATAGGCATCCCACGTCGTGAGGTCCTCCCGCACGCCGAGCAGGGCGTCGCGGACCTCCTGAGGACCGGCCGCCGCGACGACGTCGACGTGGTCGCCCTCGACGATATTGAGCACCGCGCACTGGAAGCCCAAGCTGTCGACCACGGCGGACGCCACCAGCTGCAGAGTCTCCTCGACCGAGGTGCTGGACAGCACCGAGACGGCGACGTCGCTGAGCAGCTCGAGAGCGCGCAGTCTCGAGGCGACGTCGGAGGGTTCGCCCACGTCGCCCGTATCGGCGCGCGACGTCCGCGGTTGAGCCGTCCGTCCCCTGCGCCACGCGGGCAGATGCCAAGGTGGGGGCGTGACCGACCGCCCCCTGGTGCTGCTCGACTCCGCCTCGCTCTACTTCCGCGCCTTCTACGGCGTCCCCGACTCTCTCAAAGCCCCCGACGGCACCCCGGTCAACGCGGTGCGCGGCTTCATGGACATGTTGGCCAGGCTCATCACCGAACGTCGTCCGCGCGGGCTGGTGGCGTGCTGGGACGACGACTGGCGGCCGGCGTTCCGGGTGGAGGCTTTGCCCTCGTACAAGGCTCACCGCGTCGCGAGCGACGCACAAGTGGACCGCGTCGCGAGCGACGCACAAGTGGACCGCGTCGCGAGCGACGCACAAGCGCACCGCGTCGCGAGCGACGCACAAGCGCACCGCGTCGCAAGTGCTCCCGCCCCGACCGAGGAGGAGGTGCCGGACACGCTGGCGCCGCAGGTGCCGGTGATCGCGGAGGTCCTCGCCGCGGTGGGTCTGGCCAGGGTCGGGGCGGCGGGCTTCGAAGCCGATGACGTGATCGCGACGTTGGCTGCTCGCGCGTCGGGCCCCGTCGAGATCGTGACCGGCGACCGTGACCTGTTCCAGGTCGTGCGGGACGA
This sequence comes from Actinomycetales bacterium, assembly GCA_051960855.1. GTDB lineage: Bacteria > Actinomycetota > Actinomycetes > JAJZTN01 > JAJZTN01 > JBQCDV01. The sequence continues at coordinate 33,251 of JBQCDV010000148.1, forward strand.
CGGTCCGGTCCACGTGCTGTACACGGCCCGCGGCATCGCCCGACTGGAGACGATCGACGACGCTGAGGTGCGTCGCCGCTACGGCGTTCGAGCGGACCAGTATGCGGACTTCGCCACACTGCGCGGCGACCCTTCCGACGGCCTGCCCGGTGTCGCGGGGGTGGGAGACAAGACGGCCGCGGGCCTGGTGTCGACCTACGGCAGCCTCAGCGGAATCCGGGAGGCGGCCCTCGACCCGGCGTCACCGATGGCACCGGGACTGCGCCGGAAATTGCTCGATGCCGCTGCGTACCTCGATGCGGCGCCGGGTGTCGTGCAGGTGCGACGCGACGTGCCGCTGCCCGACCTGCAGACAGCGGTGCCGCGGACACCTCACGACCCGGAGGCGTTTCTGCAGCTCAGCGAGCGGTGGGGGCTGCGGTCCAGCGGTGAGCGCCTGTTGCAGGCGCTGGCCGCGCAGCCGGCTTGATCGGCCCAGCCTCGCTGATGAGCAGTTCGGATGACGTGCAGTCGAGCCGACGAGCAGTTCAGCCGACGGAGCTGTAGGCGACGACGCCGCGGCGCAGCCCGTCGATCGCGCGCTGAGCGGTCCGCCGCACCCCCGACTCCTCGTCGGCTGCGTCGGCGATCTGACCCAGCAGGTCGACGACCTGCTTGACCCAGCGCACGAAGTCGCCCGCCGGGAGGTCGGTCTCCCCCAACACGTCGTCAAGGTCGGCTCCGGACGCCCACCGCCACGCTGCCCAGGCAAACCCGAGGTCGGGCTCGTGCAGGAAGTCGAGGTGGTTGTCGTCCTCGAGCCGGTCGAGTTGCCCCCACAACCGCAGGGTCTCTTCGAGGGCTGCGCGCACCCGACCGCCCGGCACGCGCGGCGGCCCGGAGTCCTCCGATCGGCGCGCCTCGTAGACGAGCGCGGAGACGGCTGAGGCGAGCTCGGCCGGACCCAGGTCGTGCCAGACGCGCTCGCGCAGGCACTCGGCGGCCAGCAGGTCCAGCTCGCTGTAGATCCGGCCCAGCCGACGGCCCTCGTCGGTGACCTTGTCCCCGTCGAGGTAGTGCAGCGACTCCAGCACCGAGCAGACACGGTCGAAGGTGCGCGCCACCGTGTGGGAGCGGTTGGCGACCTTAGCCTCCAGCTGCTCGGTCTCGCGCCGCAGCCGCCAGTAGCGCTCGGCCCAGCGGGCGTGGTCCTCGCGGTCGTCGCAGCCGTGGCACGGGTGCTGGCGGATCGCCGCACGGATGCGGGCCAGCTCGGCGTCGTCGGCGGCCAGGGAGCGGGACCGAGGGGGCCGCCGTCCGGCACCGTCGGGGACAGCGTTGCGGACGGTCGAGGCGAGGTCGCGTCGCTGCTGGGGGTTGCGGGCGTTGAAGGTGCGCGGCAGCCGAATCCGCTCGAGCGGCTCCACCGGGCCGGGGAAGTCGATGAGCGCGAGCCGTCGCACCTGCCGGTCGGTGGTGAGCACCGTGGGCCGCGGGCCTTCACGTCCGCCGTCGAGCCCCGGGTCGAGCACCACCGCGATGCCCGCGTAGCGGCCCGTCGGGACGCGGATGATGTCGCCCGGCCGCAGCCGCTCGAGGGACTGCGCGGCCGAGGCCCGCCGCAGGGCGGCACCCTCCCGCGACAGCAGCGCCTCGCGGTCCTTCAGCTCCCGTCGCAGCCGGGCGTACTCCTCGAAGTCGCCCAGGTGGCAGCTCATGCCCTCCCGGTAGCCCTCGAGTGCCTCCTGGTTGCGCTGCACTTGCCGCGCCAGCCCGACGACCGCCCGGTCGGCCTGGAACTGCGCGAAGGAGGTCTCCAGCAGCTCCCGTGACCGCTCGCGGCCCATCTGCCCGACGAGGTTGACGGCCATGTTGTAGGAGGGGCGGAAGCTCGACCGCAGCGGATAGGTGCGCGTAGAGGCGAGACCGGCGACGGCCCGCGGGTCGAAGCCCTGCGTCCACAGCACGACGGCGTGGCCTTCGATGTCGATGCCGCGACGACCGGCGCGGCCGGTGAGCTGGGTGTACTCCCCCGGCGTCACGTCGACGTGGGCCTCACCGTTGTACTTCACCAGCCGCTCGAGCACGACGCTGCGGGCCGGCATGTTGATGCCGAGCGCGAGGGTCTCGGTGGCGAAGACCGCTTTGACGAGGCCACGGACGAACAGCTCCTCCACGACCTCCTTGAAGGTCGGCAGCATCCCGGCGTGATGAGCAGCCACGCCCCTCTCCAGCGCGTCCGCCCAGCCGTAGAAGCCCAGCACGGCGCGGTCGTCGTCGGGGATGTCCGCGCACCGCTCGCCGATGATGCGGGCGATCTCGTAGCGCTCGTCGGCGGTCGTAAGCCGGAGCCCGGCGGCCATGCACTGCTCGACGGCGGCCGCGCATCCGGCACGGCTGAAGATGAACGTGATGGCGGGCAGCAGGCCCTCGGCGTCGAGCCTGGCGATCACCTCGGCGCGGCTCGGAGTCCGCACCAGGCCGCCCCCGCGGAAGCCCCGGCCTCCGCCACGACCCTGCCCGCCGGAGCTGCCACGCCCGCCGCCGCTGCGTCGTTCACTGAATCGCCCCTCGTCGCGCGCCAGGCGGACGAGCTCGGGGTTGACCTCACGGCGGCGGTCGCTCGCGGGGTCGTCCCCGTGGGTCTCGAGGAACAGGTCGTAGAGGCGCGGGCCGACGAGCACGTGCTGCCACAGCGGCACCGGCCGGTGCTCCTCGACGACCACGGCGGTGTCACCCCGCACCGTCTGCAGCCAGTCGCCGAACTCCTCGGCGTTGCTCACGGTCGCCGACAGCGACACCAGCCGCACCGACTCGGGTAGGTGGATGATCACCTCCTCCCACACGGCACCTCGGAAGCGGTCGGAGAGGTAGTGCACCTCGTCCATGACGACGTATCCGAGCCCGGCCAGGGTCGTCGAGCCGGCGTAGAGCATGTTGCGCAGGACCTCGGTCGTCATGACGACGACGGGCGCCTCGCTGTTGATGCTGTTGTCCCCGGTGAGCAGACCGACCTGCTCCGATCCGTACCGGCGCACGAGGTCGGAGTACTTCTGGTTCGACAGGGCCTTGATCGGCGTGGTGTAGAAGCACTTGCGGCCCTCGGCGAGGGCGAGGTGCACCGCGAACTCCCCGACGATCGTCTTGCCGGACCCGGTAGGGGCGGCGACGAGGACGCCCTCCCCCCGCTCGAGGGCGCGGCACGCCTCGACCTGGAACGCGTCGAGCGGGAACTCGTAGAGCCCGCGGAACGCGCCTAGCTGCGTCTGCGACTCTGCCCGGTGCTCCTGCTGCCGTCGGCGGGACGCGGCGTACCGCTCGGCGGGACTGCTCATGCCTTCGACGCTACCCGGCTGGTGGCAGCAGGACGCGCACCGCACTGGGGGCGACGTCGAGCCGCACGGGAAGCTCCCCGAGCTCCTCACCGTCGGCGTAGACAGCCCCGGCCCCCAATCCACGAACGACGACGCTGCGGACCCGCAGGACCTCGACCGCCTCGTGTGCCACGTGCCGGCCGCTGCGTACGAGGGGAAACAGCCGCAGCACGAGAGACCGCGGCAGCGCGCCGACGACGACCAGGTCCAGCAGTCCGTCGGAGATCGACGCTGTCGGGGCGATCCGCAGGCCGCCGCCGTAGCTCGGGGTGTTCGCCACGGCGAGCAGGGTGAGCGACCGGTCGAGCTCGACCTCGCCATCCGGCCCGCAGGCGAGCACGGTCACAGTCGGCGGTCGGAAGCGCGGGAGCTCCCGCAGGACAGCCAGCTCGTAGCGGCGCGGGCCGCGTGGCCAGCGCATGCGGTTCGCGGCGGCGTTGACGACGGCGTCGAAGCCGACCGACAGCACGCACCCGACCGGTATGCGCCGGCCGTCGGCCAACGAGGCGACGGCGATGTCGACGGGGGACGCGCGGCAGGTGCCGTCGCGACCGGCCAGTCCAGCGCACGCCGCGGCGGCGGCCTGCACGACGGCGGCGGCCCCCTCGGATGGCAGCGGTAGCCCGAGAGCGCGCGCGAAGTCGTTGCCGGTCCCCGCCGGGACCACGAGCAGCGGGATGGACGTGTCGGTCACGGCGGCGAGCCCCAGCGACACCATGCCGTCGCCCCCGACCACGGCCAGCGCGTCCACCTCGCCGCTGTGCACTGCCTGAACGGCGGCGGCGCGGGCGTCCGCGGCCGTCGCGCGGGACAGCTCGACGAGGCAGAGGTCCCCGACGACCGTGTGCGGCAGCAGCGCCTCGCGCAGCAGCGCGCCGATGAGATGGCCCTGGCCGCTGCCGGCGGTGGGGTTGACAAGCAGGCCGAGCCGACCAGGCACGGGGCAGAACCTAGTGGCTGCCGCCCGAGTCCGTGGGGACCTCGTCGTCATAGGAGTCGCTCGCGCCGTAGCGCGGGCGGAAAGGCACCCGCTCGGCGTCCGCGGAGACCTCCGGCGCGGGGTCGACCGGTGCGGCGGGTTCCACCGGAAGGGCCGGCTCGAGGGGTGCTGCCTCCTCGTCCGAGAGCTCGACGGGCGCGCGCCGGCCGCGTCGGCGTTCGTTGAGCAGGCACACGCCGAGGGCGACCACGTAGAGGCTGCACACCGCGAGCGAGATGATGACCAGCGTCGCCGGGTCGGGCGTCGGGGTGACGATCGCGGTGAACAGGAAGATCAGGGTTACCGCCAGCCGCCACGCGCGAGCGATGCGCGCAGCAGGCAAGATCCCGGCCATGTTGAGCCCGACGAGCAGCACCGGCAGCAGGAACGCCAAGCCGAAGGCGAGCATGAAGCGGGTGACGAAGTCGAGGTAGTCCGTGGCCGGCACGAGGTTGTTGCCGCCGCTCGGGGTGAAGTCGCCGACGAGCACCTCGATCGCCTTCGGCATCACCCGCCACGCCAGATACGCGCCGCCGCAGAAGAGCGGGACGGCGGCGGCTACGAACCCGATGGCGTAGCGCCGCTCGTGGCGGTGCAGACCAGGGGTGATGAAGGCCCACAGCTGGTACAGCCAGACGGGGCTGGCGATCAGCAGCCCGGTGTAGATCGCCACCTGGACCTTGAGGTTGAACGCGTCGGTCACGCCCTGGAAGTTGATGCCGATCAGCGCGTCGGGACGGTCGTGCTGCAAAACCTTCAGCGGGTGCTGCAGCGCCTGGAAGAGGCGGTCGTAGTTGACCCAGCCGAGGATGCCGGCCGCACAGATGGCCAGGGCCGACTTCACGACGCGGGAGCGAAACTCCCGCAGGTGCTCGGTGAGAGTCATCCGCCCGTCGTCACCGCGGGCGGGGCGGGTGCGACGCAGCGCGGGTCGGTTCATCGCTGGTCCAGCGGGGCGCAGTCGGGGAGGTCAGCGCCGGAGCTGTCTCCGGCGGCCGCTGTCCGGCCCGTCAGGCCTCGCGCCGCTCGGCTGCTTCGCGCTGCTCGCGCTCCACGACCCGGCCTTCGAGGGGGCGCGGCTCGCGCACCTCGCGCTCACTGGCCGCGCGGTCGGTGGACACCGTCGACCCGCTTGCCGTGCGGGTGGTGTCGCCGTCCCCGTCGTCGTTCTTCATCTCGCGGATCTCGGACTTGAAGATGCGCATCGACCGGCCGAGCCCGCGGGCGGCGTCGGGGAGCTTCTTGCCGCCGAAGAGCACCAGCAGCACCAGCAGAATGATGATCAGGTGCGATGGCTCTTTGAGGAAGCCCATGGGGAAACCGCCTTGTCTCGCTGTCCGGTGAGTGAGCCCCACCACTCGCCATGCTAGACGACGCTGCTGGCTAGAGGAGGGTGTCTCGGCGAGCGTCATCGGGTGTGGCCGACTCGAGCCGTGCGGCGGCCTGTTCCAGAGTCGTAGCCGCTCGACCCAGGTCGCGGGCCAGCGCACGGCCGGACCGCCACAGGGCTCGCGCGGCGAGGCCGAGGACGATGACGGCCACGAGAGCCAGGACGATCCAGATCAGCAGCCAGGGCACCGCCCTAGGCTAGCCGGGCCGATGGGGCCGCTGGGCCCTGGGCCCGACGAGGCCGCTGACTCCCTACCGCGCGCCTGCCTCCAGCTCGGCCACAAGGGCGTCGATGCTGCGCATAGCAAGGTGCATGTCCAGCAGGTCGTCGTAGGTGAGCAGCGGACCGGTCTTGAGCTCGAGGGCCTCATCCGGGACGTCCCAGTGCTGCGGCTTGACCCCACCGGTCACGAGAGCGCGGATGACGTCGTCGGAGGCGGAGCGGCGGACCTCGTCCTGGCACCCCTCACACGTGAAGGCGTAGTAGGACAGGCCGGGCTTGGAGGCGACGACCAAGCGCAGTTGGGCCGGGGTGAGATCGACGTCACCGCACAGCGGACACGTGGCCTTGATGGTGGTCATGACGTCGCGACCTCCGTCGACTCCTGCTCGAAACCCGGTCTGCATCCGGCTCCGAGACCTGGTGGGTCTGCCCCCCGTCGCCGGCCCTTCGTTGCGCCGTCGACCTGCGGGATTGCTCGCCCTGACACTGCAACAGATCGGCGCAATTGCGCAGGCGGTTGAGGAGTTGTTGTGCAAATCGCTATCAGCCGCAACGTGGCCAGGATCCGGTTGAGGCGTTCTGCACAGGGTCTGTCCACACCTGGACCGTGTCGCCTGATGCGGCTGCCTCAGTCGGCGGTCGGACCAGCGGAGTCAGCGAGGCTTGCGAGGCCGGCGGCGGCCGCCTCCCCCACGGCCTGGACGGCTTCCGGCGGCGCGACCACCCGTGCCGCGCCGGCGCTGCGCAACACCAAGCGGACGACCCAGGCCAGGTCGTGGGTGGCAAGGGTGATGCGCAGCCCCCCGTCCGGCAGCTCGGAAACGACCTGGCTCGGGTAGTACTCGGCTACCCAGCGAGCCCCGGCGGTCACGTCGAGGGTGACGACCCGCGCACCGGGGCCGGCCTGGAAGACCCCCGCGTCGATGTCGCGGGGCCGCGCCTCGCCCGGCGGACGAGAGGGCTCGTCAAGCTCGACCACACTCTCGATCCGGTCGGTCCGGAAGATCCGCACCGCCTCCACGCCGCGGCTCCAGGCCTCGAGGTAGGTACGGCCGTCGACGACGAGCAACCGCATCGGGTCGACCACCCGATCGGTGAGCTCGTCACGCGACGGCACGAAGTAGCGCAAGCGCAGCGCTCGCTGTCGCTCCAGCGCCCCCCGCAGCGTGCGCAGCGTGGACTCGGCCACCGCCGCTGCCTCCCCCGTCGGCCCGGCGTCCCCGACCGCATCCGGGGCGGCGATGGCCAGCCCGGCGACGGGGGCTACGGCGGCGGTCGCCTCCTGGAGCTTGACGAGCAGGCGGGTGACGAGCTCGTCGGTGTCGGGGTCGCCGCCGGGGAGCTCGGCGAGGACCTGCAGCCCCGACAGCAGCGCGACGGCCTCGTCGCCGGTCAGTCGCAGCGGCCGGGCGAGGGTGTCGGCGTTGCTGACGGTGATGACGCCGCCCTCGAACGTCGCGTCGATGAGGTCGTCGGGCAGATGGCCGGGCAGGCCGCACACGAACAGCAGCTCGAGGTCGTCGATGAGCCTGGCTTCGCTGATCTCAAAGTCCGACGCGGCGGTCGCGACGGACACTCCCGGGCGGGCGATGAGGTACGGCACGAGGGCCAGCAGGCGAGCGAGGCGATCCCCGGCACTCTGAGGACCGTTGCCGCGACGCGCCGGCGCTCGGCCCGCCGTCGCAGCGACGTCGGGAACGGAGGTGAAGCCGGAGCTCACTCTGTCTCCTGATGGACCTCGGCCACGGCCAGGAGCACCCGCCGGACGGCGGCGACGAGCGCGGCGGGAGCGACCGGGACCACGTCCCCTGCGAAGGACGCCACCTCGGCGGCAAGGTCGTCAAAGTCGGTCAGCGGGACAGTGAGGTCGTCCCACCCTGCTTCGGCTGCAGGGACGGCTGCCACCGCACGCCGGCGCAGGAGATGCCCGCGGTGATGGCGCACGCGCAGCGTGACCGCGCCATCGGCGGCGCTCGGGGACGGGTTCGCGGCGTGGACCAGGCGGGTGAGGTCGACGCCCTGCGGCACCTGGACCTGCCCGCGTGCGCCGATCG
>JBQCDV010000149.1:0-21939 GCA_051960855.1 Actinomycetales bacterium
GAGTAATCATCTCGGCATGACTCTCGAGGAGCTGCAGGGATGGGTGTCCGGTCGCGTGGCGCCGGACTGGTTCGAGACGGCGCCGTCGGTGACCGTCGACCGCGACGAGATCCTGATCGTCGGGCGCATCGCGCTGCCGACCGTGGCCGAGGACGCGAGCGATGCGGCCCGTGCGGCGGCAGTACAGGGACGGATCCGGGAGTTCCGGGAGCGCAGCCGTGAGGCCCGGATGGAGGTCGCCCGTGAGCTCGAGCATCGGGTGGGCCGCAAGGTCGCCTGGGGTGTCGAGTGTGGCGAGGCGCGGCAGCTGTTCACGACGCTCGCGGCGCCGGTGATGACCCGGCTGCGTCAGCCCGAGCGGCAGGTGCTCGACACGCTCGTCGACGCCGGCGTCGCCCGGAGTCGCAGTGACGCGCTGGTCTGGTGCGTCCGTTTAGTGGGGGAGCACTCCGAGGAGTGGCTGGGACGGCTGCGGGAGGCGATGAGCGAGGTCGATCGGATTCGACGCGAGGGCCCGGTAGCGGGCTAGGCGCGGTAGGCGACGAGCGAGACCGCGATGTAGTGCGCCACGAAGGCACCCAAGGTGAGTGCGTGGAAAACCTCGTGGAAGCCGAACCAGCGCGGGGAGGGGTTGGGCCGCTTCATGCCGTAGACGAGGCCGCCCAGCGTGTAGAGCAGCCCGCCCACGGCAATCAGCACGAGCACGGCGACGCCGCCGTGGCGGAGGAACGCCGGAATGTAGAACACGGCGACCCAGCCGAGCGCGAGGTAGACCGGGACGTAGGCCCATCGCGGCGCCCGCAGCCAGATGACGCGGAAGAGCAGTCCCGCTATCGCGCCGCCCCAGACCAGCCACAGCAGCACGCGGCCGGGCCCGGAGGGAAGCAGCAGCATCGCGAACGGGGTGTAGGTGCCCGCGATGATCAGGAAGATGTTGGCGTGGTCGATGCGCCGCAGGACCGCAGCGACGCGCGGTGACCAGCGGCCCCGGTGGTACACGGCGCTGACACCGAAGAGCAGGCAGCAGGTCGCGGCGTAGATGGCGGTCGCCACACGCGCTTCCGTCGTCCGGCTCAGCGCGATGAGCACCAGTCCGCCGACGAGCGCGACGGGAAAGGCGCCGGCGTGCAGCCACCCCCGTAGCGCCGGTTTCAGCGTGTCCGGCACGTGGGGGACGGGCACGTGTGGCGAGGCAGTCGTCATCGCGGTCCTCCTAGGCCGGTGCGCCAGCGGCGCACTTACGCTTCCGTAGGTTACGCCAACGTAGCCCACGCGTGGCGCCTTGGTCCTGGACGTGCCACGCAAGCGAGGGGTGAGGCCATTGGCCCCACCCCTCGCTACCGCTCTCGTGCACGTATCCAGCGGTGTCCTACGCCTCCGCGGTCCGTCCGCCCGGCGTCCCGCCCACGACGGACAGCGGCAGGGAGATCTCCTCGAGCGACTTCTGCTCGGAGTCGACACCCTTGAACCAGGCCACGAGGCCGCCGATGATCATGATGACCGCGGCGCCGACGAAGCCCACCGTCAGCGGGTTCGGGTCCTTCCCCTTGCCGATCAGCGCGCCGAAGATCAGCGGCCCGAGCGAGCCGAAGGCCTGGGCGATCGCGAAGAAGAAGGCGATCGCCTGGGCGCGCAGCTCGAGCGGGAACAGCTCGCTGACAGTGAGGTAAGCACTGGAGGCACCGGCGGACGCCAGGAAGAAGATGACGCACCACAGGATGGTCTGCGTCGTGGCGTTGAGGGCGCCGGCGCGGAAGAGGAAGCCCGTGATGGCGAGCAGGATGCCGGACAGCCCGTACGTGGCCAGGATCATCTTGCGGCGCCCGATCGTGTCGAACAGCGGGCCGAGCACGAGCGGACCGAGCAGGTTGCCGACCGCGAACGGGAAGAAGAACAGCGGGATCGTCGACGACTTCACGCCGTAGAAGTTGCCGAGCACCAGCGCATAGGTGAAGAAGATCGCGTTATAGAGGAACGACTGCGTGATCATCATGACCGCGCCGACGATGCTGCGGTCGCGGAAGTCGCGGAAGAGCACCTTCGCGATCTGGACGTAGGAGATCGTGCCGATCGGGCGGACCTCGATCGCTTTGCTCTCGTCGACCTCATCGAGCGTGGCGCCACTGGCCCGCACGCGGTCCTCGATGCCGGCGACGGCCTGTTCCGCTTCCTCCTCTCGGCCGTGGGTCATCAGCCAGCGCGGGCTCTCCGGCAGGTGCTTCCGTAGGTTCCAGATCAGCACGCCGATGACCGGCCCGATGAGGAAGCCCAGGCGCCAGCCGAGGTTCTCAGGGAAGAGGTTCTTGTTGAAGAAGGCGAGCTGCGCGGCGGCGCCGATGGCCGCGCCGGCCCAGTAGGTGCCGTTGACGGCGATGTCGACGCGGCCCCGGTATCGAGCAGGGATGAGCTCGTCTATCGCGGAGTTGATGGCCGCGTACTCGCCACCGATTCCGAGACCGGCAATAAAGCGGAACACGTAGAAGGACCACGCGTCCCACGACAGCGCCGTGAGCCCATTCCCCAGCAGGTAGATGCCGAGCGTGACGATGAAGAGGTTGCGGCGGCCCAGCTTGTCGGAGAGGCGTCCGAAGACGAGGGCGCCGACGACCTCGCCGATGAGATAGACGAACGCGATGACGCCGACCTCGAAGGACGTGAGGTGCAGCGTCCCCTTGCTGGTCAGGACCTCGCCGACACCGGAGGCCATCTGGATCTCGAGGCCGTCGAGGATCCAGGTGATTCCGAGAGCGACCACGACGAGCCAGTGGAAGCGGCTCCACGGCATGCGGTCAATGCGCGCTGGTACGAGACTTCGGAAAGTGGACTTTCCCCCGTTGCTTGCGGCTTCCGCGGATGCCATCCGGCACCTCCTGAGGCGTGCTCTCGGCGGTGAGAGCGGCACGAACACTGGGCCCTGCTGTTTCGTCAGCCGTGGTACCGCCGATGCGTAGGAGGCAAACTCGGCCGCTCGCGGCGTAGGCTTCCGGGCCGTGGGTGCGCGCTCGCTCGTCTACTCCGTCTACGAACGGCGTCTCGCGCGCGCCATCGCTGGCGTTCCCCGACCCCGGCATGTGGCCGTCATGCTGGACGGCAACCGCAGGTGGGCGCGCGCGATGGGCCACACCGACGTCAATGACGGCCACCAGCGCGGAGCCGACAAGATCCTCGAGCTGCTGCAGTGGTGCGAGGAGGCCGACGTCGAGATCGTGACGCTGTGGTTGCTCTCCACCGACAACCTCTCGCGCCCCGCCGCCGAGCTCGACCCGCTGCTGCGCATCATCGAGCGGACCGTCACCGACCTGGCGCGGCGCCGGCGTTGGCCGCTGCATGCGATGGGCAGTCTCGACCTGCTGCCGCCCGAGACGGCGCGCGCCCTGAAGCAGGCGGAAGCGGCCACCAGCGACGTTCAGGGCCTGCAGGTGAATGTCGCCGTCGGCTACGGCGGTCGCAAGGAGATCGCCGACGCCGTGCGCAGCCTGCTGAGCGAGCACGCCGCGAAGGGCGCCTCTCTGGAGGAGGTCGCGAGCTTCCTCGACGTGGAGCACATCGCCGAGCACCTCTACACCCGCGGGCAGCCTGACCCCGACCTCATCATTCGCACGTCCGGCGAGCAGCGGCTGTCGGGCTTCCTACTGTGGCAGAGCGCCCACAGCGAGTACTACTTCTGTGACGCCTACTGGCCAGACTTCCGGCGCATCGACTTCCTCCGCGCCCTGCGCGCCTTCGGCAACCGGCAGCGCCGCTTCGGCGGCTAGCCCGACCGATCACCTCGGGGACAGGCTCCGCCGTTCGGGCGATGGGTGCCCTGCGGCCGCGTGTCGCTGCTGTGACGGCGATCACGCCGCGCGTAGCGTCCTATGTGACGGGTAGCACTCGCTCCCCGTCAGGGAGGCTCGCCCGTGTCGACGCTTGCGATGCGAGGAAGGGCCGGCACCCGGCCCGAGGCCGGATCCCGGACCCGCTCCGTGACAGCGCGCTGCGGCGGCTGTCCCCGGCTGAGCCGCCCGCGGGTGCCGCGTGCGTCTCGGGGAAGAGGCTCTCGTGGGTGACACCCCTCGCGGCGACCGCAGTCGGACCTTCGTCCTCGACACCTCAGTGCTGCTGTCAGACCCGCGGGCGATGACGCGGTTCGCCGAGCACGAAGTCGTGATCCCCATCGTCGTCATCACCGAGCTCGAGGCCAAGCGGCACCACCCGGAGCTCGGGTGGTTCGCACGGCGGGCGCTGTCCCTGCTCGACGAGCTGCGGGTGCGCCACGGCCGGCTCGACGAGCCCGTCGCGGTGGGAGACGCCGGGGGGACTCTCCGAGTCGAGCTCAACCACGTGGATGCCTCGGTGCTGCCCGCGGGCTTCCGGATGCCGGGCGCCCCCCTCGACAACGACTCGCGCATCCTCGCTGTTGCGCGCAACCTCACGGCCGAGGGTCGCGACGTCACGGTCGTCAGCAAGGACATGCCGATGCGGGTGAAGGCCTCTGCCCTGGGGCTGCGCGCTGAGGAGTACATCGTCGAGGAGCTGGTGGAGACCGGCTGGACCGGGATCGCCGAGCTCGACGTCGCCGCCAGCGTCCTGGACCAGCTCTACGACGAGAGCGTCGTTGAACTGGACGACGCACGCGACCTGCCTTGTCACACCGGGCTCGTCCTGCTCAGCTCTCGGGGAAGCGCGCTGGCACGCGTGACTCCCGACAAGCGGGTCCGGCTGGTGCGCGGCGACCGCGACGCCTTCGGGCTGCACGGCCGCAGCGCCGAGCAGCGGATCGCCCTGGAGCTGCTGCTCGACCCCGACGTCGGGATCGTCTCCCTCGGCGGGCGGGCCGGCACGGGAAAGTCGGCGCTGGCGCTGTGTGCGGGTCTGGAGTCAGTGCTGGAGCGCCGCCAGCACCGCAAGGTGGTCGTCTTCCGGCCCCTGTACGCCGTCGGCGGCCAGGATCTCGGCTACCTGCCTGGCAGTGAGGGCGACAAGATGACTCCCTGGGCTCAGGCAGTCTTCGACACCCTTGGCGCCCTCGTCTCGCCGGCTGTCGTCGAGGAGATCCTCGACCGCGAGATGCTGGAGGTGCTGCCACTCACGCACATCCGGGGACGGTCCCTGCACGACTCCTTTGTGATCGTCGACGAGGCCCAGTCGCTGGAGCGCAACGTCCTTCTCACGGTCCTGTCGCGGCTGGGGCAGGGCTCGCGTGTGGTCCTCACTCATGACGTGGCGCAGCGGGACAACCTGCGGGTCGGACGCCACGACGGCGTCGCGGCAGTCATCGAGGCACTCAAGGGGCATCCGCTGTTCGCTCACGTCACGCTGACCCGGTCCGAGCGCTCGCCCATCGCCGCGCTCGTGACAGAGATGCTCGAGGGGCTGGAGGCGTAGGCGTCCGCAGCGTCACTACGACGGTCAGGCGTCCGCAGTGCGGCAGAGTGATGACAATGGCGCCGTTGCACGTGATTTAGGTCACAAGAAGTCGGATGCGCCGCGAAGAATCACGCGGTTGCAGTACAAGTGCGCGCTCTCCGCGGCAACGCTCTGACCAGCGGCGTCTGACGGCGCGTGCTGTCTCCAGGGCGGACGGTGACGATGCTCCGGTCCCCAGTGGGCGAAGAAGGCAAACCCGGACGAGTTGCCACAACCCCGGGGTCATGAGGCATGGTCGTGAAACGCAAGACCCCGCGGGGAGCTTGCGAGGGCACTCGAGGTGAGCCGGAGATCGGTCGCCGTTGACGGCCGCGCCCTTGCTGCGACAGCTGCCCGCCGCCCGCCGTGCCGAGACCGCGCACGGGCACGCCGATGTGCAGCCGGGTCAGGCCTCATCCAGCCGAGGCCTGCGTCAGGGGTGACGTAGAGCGCGCCACGGGGCGCGTCCGCTGGGAAGGACAACCACCGAGTGAGCCGGACTCCGTTCCGGGGAACTGCCGTGGCCATCGCGTCTGCCGTAGTTCTCACCGCTGCCGCCGGAGGCGTCGTCGCCTTCGCCGACGGCTCAACCGCGGCTGGCAATGCCGCCCATGCCCAAACGGTCATGGACACCAAGATCGGGTCGGCCAGCGCGGCCGACGCACCGCGCGACAGCACCGCGGCCAGCAAGGCCGCCCCCCTCGCTGTCCAGCTCGACCACCGTCGGCAGCAGAGCGCCATCAAGGCGCGTGAGGAAGCCGAGCGCATCGCGGCGGTCGAGGCCGCCAAGGCGGCAGCCGCGAAGAAGGCGGCCGCGGAGAAGGCCGCCCGCGAGAAGGCTGCGAAGAAGGCAGCCGCGGAGAAGGCCGCCCGCGAGAAGGCCGCCCGCGCTGCGGCTGCGGCGAAGAAAGCTGAGAAGAAGGCCGCGGCGCAGCGCGAGGCCCGTGCGCGAGTGAGTCGCGACTCGGCGCGTGCCGCCCTGACGTCTCCGTCCGCCGCTCGCTCCCTCGGGCGTTCGATGGCCGCGGCGATGGGCTGGGGCAGCGGGCAGTTCCAGTGCCTCGATGTGCTGTGGACGCACGAGTCGGGGTGGAACGCGCGAGCATCCAACCCCTCGTCGGGTGCCTATGGGATCCCCCAGGCCCTGCCGGGCAGCAAGATGGGCGCCTACGGCGGTGACTGGCGGACCAACGCCCGGACCCAGATCGAGTGGGGCTTGCACTACATCCGCAGCAGCTACGGCACGCCCTGCGGCGCCTGGAACCACTGGCAGAACAACCACTGGTACTGAGGGCGAACGCAAGAGTCACAATGACGAGAAGGGGCGAGTGGGAGACCCACTCGCCCCTTCTCGTCATCTCTACACTTACGGATGCGTCATTGCCAACAGGTCGAGCGCCTCGTCCAGCTGCTGCTCCGTGAGCATGCCCTGCTCGACGAACCCGCGGTCGATCACGACGTCGCGGATTGGCCGTCGCTCCTTCAGCGCCTGCTTGGCCACCGCTGCGGCGTTCTCGTAGCCGATGTACCGGTTGAGCGGCGTCACGATCGACGGGCTGCCCGAGGCGTACTCGAGACACCGGTCCGCGTCGGCCTCGATCCCGTCGATGCAACGGTCCGCCAGCAGCCGCGAGACGTTGGCCAGCAGCCGGATCGACTCCAGCAGGTTGCGGGCAAGCATCGGCAGCATGACGTTGAGCTCGAAGTTCCCCGCGGCACCGCCGAAGGCGATGGCGGCATCGTTGCCGATCACCTGTGCAGCGACCATCGACACGGCCTCCGGCAGGACCGGGTTGACCTTGCCCGGCATGATGCTCGAGCCGGGCTGCAGGTCCGGCAGCCGGATCTCGCCCAGGCCGGCGCGCGGTCCTGAGCCCATCCACCGCAGGTCCGTCGCCACCTTGTAGAGCCCGACGGCGATGGTGCGCAGCTGGCCGCTGGCCTCGACCAGAGCGTCGCGTGCCCCCTGGGCCTCAAAGTGGTCGCGGGCCTCGCGCAGCGGCAGCTTCGTCCCCTTCGCAAGCTCGGCGATGACGGCCGCGGAGAACCCCGGTGGGGTGTTGATTCCCGTGCCGACCGCAGTGCCGCCGAGGGGTAGCTCGGCGAGCCGGGGGAGCGTGGACTGCAGTCGCTCGATACCGAGCTCCACCTGGGTCGCGTAGCCGCCGAACTCCTGACCCAGCGTGACCGGCGTGGCGTCCATGAGGTGCGTGCGGCCGGACTTCACGATGCGCGCGAACTTCTTCTCCTTGCGGCGCAACGCCTTCGCGAGATGCGCGAGGGCTGGAATCAGGTCGCGTACGACAGCACTCGTCGCCGCCAGGTGAATGGAGGACGGGAAGACGTCATTGCTCGACTGCGACGCATTGACGTGGTCGTTGGGGTGCACCGGCCGTCCGAGCCGCTCGGTGGCGAGGGTGGCGATCACCTCGTTGGTGTTCATGTTGCTCGAGGTGCCAGAGCCGGTCTGGTAGACGTCGATCGGGAAGTGAGTGTCCCAGCGGCCCTCAGCCACCTCTGCTGCCGCGTCCTGGATCGCCGCGGCCATGTCCCTGTCGAGCACCTTCAGCCGAGCGTTCACCTTGGCAGCGGCCGCCTTGATGCGCGCCAGGGCCTCGATGTGCGACCGCTCGAGCGTCGCACCCGAGATGGGGAAGTTCTCCACTGCTCGCTGGGTCTGCGCGCGGTACTTCGCGTCGACGGGCACGTAGACGTCGCCCATCGTGTCGTGCTCGACGCGGTAGCCCTCCGGGGGCTGACTGTCGCTCGAGGTGGTGGCGGCGCTCTGGGCCATGGTGCAGGGCTCCTTCGACGTGGTCATGGCTTTCGATATGGGCAGGGCGTTCGATGTGGTCAGGGCTTTCGATGTCCCCAGGGGGCTCGACGCGGACAAGCGTCAGTGGGTGCCGGTGCGTGGCCCGTCTGTCCCGGCCAGCGCGAGGTCGAGCTCCCGGCGAGTCGGCGGGGCCGCGCCCTCGCGCTCGCAGCACAGGGCGGCTGCGACGCCGGCGCGCGAGAGGACCGCGGGCAGCGGCTCAGCGGCGCCCAGCGGTGGCCGCTGCGTCAGCAGTCCGTCGATGAGAGCAGCCATGAAGGTGTCGCCTGCGCCGACGGTGTCGACCACCTGGACAGTGGGGGCCGGCGCGGTGACCGACCCCTGCCGCGCGAGCGCAAACGACCCCCTCGACCCGCGAGTGACGACCACCAGCTCCGTCCTGCCCTGGCCGAGCCAGCGACCGGCGACGGCCTCGTCTGGAAGATCGGGGTACAGCAGCGCCAAGTCGTCGTCGCTGGCCTTGACCACGTCAGCGAGCACCGCGAGCTCGTCGATGCGTGCCCGCGTGGTCTCCACGTCCCACGGCAGTGGGTCGCGGAGGTTGAGGTCGACCGAGATCCGCAGCTCCGGCCGGGCGGACGCGGCGCGCAGGGTGTCGAGGACGCGCCCCCGACCGGGCTCGAGGACGAGGGCGAGTGAGCCGGTGTGCAGCCACACGACGTCCTCGGCCACGGTGAACGGCTCGGGGTCCCAGGGGATGTCGAGCTCGTAGGTCGCTCGGCCGTCAACGTCGAGGGTGGCGCGGGCCGTTGCGGAGCGAGTGTCCGGCTGAATGCGGGAGCCCAGCTCGACGCCGTCGGCCTCCAGACCCGCTTGCAGAACGGCGCCCACGTCGTCCCCGCCGAGCGACGTCAGCAGTGTCACGTGCTGGCCGAGCAGGGACAAGCCCCGCGCGACGTTGGCCGGGCTGCCGCCGACGCGCTCGGCAACGGTCCCGTCCGGGCGAGGCACGTAGTCCAGCACCGTCTCGCCAATGACGGCGACGTGGGCACTCCCGGGGGCCTCCGGCTGCTGCGTGGATTCAGACATGGCTGCAGTATCGCCGCGAGCTCACCCGGCCGCGCCGCGGCCTGCCGCCCGCACGCTCACGCCTGGGGCCCAGCCGGCCCAGCCGGACCGCGCGCGGCCAACCGTCGTGCTTGCCCACTCACCGGAGGGTGACGACGTCGCCTCCCGAGTAGGCGCGCAGCTTGGTCAGCCGGTGTTCACTCTCGATGGTGCGGATGGTGCCGCTCTTGGAGCGCATGACGAGGGAGTGAGTGCGTGCCCCGCCGCTGCCGTAGCGGACGCCGCGCAGCAGCTCGCCGTCCGTGATGCCGGTCGCGACGAAGAAGCAGTTATCGCCCTTCACGAGGTCGTCGGCCTCGAGCACGCGGTCGAGGTCGTGGCCAGCTGCCAGAGCCTTGCGCCGCTCGTCCTCGTCGCGAGGCCACAGCCGGCCCTGCAGGACGCCGCCCATGGCCTTGATGGCGCACGCGGCGATGATCCCCTCGGGCGTCCCTCCGATGCCGAGCAGGAGGTCGACGCCGGTGCCCGGTCGCGCGGCCATGATGGCGCCAGCGACATCACCATCCGAGATGAAGCGAATGCGCGCGCCCACCTCGCGCACCTCGCGGACGATCTCCTCGTGGCGCGGTCGGTCGAGGATCACCACGGTGATGTCCGACACCGACGACCCCTTGGCTTTTGCCAGGCGCCGGATGTTCTCGGCCGGCGACTCCCGGATGTCGAGCACCCCGTAGCCCTCCGGACCAGCCGCGATCTTCTCCATGTAGAAGACAGCGGACGGGTCGTACATGGCGCCGCGCTCGGCCACCGCCAGGACGCTGATCGAGTTGCCCATGCCCTTGCTGGTGAGCGTCGTGCCGTCGATGGGGTCGACCGCGACATCGCACTCGGGTCCGTTGCCCGCGCCGACGCGCTCGCCGTTGTACAGCATCGGCGCGTTGTCCTTCTCACCCTCGCCGATGACGACGACCCCCGACATGGAGACCGTCGTGATGAGCTGGCGCATCGCGTCGACGGCCGCCCCGTCGGCGGCCTCCTTGTCGCCGCGTCCCACCCACCGGCCAGCAGCCATGGCTGCGGCCTCGGTGACGCGCACGAGCTCGAGGGCGAGGTTGCGGTCGGGCGCTTCCGGACCAACCGACAGGGCAGCAGGCACAGAACCGGTGTCAGTCACGAGCCGCACTGTAGGCGTGATCAACCGAGCGTGCGTCGCTCGGGACACGGGGGGCGCCCTCCCGTCGCCCTTGGGACAATGGCGGGGTGAGCGAGCAGCAGCCGGAGGCGCAACCGCAGGTCACACGCCGACCGCCGCGGCGGGGCGGGACCGTCGGTGACCTGCTGCGCACGGTCGTGCTCGTCGCTCTCGCCGCTGGTGTGGTGCTCGTGCTGCTGCCGCGGCCGCAGGGGCCGACGGCCCGGGTGCCGGACCTCGCCGCCGAGGTCGCGACGGTGCGCCTGTCCTCGCCGTACCCCGTCCTCGCGCCGTCGCCGCTGCCGTCCGGCTGGGCCGCGGTGCGGGCTGACGCTGACACCCGCGCCGGCGGTGCGGCGGTCTGGCGCCTGAGTGTGGCGACTCCAGACAACCGGGTGATCACTCTCGAGCAGAGTCGCAACGGCACGGGGACGCTGGCGCAGCAAGAGAGAGGCCACGCCAGCGACAAGGGTCAGGTCACAGTCGATGGCCAGCAGTGGCAGCGTCTCGAGCGCCTCGGCGCCGGTCCTCCGCGCCGCACTCTCACCCGGCCCGTCGGGGACTCCGTCGCCGTCGTCACGGGCGATGCCACCTGGCAGCAGCTCGAGACCTTCGTCAGCAGTCTGGAGGCGCCACGGGCCTGATGTCGCCTCGCGCGCCGGCCAGGTGAGCTGCGGCTGCCGTTCAGGAGCGCTCTGGCGAACCTCCGTCGGGCGCGTTCCCGTTGCCGCCATCGCGGTCTCTCACGGCGTCGAGTCTCGCGCGTGCGCCGTCCAGCCAGCCCTGGCAAGCGAGGACAAGCGCCTCCCCGCGCTCCCACAGCCGCAGCGACTCCTCGAGTGTCGTTCCGCCTGACTCCAGCCGACGGACGATCTCGACGAGCTCGTCGCGTGCCGCCTCGTAGCTCGTCGACTGGATCGCCTGCGCACCGGCCTCCTCGTCGTTTGCGGTCGACTGCCCGGTGGTGGACTGCCCTGTGTTGGACTGCCCGGTGTTGGACTGCCCGGTGTTGGACTGCCCGGTATTGGCCTGGGTGCCAGCTGCCACGTCCTGCCTCACTCTTCCCGTCGTCTTGTCACATCCTGCGCCCCCGCCTCACCGACGCTGGTGACGACAGCGGCGAAGCGGCCGTCGGCGAGGCGCACCACCACCTCCGTCTCCGGGGCGAGGTCGGACACTCCCCGAACGACGCCGTCGTCGCTCCGCTGCACGATCGCGTATCCGCGGGCGAGGGTGGCGGCGGGGGAGAGGGCGTCAAGTCGCGCGGCGATGTGGGCGAGGTCGTGCTCGCGCCGTTCGAGGAGGTCCCCTAGCGCGCGACGGCCACGCTGCCGAAGCGACTCCACCTCGCCGCGACGAGCTGCGACAGCCGCATGGGGCTCGGCGAGGCACGGCCGGGTCTGAAGGAGCGCCAGCTGTCGACGTTCCTGATCGAGGCGTGACCGGACAGCGACGCCGGCACGCTGCCGCAGCCCACGCAGCAACGCCAGCTGCTCGCCGAGATCGGGCACCAGACAGGAGGCCGCGTCTGTCGGTGTCGACGCGCGGACGTCGGCGATGAGGTCCAGAAGCGGGGTGTCGACCTCGTGTCCGATGGCCGACACCAGCGCTGTGCGCCGGCCAGCCACGACACGCAGCAGCGTCTCGTTGCTGAACGGCAGCAGATCCTCGACGGAGCCGCCACCGCGTGCGATGACGATGACGTCGATCGAGGGGTCCAGGTCGAGCTCTCGGAACGCCTGGCACACGTCCATCACGGCGTTGGGTCCCTGGACGGCCACCTCGCGGATGTCGAACTCCACCGCCGGCCAGCGTCGCCGGGCATTGCTGACGACGTCGCGCTCAGCGGCGGACCCTCGCCCGCAGATGAGGCCGACGCGCTGGGGAAGGAACGGCAGCTGGCGCTTGAGCTCCCGGCGGAAGAGCCCCTCAGCGGCAAGGGTGGCCTTGAGAGCCTCGATCCGGGCGAGGAGTTCGCCCACGCCGACGGGCCGCAGGTCGTCGGCGGCCAGCGACAGGCTGCCCCGCGCCACCCAGAACGACGGCTTAGCGTGCACCACCACGCGGGCGCCGCTCTGCAGCGGCGCGGCCTGCGCGTCGAGGAGGCCGACGGGACACGTCACCGACAGCGACACGTCGGCATCGGTGTCGCGCAGCGTGAGGAAGGCCGTCCTCGTACCCGAGCGATGCGTGAGCTGGGCCACCTGGCCCTCCACCCAGACCGCGCCCAGCCGCCCGATCCACTCCGCGATCAGGCTCGACACCCGGCGCACCGGCAGCGGGTGCTCCGGTGACGTCGTGAGTGGCATGAGGCGACCGTACCGGCCGTGTGCGCCGGTCCGGCCGCGTCGTCCACACCCCTCGCATGCGCCTCTGGGGTGGCCGAGGGCGCGACCAGCCAATAGCGTCGAGTGAAGACCAGACACACGTCGGCAGCCGCGCAGGTGGAGCGGGCCGGTGGTGAGGACCCGAGGGGAGCGGCGATGCCCGTACGCGGCCGAGTGCTGACGGGCGAGGTCCCGGGAGGCCCGCAGTCCTCGCCCACGAGCCGGGTGCAGGCAGCCGCCGTCGCTGTCGAGGTGGCCGGCGGGAGTGTGACGGAGCACGCGGCCGAGCGCGTGGGGCAGCAGGCGTCAGGAACCTACGATGGAGACATGCCCGAACGCCGCCGCCTCCTCCTCGCCGCGCCCCGCGGCTACTGTGCTGGCGTCGATCGCGCCGTCGTGACGGTCGAGAAGGCGCTGGAGCTCTACGGGCCGCCGGTCTACGTCCGCAAGCAGATCGTGCACAACACCTATGTCGTCCGCAGCCTCGAGGCCAAGGGCGCGGTCTTCGTCGACGAGACCGACGAGGTGCCGGAGGGCGCCACCGTCATCTTCAGCGCCCACGGAGTGGCTCCCGTGGTCCATGACGAGGCGCGCGCGCGGTCGTTGAAGACGATCGACGCCACCTGTCCCCTCGTGACGAAGGTCCATCACGAGGCTCGCCGCTTCGCCGCCGAGGACTACGACATCCTGCTCATCGGTCATGAAGGCCATGAGGAGGTCATCGGGACCTCCGGTGAGGCGCCGAAGCACATCCACCTCGTCGGCGGCCCGGACGAGGTGGACGCGGTCGAGGTCCGAGACCCCAGCCGTGTCGCGTGGCTGTCTCAGACGACTCTGTCCGTCGACGAGACCATGGCGACGGTGACGCGACTTCGGGAGCGGTTCCCCGCGCTGATCGACCCCCCGAGCGACGACATCTGCTACGCCACGCAGAACCGCCAGGTAGCGGTCAAGGACGTCGCCCGGCAGTCCGATCTCGTCATCGTCGTGGGCTCCCGTAACTCGTCCAACTCGGTGCGGCTCGTCGAGGTCGCGCGCGAGTGCGGCGCCGAAGCGTTCCTCGTCGACAGCGCCGACGAGATCGACGCGGCGTGGCTGGACGGCACCGCCGTCGTCGGGGTCACGAGCGGCGCCAGCGTGCCGGAGATCCTGGTGCGCGATGTCATCGACGTCCTCCAGCAGCACGGCTTCGGCGAGCCCGAGACGGTGCACTCGGCCGAGGAGAGCCTGCTGGTCGCGCTGCCGCCGGAGCTGCGGCGCGACCTGCGCCGGGCCGAGGCAGCGGCGGACGAGCCCGCGCCGGCCTAGAACCGCCTAGACCTTTGTAGACGGGCCGGCCTGGGCACCGAACGTCCCACTTCCGCAGTCTCTCGGCGCCGGAAGGACTGGCCTTCACCCGCAGGGCGTCGGCCCCTACGTCCGCGTCCTCGGCGCCTCTGGGGCCTCCGGCTCATCGCTGCGCCAGCCGTCGTCGCCGTCGTCGAACCGCTCCGACCTCTCGGACCTCTCGGACCGGGGCGCGCCTCGGTCCAGGTCGCGAGTGGGCTCTCGGTCCTCGTCTCGGTCGGCCCCCCGCCGGCGCAGCAGCACCACCACGATCGCGAGGACCGTGCCGAGGTAGACGGCTGGAGCGAGCAGTGCCAACTCGGAGGCGACCACGAGCAGGGTGCGGGTCGTCCCGCTCCAGCCGTGCCGGTACAGCTCGGTGCCCAGGACTGCGAGGGCCCCGACGATGCTGGGGAGCAGTACTGCCGAGTATCGGTCCCGGCGCCGGACGACCAGGCTTCCGAGCAGCGCAGCTACCACGACGCCGATGTCGAATCCCCAGCCGAGCCGCCTGCTCAGGGCGATGTCGATGGCCGAGGCGAGTAGCACGACGAGGAGCTCGCCGATGGTGAGCGGCGCCCAGGAGAGGCCGGGGCGCACCCGGCCGGAGCCGCCATGGCGGGTGGGGCTACCCGGGCGGCGCGGTCGGGCAGGCTCGGTGCTCATTCGCACCAGGCTACGTGCCCGTAGCGATCACCGTCACCCGCTGCAACTGTCCCTGCTGCCGACTTACGCTGCCGCCCGCCCACTCGGTCACCCCTCGGCGGCCCGCGGGTACTCCGCGTCGAGGAGCTCGACTGCCGTTAATCCGCGGGGTGGCTCGTCGATTTCGCCGGGGACCGGGATGGTGTCAGCATCCAGCCGGGTGGCGGCGAATCGCCGTGCCTGCGGCAGCAGGTGGCGCTCGAGAGAGCCGACGGTCCCGTTGAACTCTGCGACCGTGCGCTGCAGCGAACGGCCGAGCCGATCGACGTGGGCTCCGAACCGGCCAAGCCGGATGTAGAGCTCCCGCCCGAGGTCGACGATCTCCCGTGCCGACTCCGCGAGCTGCTGCTGCTGCCAGCCGAAGGCCACTGCGCGCAACATCGCCACCAGGCTGGTGGGGCTGGCGAGGAGGACCCCCTTCGCCATCGCGTGCTCGAGCAGAGCCGGATCAGCCTCGAGAGCGGGGGCGAGGAAGGCCTCCCCGGGCACGAAGAGCACGACGATGTCAGGAGCGGAGCCGAGAGCGCGGTCGTAGCCTCGGCTGGCAAGGTCGTCGACGTGGCTGCGCAGGGCGCGGGCGTGCTCCCGCAGCAGCTGGGCGCGCTCGTCCTCGGGTGCGTCCACGGCTGCGAGATAGGCCGCCAGCGGGACTTTGGCGTCGACGACGAGGTGGCGCTCCTGGCCCAGGTGGACGACGAGGTCCGGGCGCCGACGCTTGCCGTCGGAGACGACGCTCAGCTGCTCGCTGAAGTCGCAGTGCTCGACCATGCCGGCGAGCTCCACGACGCGCCGCAGTTGAAGCTCGCCCCAACGGCCGCGTCCCTGCGGTGCCCGCATGGCGCCGGCGAGGCTCGCCGTCTCCTGACGAAGTCGGTCGGACGTCTCGGCCATGGTCCGCACCTGCTCGACCAGCCCCGAGTAGGCGCCGACGCGGGCTCGCTCCAGCTCCAGGAGACGCTGCTCCACCCGGCCTAGGGTCTCCTCGAGAGGGGCAACGGTCCGCTCGATGGCGGCCCGTCGGGCGTCGACGTCGGCGGCCGTGCGGGCACCCGCCTCGCGGAAGCGGGCGTCGGCGAGGTCCAGCAGCGAGGCTGCTTGCGTCCCGTGGTCACTGCGATGGGTCAGCCGACCGACGGCCACGCCGGCGGCGAAGCCCGCCGCGAGGAGCATGAGGGCCAGCAGGACGGCGAGGGAAGCGGAAAGCGCCATGCGGGCAGCATGGCAAGTGGGTCCGACAGAGTCAGGGAACAGACGGTGGCGCGGTGCCCCGAAAGGGGTCGCTCCGCGCCCTGTCGACGGCTCCCTCAGACCAGGGAGCTCTCCCAGGCGTCGTGCAGCGCCGCGAACCGGCCGTGCTCGGCCAGGAGCTGCTCGGGGGAGCCGTCCTCGAGAATGCGGCCCTGGTCAAGCACCACCACTCGGTCGGCGATCTGCACCGTCGACAGCCGGTGGGCGATGATCAGGGCCGTGCGCTCGGCGAGGATCGTGCGCAGCGCCCGTTGGACCAGTCGCTCGCTCGGGATGTCCAGCGAGCTGGTGGCTTCGTCGAGGATGAGCACGACGGGGTCGGCCAGGAAGGCACGCGCGAAGGCGACCAGCTGCCGCTGTCCGGCCGAGAGCCGGCTGCCGCGCTTGCTGACCTGGGTGTCGTAGCCCTCGGGGAGCGCCCGGATGAACTCGTCGGCGCCGATGGCGACGGCAGCTGCGCGCACGTCCTCATCTGAAGCGCCCGGACGTCCGAACCGGATGTTGTCGGCCACGGTCCCCGCGAAGAGGAAGTTCTCCTGGGTGACCATGACGACGGCGCGTCGGAGGTCGGGCTCCGACAGGTCGCGCAGGTCGACGCCGTCGAGGCGGACGCTGCCCTCGACGGGGTCGTAGAACCGGGACACCAACCGCGCGATGGTGGTCTTGCCAGCGCCGGTGGCTCCCACCAGGGCCACGGTCTGCCCGGCCGGGACATGCAGGTCGAGCTCGGGCAGCACGACCTTGTCGCGGTAGGCGAAGCGGACCCGGTCGAGGTCGACCTGGCCGCGCGGGACGGGGAGCGGTCGCGGCTGCGCGGGCTCGGAGACGCCAGGACTCTCCTCGAGGACGCCCGAGAGCTTCTCGAGCGCAGCGGTCGCCGACTGCAGCGAGTTGTAGAACATCGACAGGTCCTGCATCGGCTCGAAGAACCGCCGCAGGTAGAGCAGGAAGGCGGCGAGCACGCCGACCTCGGTCTGCCCGTCGAGCACGCGGCTGCCGCCGTAGGCCAGCACCACCGCGATCGTCACGTTGCCGATGAGCTTCACGCCCGGTGCGAAGACGGCCACCAGCTTGAACGCGCGCTCGTTGGCGCGCCGGTAGTCGTCGTTGAGCACGGTGAAGATCTCAGCGTTGCGCGGCTCGCGGCGGAACGCCTGGACCGCGCGGATCCCGCCGAGGCTCTCGACGAAATGCACGATCATCAGCGCGACGGCCTCCCGGGTGCGGCGGTAGGCGATCGCCGAGTTGCGGCGGAACCATGCGGACAGCCACACCAGCAGCGGGAACGACAGCAGCGTCACCAGGCCCATCGGCAGGTCCAGGACCAGCAGGATGATGCCGACGGAGACCACCGACAGGGCGGCCAGGACCAGGTCGTCGAGGCCGCCGTCGAGCAGCTCCGCGATGGCGTCGACGTCGCTGGTGAGCCGGCTGATGACACGTCCGGACGTGTACCGCTCGTGGAACGCGGGCGACAGCCGTTGGAAGTGGTCGTAGACGCGGGTGCGCAGGTCGAGCAGGATCGCCTGCCCCACCCGGCCGCTGATGACGAGGTAGGTGCGCTTCGCGACGTACTCGACGAGCGCGGCCAGAGCGAAGGCCAGGGTGACCTTCGCCAGGTAGGTGGGCGCCTTGCCGTGGGCGACCGGAGCGATGCCGTGGTCGATGCCCAGCTGGATCAGCCAGGGCCCCGCCATCGCAGCGGCGTTCTGCACGAGGAGGGTCACGACGCCCCAGGTGATCAGCCGCCGGTGAGGAGACAGCAGGGACCGCAGGAGGCGGCGGCTGCGCTGGCGCAGCCGGACCGTGGCGAGGTTGTCGAGGTCTTCCTGCCCTTCCGCGGCTACCCCGCGCCAGCTCGCGACGTCGCTGCCCGCCGTCGTGGTGCTCACAACCTCTCCCCGAACGACGCTGTCGCCAGCTCCTCGTCGAGGTCGGCACCCTGTGAGAGCACAGCTCGGTAGCTCGGCACCGTCTCCATCAGCTCGCTGTGCGTGCCGACCGCGGTGATAGTGCCCCCCTCGAGGAGGGCGACGCGATCGGCCAGGGCGACCGTCGATGGCCGGTGCACGACCAGCAGCGCGGTGGTGCCCTGGAGCACCCGGGCGAGGGCCTCCTCGACGAGGGACTCGGTGTGCACGTCAAGAGCGGACAACGGGTCGTCGAGCACCAGCACCCGGGGCCGGCCCAGGACCGCACGTGCCAGAGCGAGGCGCTGGCGCTGGCCGCCCGACAGGGACAGGCCCTGCTCTCCGATCCGCGTGTCGAGGCCCCAGGGCAGGTCATGCACGAAGTCCGCCTGCGCGATCGCGAGAGCCTCTGCCACCTCCTCGTCGGTGGCGTCCGGTCGCCCGAGCGTGAGGTTGTCGCGGACGCTGGCGGAGAAGAGCGTGGCGTCCTCGAAGGCCATCGAGACGTAGCGGCGCAGCGTGGCCAGCGGCAGGTCGCGGATGTCCGTCTCGTCGAGGGTGATGCGGCCGGCGCTGACGTCATACAGCCGGGGGACGAGCGCTGTCATCGTGGTCTTGCCGCTCCCGGTGACTCCCACCAGGGCCATCGTCTCGCCGGGGCGGATGTCGAGGTCGACGGCATGCAGGACGGGCTGCGAGCTGCCGGGGTAGGTGAAGCCGACGCCCTCGAAGCGGACGTGTCCGGCAACCGCCGCGGGCGCGGTCGCGTCTGCCCGGTCCTCAATGGTCACGGCGGTGTCGAAGACCTCGTAGATGCGGTCCGCGGCGGTCATCGCCTCCTGCGCGTTCGCGAGGATGAAGCCCAGCGAGCTGATCGGCCACACCAGCATCAGCGTCAGCGAGGTGAAGGCGACCAGGTCGCCAAGAGTCATCGCGCCATGAGCGACCGCGAGCGCGCCGAAGAGCAGGATGAGCGCGAGCGTCACGTTGGGCACGAGGTCGAAGCCTGGCCAGTAGCGGGCCATCGTCACGGCCTTGGCCAGCGAGGAGTCGTGCAACGTCTGGGCCTGCCCCCGGAAGATGCGGCCCACGTGGTCGCGGCGGCCGAAGGACCGAATGGTCCGGATGCCCACCGCGGACTCCTCGACGAAGGTCGCGAGGTCGCCCTGCTGGTCCTGCACCGTCCGCGACAGGACGAGGTAGGTCCGCTGCAGCCGCTGGCCGAGCAGGAACAGCGGCGCCGCCATTGCCGCGACCAGGAGACCTAGCGGCCAGTAGAGGTTGAGCAGCAGCACGATCACCGTGACGAAGGTCAGGGTGTTGACCACCAGGAAGATCAACCCGAAGGACAGGAACCGGCGGATGGTCGACAGGTCTGCTGTGGCGCGGCTGAGCAGCTGCCCCGACTGCCAGCGGTCGTGGAACTCCAGGGGCAGCCGCTGCAGGTGCTGGTAGAGGTCGTCCCGGACCTGGGTCTCGAGACCGAGGGCGGCGTAGGCCTGCGTCCACCGGCGACAGAAGACAAGCGCGGCCTCCAGCAGTCCGAGCAGCAGCGCGAGACCGACGAGGGGCCACAGCGCGGAGGAGTCGCCGTGGACGAGCGGCCCGTCGACGATCGCCTTGGTCACCAAGGGGATGACGATGGAGGCGCCGGTCGCGGCGGCGGCAGCCAGCAGCATGACGACCATGGGGGCGAGGTACGGCCGGACATAGCTGCGCATCCGCCACAGCGACGTGGCGCTGTGGCGGGGAGGTAAGGGAGGCATCGTGGTCACGGTACCTGCCGGTCGTTGACCTGCGCTAACCATTAGCCGGCCGGGGGGAGGTCCCTGACCCCGTAGGCTGGAACACCGTGTCGCTGTCCATCGGAATCGTCGGTCTGCCCAACGTCGGCAAGTCCACGCTCTTCAATGCCCTGACCAAGAACGACGTCCTCGCGGCGAACTACCCGTTCGCGACGATCGAGCCGAACGTCGGAGTGGTGGGCGTGCCCGATCCCCGACTGGCTCGCCTGGGGGAGCTGTTCTCCAGCGCGAAGCTCGTCCCCGCGACGGTGACCTTCGTCGACATCGCCGGCATCGTGCGCGGTGCCAGCGAGGGACAGGGGCTCGGCAACAAGTTCCTCGCCAACATCCGCGAGTCCGACGCGATCTGCCAGGTCACCCGGGTCTTCCGTGACCCCGACGTCGTCCACGTCGACGGTGAGATCTCGCCGAAGAGCGACATCGACACGATCAACACCGAGCTGATCCTCGCCGACCTCCAGACCGTCGAGAAGGCCCTGCCGCGCCTGGAGAAGGAGGCGCGGATGGCGAAGGACAAGGCGGCCGTCGTCGACGCCGTTCGGGAGGCGCAGTCCGTGCTCGAGCGGGGCGAGACCGTCTTCGCGGCGCGTCTCGACCCGGAGCCGCTGCGCGAGCTGCACCTGCTCACGGCCAAGCCGTTCCTCTACGTCTTCAACATGGACGAGGACGAGCTCGGCGACGAGCAGCTGCGCGCCGAGCTGTCCGCTCTGGTCGCGCCGGCGGAGGCTGTCTTCCTCGACGCGAAGATCGAGTCCGAGCTCGTCGAGCTGCCCGACGAGGAGGCGCTCGAGCTCCTGCAGTCGATGGGGCAGCCGGAGTCGGGGTTGGACATGCTCGCCCGGGTGGGCTTCCAGACCCTGGGTCTGCAGACCTACCTCACCGCAGGCCCCAAGGAGTCTCGGGCCTGGACGATCCGCAAGGGCGCGACCGCCCCGGAGGCTGCCGGTGTCATTCACACCGACTTCCAGCGCGGCTTCATCAAAGCCGAGGTCGTCGCCTACGACGACCTAATGAGTGCCGGCTCGATGTCGGAGGCGCGTTCGAAGGGCCAGGTCCGCATCGAGGGCAAGGACTACGTCATGCAAGACGGCGACGTCGTGGAGTTCAGGTTCAACGTCTGACCGTTCTCGCGCATCCGCGAGTCCGGTCGGCCCCATCGCGGGACATAGCCCAGACTTGACCTCGTGACGGACAGCGAGGTGATCGAGGCGGGCGCCGACCTGGCTGAGGACGAGCGGCTCGCGGCGTTGCGGGCACTGCGGATGCTGGATACCGGCAACGAGGAGCGCTTCGACCGCCTGACACGCCTGTGCGCCGCCCTGTTGGACGTGCCGATCTCGCTGGTCACGCTGGTCGACCGCGACCGGCAGTGGCACAAGTCGCGGTTGGGCTTCGACCGCGAGGAGATCACGCGGGACGAGTCGTTCTGCACCGTCGCCATCCAGCAGTCTGACCCCCTCGTCGTCGAGGACGCGACGCAGGACCCCCGCTTCGTCGACAACCCACTGGTCACCGGTCCCGATCACATCCGCTTCTACGCCGGCGTCCCCGTGTCGGACGGTGCGGGCCACTACCTGGGCGCCTTGTGCGTCCTGGACCACGAGCCGCGCTCCCTGACCGACGACCAGATCCAGGTCCTCCGTGACGTCGCGAGTCTCGTTGAGCGGGAGATGCTGGTGCGTCACCAGCTCGACGGCGCTGCCGACGTCCAGCGCAACCTGCTGCCAGCAGCGCTGCCCCGCAGGCCCGACCTCGAGGTCGCGGCGGTGCTGCGGTCCACGCTCGAGGTGGGTGGGGACTTCTATGACTGGCGCACGGCCGGCGACGACCTCGCGGTCACGTTGGCCGACGTGATGGGCAAGGGGCTGCCGGCCGCTCTCATGGCCGCGACGGTGCGCGGCGGGATGCGGGCGGCGGTGGACGGGCACGAGCCCGGAGAGGTGCTCAGGGCTGCGTCGCACGCGCTGGAGGAGGACTTCACCCGGACGGGCACCTTCGCGACGGCGTTCCATGCCCGGATCTCGCCTGCCGGCGAGGTGCGGTGGGCGGATGCCGGCCACGGGCTCGCCTATGTCGTCCGTAGCGACGGCAGAGTCGAGATCCTCGCCTCGAGCGGGCCGCCCCTCGGGCTGCTCGGCCCGGGGGAGTGGCCCACGTATGGCACCTGGCTGCAGGACGGCGAGATCGTCGTCGT
>JBQCDV010000150.1:0-4059 GCA_051960855.1 Actinomycetales bacterium
CGGGAGTGCTCCTGCTTGGCCGAGGCCAGGTCGCCCGTCAGTCGCGTCACGTCGGACTCGAGACCGGCGATCTCCGTGGCGAGCAGCGACGCGCGCAGCTCGGCGATGAAGAGCTTGACGGCGTCCCGCTGTCGCTCGGTCTCATCCCGCTCGGCGAGGGTGGCGTCGTATTTCGCCGCCGTGGCGGCGACGGGCTCGAGTGCGGCGAGCTGTTCACGCGCGCGCTTGACCGCGTCGTGGGCGCTGGTGAGGTTGTCGAAGTGGGCGACGATGTCGCGGACGCGCTCAGTGGCGTCGCTGGGCTCGAGCATGTGGTCGCGGACGAAGTCGTTGAGGTTGCCGACCGACTTCATCGACACGGTCTGGTGGAAGAGCTCGAGCGCCTGCTCGGAGCGGATTCCGAGAAGGCGCCGGAACGCCACGCCGTACTTGGGGAAGTCGTCGAAGACGTCGGCGCCGGCGCTGCGCAGTCGCTTCCGCAAGTCGCGCAGGTCGCTACCAAAGTCGGCGAAGTCCGCAGCGATGGACAGTCTTTTGGGCGCCGTGACGTAGAAGCGGTAGGGCTGGCCGGTGCTCTCGCGCTGCTGGAAGACCTGCGCGAGCGTGACTGTGTCGTCGTAGCCCTCGTTGACGAAGACACCCAGGATGACCGAGTAGGTGCGGCCGTCAGAGCGCAGGCCGACGGGACGCGATCGTCCGGTCTTCTCGATCCGCTCGGACTTGTAGTGGCCCTCGACGTAGGACCGGAGGGTGCGCTCCTTGGAGTCTGCGCCAGCCGCCTTGTTGTACGCGATGCGGTTACTGGGCAGCAGCAGCGTGGTCAGTGCGTCAACGAGAGTGGACTTGCCCGAGCCGATGTCGCCGGTGAGCAGTGCCGTCTGCGCACTCGGGGTCAGCCGCCACACCTGCCGGTCGAAGGTGCCCCAGTTGAAAACCTCGAGGTGGTGCAGCCGGTAGCCGGCCAGGGAACTGGTGGCGAGCTCAACGCGCGAGAAGAGGCCGTCACTCACTGGTCGTCCCCACCCCGGCGTACTCCTGCAACGTGGCTGCGAAGTCCGACAGCGTCTCGGCGTCGACGTAGGCCTTGAGGATGCGCCGCACCTCCCAGTGGTCGGGCTGCCCCTTGACGCTGCGGAGGAAGCCCAGCTCGGCGGCCTTCTTGATGGTCGCCTCGGCGTGGTCGACCAGCCGGGCGTCGTTGGTCGACTCGGCGCTGAAGAGCCGCAGCATCTCCACGATCTGCGACGTGGGCAGCACCAGCCGGCCCTCGCTGCCGGAGGTCTCGAACTCCAGCAGCCGTTTGCGCAGCAGCACGAGCAGCAGGCTGACCTGGTAGCTCAGCGTCCGCCGCCGGACGAGCCTTGGCAGCGGCTCCTCCCCCTCGATCTCCGGGCGGGACCGGAGGAAGGCGTAGCCCTCGTCGGAGTCGACGACGACGTCGATGCCGATGGTGGCGAAGTGGTCGCGCACCCCCGCGCCCTGGCGGTCGAGCGTGGCCCACGTGTCCTCGTCGGTCTCCCGGTACACGACGCCCTGCATCAACCGGATGATCGCGCTCGCGACCGCGTGCTCGTCGGTCATCGCCGTCTCACCGTCACCTTCGGCAGCCGCGCGCGCTTGATGTTGCCGGCCTGCGCCGGGTCGTCGTAGTCGAGGACCGTCTCGTCGCTGTCGTCCAGCTCGACGGTGACCTCACCGTCGTCCAGCGCCAGGTAGCCGACGATCTCGGCCGCTCCGTGTTCAAGGGGATAGAGGCTGACGATGTCCTCCAGCAGGGCACCGGAGCGGGCGGGCAGCACCGCGCGGATGTTGTCGAGCAGGCGCCGCTGGTCGACAAAGGTCTGGGCGAACAGCAGCTCGGCGTCGACGTCCGCCGTCGCGGGCGGGATGAGGCTCTCGACGTCGGCGGCCGCCGGCGGGCTGTAGAGCGGACGCTCGAAGGGCAGGGCGACGGGGATCCCAGGCTCGTCGATCGTGAGCCCGATCGCGGGCGCCCGGTCGCGCACCTGGAGCGCGGCCGCCTCGACGTCGCGCACCAGGTCGAGGACGCGGCGGTTTTCCAGCCAGACCTGGTCATCGAGGAAGCGGCGCAGCTGCTCGGAGATCTGCCGCACGGTGCGCTGGGCCCGCTCGGCGGCCTCAGACCAGTCGTGGTGGATGCCGCGCAGCCGCTGGTCGGCGTGGACCTCGTCGAGCTCGGAGACCCGACGCAGCAGGTCGGCGAGCTCGTCCTGCCGGGACTGGGACAGGAGGAAGTCGTAGAAGGCGGCGAAGCTGTGCCCCTGGTCGGAGTGCGTGATCTGCGACCGCCCGCCGACCAGGTCGGCCAGCAGCTCGCCCTTCGCCCCGTCCCACGTGGCGATGCGCTCGCGCGCGGCCCGGTCGAGACGGCGGAAGTTTTCCTCGACCTCGCGGAAGTCGGCGAGCAGCTCTCGTGCCGTGGTGGCGAACTGCTGGTAGCGATCACGCACGCCCGCGGCGCCGAGCATGGGCAGCTGCCCGGTCTGGACCGCCGCGATCTCCGCGTCGATCTCGTCGCGACGTCGCTGCAGCTCCACGAGGCGGCGTTCGGGGTCGGTGTCCGTGCCGTGGACGATCTGCCGCAGCAGCTCGACCGCGGTGTGCAGCCGCGACTCGGTCGCCACGAAGGGCCGGGCCTGCAGCGACTGCACCCACCCGTAGGCCTTTTCGAAGTCCGAGGTGACCTCGTAGTGCACCTCGGCATCACCCGGCGGGTAGAAGCGCCGGAGATAGCCCGCCTCCGGGGCGGCCCACGCCTCTAGGTAGGCGCGTGGCTCCTGCGGGAAGCGGACCTCGCCGCCCGCGCCGACCGCGACGGCGTTCAGGGCGTAGAGGTGGTCGTCGAGCGCGGCTGCGAGGTCGGTCGCGGGGCACGCGCCGCGGTTGCCGTCGACGAAGTAGTCGCCGAGGAAGGACAGGATCAGGCTGGCGTGAGTCGCGCGCAGCAGCCGCCACGCCACGTGCCGCTCGCGCAGCGCGTCGATCGCCTCGAAGTCCACGCCGCCACCCTAGGCACGCGGACTGACAGACTCGGGTCACTCGGTGCGAGTCGCGGCGTAAAGCGGGCGTACGTCGCTCCTCTGGACAACGCATCGCCCTTCGACCCCCAGCTCTTGCCGCGGCCCAACCTCTGCGCCCGGTTAATTGCTGTGTAGCAATGTTCGCTGCGGGGTACCGAAAGCGCTGCTGGTCGCCCACACCTACCGAACGAGGAGCACATGAGCGTCTTGACTACCCAGGCACAGTCACGTCTGGCCGAGGAGCTGGAGGACCTGCGCGACCGGCAGCGCCCGGAGCTCCTACGCCTGGCCGCCGGCGTCGACGGCCGGGACCCCGCCGACCAAGCAGATCGCGCCCAGCGGGAGATCGACCTGGTCAAGATCGACCGACGCATCCAGCGGCTTGAAGCCCTGCTGGCCGACGGGCACACGTCGTCCTCCTCCGCAGGCGCCGGAGCCCCCGGGACAGCCCAGCTCGGCTCCACCGTCGACCTCGACTTCGGCGACGGACAACCGCAGCGCGTCATCCTGGGAGACGTCGCCCTCAGCCTGAGCGACATCCCAGTCGTCACCGTCGAGTCGCCGCTGGGACGCGCGCTTCTCGGGAGCAGCGCCGGTGACACGGTGACCTATCGCGTCCCGGCCAAGGAACGCACTGCGACCGTCGTTGCTGTCTACGACGCCGGACAGCAAGGGGACGCCCGGTAGCCCGTCGGTCAACCCGGGGATCGCGTCAGGCGCGAGCGGTCTGAGCGCTCGTCAACGCCTCGCTCACCGCTTCCTCCGCTTCCTCCGGCTCCACGCCGAGTAGCCGCACCGTCCGCGCGTACTGAGCAGCGGCCTCCTCCAACCGCCGTCGCCGCTCAGCAGCAGGAGCGGCCTGCCCGGTGACCACCGTGCCCGTCCGCCGCCGCGAGGCGATGAGCCCCTGCCGCTCCAGCTCCGTGTAGGCGCGCGCCACGGTCCCGGTCGCGACGCCGAGGTCGTTGGCCAGCTGCCGGATCGGCGGCAGCCGCTCCCCCGTCACCAGCGACCCGGC
>JBQCDV010000151.1:0-6358 GCA_051960855.1 Actinomycetales bacterium
GTGCAGTGGCAGATGATGCGCGACGCCCGCGACTCAGGCGCGGAGGTCTATGACCTGCGGGGCATCTCCGATGTCCTCGCAGAGGACGACCACCTCGTGGGGCTGGTCCAGTTCAAGGTCGGCACCGGCGGCGAGGCTGTCGAGTACCTCGGCGAGTGGGACCTACCGCTCAACCGGCTGCTGTTCACCGCCTTCGACGTCTATATGAAGCGGCGCGGCTGATGCCTCTGCACCTCGACGTCGACGCGGACGAGTGGCGCAAACACCTCGACGAGACAGTCGACCGCTTCCCCGGCCTGGTGCCGGTCGCCAAGGGCAACGGCTACGGCTTCGGCATCGCACGGCTGGCCGAGGAGGGCGCCCGGCTGCAGCAGCACAGCCCGGCCGTCGACACCCTTGCCGTCGGAGACCCCGCGGAAGTGGCTCTGGCGGCCGCCTTCCCCGGCGACGTGCTGGTCCTCGCCCCCTGGGACGGCCAGCCCGACGCCGCGAGCCGCACCACCAGCAGCGTCGTTCGGACGATCGCGAGCCTCGACGCGCTCGAGGAGCTCACCCAGGCCCGAACGCCGTCGCGCGTGGCCCTCGTCGTCGAACTGCTGACCTCGATGCACCGCTTCGGCTTGCGACCGCAGGACCTCGGCGAGCTCGCGACGGTTCTCCACCGCACGGACGGGTCCGGGGACAACGTCGACCTGCGTGGCTTTGCGCTGCACCTGCCTCTGGACCGGCCATCGGGCGTCGATCCGGTCGGAGAGGTCGAGGCGTGGCTCGAGCGGCTGCGCCAGGTCGATCTGCCGGTCGCACAGCTGTGGGTGAGCCATCTGCAGCCCGACGAGCTCGACCAGCTGGTGGAGCGCCATCCCGAGGTGCGGTTCCGGCCCCGAGTCGGCACCGGGCTGTGGCTGGGATGCCGGGAGGCGCTCACCGTGCGCGGCGACGTGCTCGCGGTGCACCGCCTGACGAAAGGTGAGCGCTTCGGCTACCGCCAACGGGCGGCCGGCGGCGAGGGCTGGCTGGTGGTGGTGTCCGGCGGCACCGCACACGGCATCGGTCTCGAGGCACCGCGAGGGGCGCGCTCCCTCCGAGCGCGGCTCAGCGGTCTCGTGCGGAGCGCTCAGGTCGCGGCCGGCCGCTCTCGGTCGCCGTTCCGGTGGGAGGGCGCTGCCGTGGAGTTCGCCGAGCCGCCGCACATGCAAGTCAGCATGCTGTGGCTGCCGGGGGGCCAGCGACCGCCGCAACCGGGAGACTCCCTGGCCGCCGTGGTCCGACACACGACGACGCTCGTCGACGACGTCCGCTGGGTCTGACTCGCGCGCCCAGCTACTGCCGCGGGTCCTCTAGCCGCTGCCACACGAGCAGGTCGCCGTCATCCTCGCTCCAGTCGGTGCCGACCTGGCGGAAGCCGTTGTGCTCCAGCACCCGCTGGCTCGCGACGTTGCCGACGGCAGTGTCCGCCGTGATGATCGAGACGTCGGGTCGCCGGAGCAGCTCTCGTACGACGGCGCCGACGGCTTCGGTGGCATAGCCCCGGCCCCAGACCTCGGGGTTCATCCCGTAGCCGATCTCCTGGAAGCCGTCGGGTGTCGGATGGCCGACCGTGCCGATCAGTCCGACGGCCATCGGCGGCCCGCCCGCTTCGAAACCATCCGCGCCGCTGCCCCCACCGCCCAGCGTGTCCCGCGGGATCACGATCCACGAGCTCGACGCCTCCGCGTCGTCGTCCGTCATCGCGGCGATGCGGTCGGGAAACATCGGCAGCGGGTCGCCAGGCCACGACAGGGGCAGCAGCAAGTCCTCGCGCTGCCAGGTCTCGTCCCGGCTGAGGCGACCCGCGGCGTCGGCTCGCGAAAGGTCGGTGGGCAGCAGCACACCGACGAGCACATGCTCGGCGGACAGGGACTCGAGCTCCACGCGAGCGGCCATGGCGGCGCGGGTCAGCGGCAGCAGGAGCAGACGGTCGGTGACAAGAGCGACAGGAGCAGCGGGAGTGGCGGCAGGAGGCAGGTCGGCGGACACCGGAGGGACCCTAACGGTCCGATCGGTGGTTGCGGCCAGAGCGGTGCCGCACAGGCTTGGGTCCCGACCGGCCGACCTCGTCTCGCCACCTGTGCTCGGGCACACCGCTGCCGTCGTCACCGCGCAGTCCGGCGCGCAGCAGCTGGGCCAGGTGCACGGCACGACGACCGCCGGAGTCGCCCTGCGCGATCTGCGTCCGGCAGCTGAACCCGTCGGCCAGCACGGCGTCGTCCGGAGCAGCGGCCCGCACCGCTGGCAGGAGCACGCGCTCAGCGGAGGCCATCGACACCTCGTAGTGACCGGCCTCGAAGCCGAAGTTGCCCGCCAGCCCACAGCAGCCGGAGTCCAGCACGTCGGGCTCGACCCCTGCCTCCCGCAGCACGGCGAGCTCGTCGTCCACCCCGAGAACCGCGTGCTGGTGGCAGTGGGTCTGGATCCGGGCCGTCCGCGGGACGTGCGGCGGTCGCCAACCGGGCGTGCGCCGCAGCAGCTCGGCCAGCGTCACCGTCTGCTGCTGCAGGCGCTGGACGTCCGCGTCGCCGGGCAGCAACTCGGCTGCGTCTGACCGGAAGACCGCGGTGCAGCTGGGCTCGAGCCCGACGATGGGCGTGCCCGCCCGCAGGTGAGGTTCGAGCACACGCAGGGTGCGACGCAGGACGGCCTTGGCCACGTCCAGCTGTCCGGTCGAAATCCACGTCAGGCCGCAGCACACCGGCTGCTCCGGCACGACGACCCGGTAGCCGGCGTCCTCGAGCACCTCGACTGCGGCGACGGCGATGTCCGGGTCAAAGGCGTTGGTGAACGAGTCCGGCCACAGCAGCACCTCGCCGCGCTGGCCCCCCGGCGACCCGGCCTGCCGGCCCCGCCACCAGTCCGTGAACCGCTGCTCGGCAAAGCGCGGTGCCTCCCGCTGCTGGTCGATCCCACCGGCGCGGAGCAGCAGCCGACTGAGCACGGGGGCGTGCAGGACGGCGTTCGTCAGTCGGGGGGCGCGCCCGGCGAGCAGGGCCGCGACGGGCAGCCACCCCATCGAGTAGTGGGCGCGCGGCCGCAGCCGGTGCTTGTAGTGGTGGTACAGGAACTCCGCCTTGTAGGTCGCCATGTCGACGTTGACGGGGCAGTCGGCCTTGCAGCCCTTGCAGGCGAAACACAGGTCAAGGGCGTCCCGAACGGCGTCCGAGCGCCATCCGTCCGCGATCGCCCCGCCGCGGCGGGTGCCGTCGAGCATCTCGAAGAGCAGCCGCGCGCGGCCCCGTGTGGAGTGCTCCTCCTCCCGCGTGACCATGTACGACGGGCACATCACCCCACCCTCGTGCCGGCGGCACTTGCCGACGCCGACGCAGCGCAGCACGGCGGTGCCGAAGTCGCCGCCGTCGTCGGGATAGGCGAAGGCGAGGCCGCGGCGCCGGTGGCCGTCGCTGTGGTCGTAGCCGGTGCCGAGCCGGAGGTAGTCGTCGAGCGGGTAGGGCGGGACCATCTTGCCCGGGTTCATCCGGTCGTCGGGGTCGAAGATCGCCGTGAACTGGCCCATCGCGCGCACCAGGTCGTCGCCGTAGAGCCGGGGCAGCAACTCGGCCCGCTGCTGGCCGTCGCCGTGCTCGCCCGAGAACGACCCTCCCAGCGCCAGCACGATCCCGGCCGCGCGTTCGAGAAAGCGGCGGTAGGCGGCGACGCCGTTCGCGGTCGTGAGGTCGAAGGGGATGCGGCCGTGGACGCACCCCTGCCCGAAGTGGCCGTAGATCGCGGCGTCCCCGTAGCCGAACTCCTCGAGCAGCTCCCGCAGCTGCCGCAGGTACGTCCCGAGCAGGTCCGGCGGGACCGCGGAGTCCTCCCACCCCGGCCAGCTCTGCGGCTCCCCCGGCGCGCGCGCCGTCGCCCCGAGTGCCGACTCCCGCACGAGCCACATCTGCTCCTGTTCGTCGCGGTCGTCCACCACGAGCACATCGGGGTCGTCGCGGGTCTTGCCGAGGTCGGCGAGCAGGGCTTCGACCCGGGCCCGAACGTCGTCCTCGTCGCTCCCGCCCAGCTGCACCATCAGGTAGGCGTTGCCCTGGGGCAGGTGCCGAAGGGCGTCGGGGTTGAGGCCCTTCTCGCGCTGGTAGCGGATCATCCGCTCGTCCATGCCCTCGACCGCGATCGGCTCGTGGGGCAGCACGGTGGGCACGAGGTCGGCGGCCGCCGCGATGTCCTCGGCGCCGAAGAGGACGGGCAGCTGGGCTGCGACGACCGGGACGAGCCTGAGCTTGGCGCGCAGGACGGTGACGCACGCGCCCTCGGTCCCGACGAGGGCGCGACCGACGTGGAATCCGTTCTCCGGGAGGAGGCTGTCGAGGTTGTAGCCCGAGACGCGACGCGGGATGTGCGGGAAGCGGGTGCGGATCTCCGCGAGGTGCTCGTCCCGCAGCAGTCGCAGCTGCCGGTAGATCTCGGCCGGCCGGCCGCCCTGTCGCTGGATGCGCTGGTACTCCGCGTCGTCGGTGGCTCCGACCCACATCCGAGTGCCGTCGTAGAGCAGCACCTCGAGCGCCTCGACGTTGTCGACCGTCTTGCCGGTGCGCTGCGCGGTGGACCCGCAGCTGTTGTTACCGATCATGCCGCCGAGCGTGCAGTGGTTGTGGGTCGCCGGGCACGGTCCGAACTCCAGGCCGTGCGGTGCCAGCTGCTTGTTGAGCTCGTCCAGCACGATGCCGGGCTCGACCACGCAGGTCCGGGCAGCGGGATCGATGTCGGTGACGGCAGTGCAGTACTTGGTCCAGTCGATGACGACAGCGGTGTTGGTGCACTGACCGGCCAGGCTGGTGCCTCCGCCGCGGGACAGCAGCGGTGCGCGATGACGGGCGCAGACCTCGACCGCGGCGACCGCTGCCTCCACCGTGCGGGGCACGACGACCGCGATCGGCACCTGGCGGAAGTTGGAGGCGTCCGTGGAGTAGGCCGCGCGTGACCCGGCGTCGAAGCGCACTTCGCCGTCGACCGCGGTCCGGAGGTCACGTTCGAGCGCGGCGACATCGAGTCCGGCGGTCGTCTCCTCCGGCCGTGGTGCTGTCAGCAGCGGCGGTGGCAGCACCTCCCGCTGCTCCTCCCCCGCGCGGATCGACGCCACGTCAGCGGAGTGCCCAACGTGCTAGATAGCAAACTTCTCGGCGCGCAGCAGGGCTTGCTCGCCGGACCCGGCGCGAGGGGCCTCTCGCTGTGCCACTTCTCGCGCTATAGCGGAAGAAACTGCACAGCCAGAGGTCCCGCCTGGCGGCTCGGCCGGCTCAGCCGGCCCAGTCGGCTCAGCCAGCCCAGCCAGTCCAGTCGGCCCAGTCGGCTCAGCCGGCCCACCCTCCGGTGAGGAAGGTGTGTGCCAGCCACACCGCTGCCCAACCCGACAGCGCCACGACCACCGCCAGCGGTAGCCAGCGGACACTGGCGCGAGCCGACGGAAGCGGAGGGTTCACACGGCGGTCTGGCTGAGGGGGCGTGGCCGGTGTCAGCAACCGTGCGGCGAGCAGCCAGAGCGGGAAGACGACCAGGAGGGTCCGGAACAGGCTGATCCACCACGTGCTGGTCTCCATGGCACCCACGCTGAGCGCGACATAGGTGGCCTCCGCCCAGCGCCGTCTGGTCAGCAGCACCACGAGGCCCAACAGCGCCAGGATCCCGGCAAGTAGTTCCAGGGCAAACACGACCGCCACCGGGGCAGCCTGCGTCCCCCCGAAGGCCGCCGCCCACGTCCGGCGCCAGCTCGTCACCGGATCGGTGAACGCCCGGCCCCACCCGGCCGACTGCGCGTGCAGCCACGCCAGCGTGTCACCGGTCGAGGCCCGGTAGGCGAGCAGCAGCAGGGCAGCGGCGACGCAGGGCAGAAGAAGCGGCAGAAGCCGCGGCCGCCGCTGGCGCACCGACACCGCCGACACCGCGACCACCACCGCGAGCACCACGAGCCCCGCTGTCAGAAACAGCCCGTGCACCCGCACGGTCACCGCGAGCGCAGCGAGCACCCCGGCCAGCCACCAGCGGTCGGTCCGCGCGGCCCACCACCCCCACACGGCTAGCGATAGGAAGAGCGCTTCGCTGTAGCCGGCGGTCAGGAAGACAGTCGGCGGCGCCACGCCGAGCAGGCCGACCGCGACGAGGCCGGTGCGCCCCGACGGGTCCTCCAGCCGGGCCAGGCGCGCGAGCCCGACAGCGGCAGCGGTCCCCGCCAGCAGCGACACGAGCAGTCCGGCCACCCCGGGACTCAGCCCGACGGCAGCGAGCACCCGCAGCACGACCGGCAGGCCGGGCAGGAACGCGGCGTCGTTCGGGACGCTGCCGGGTCCGGTCCAACCGGAGCGCGCGACGGTCGCGAAGTGCG
>JBQCDV010000152.1:0-2128 GCA_051960855.1 Actinomycetales bacterium
GGGAGAGCCCCGAGGTCCACCAGCGTGTCGTCAAGCAGCTGAGGGAGGCCGCGGAGGCGATCGCCCGCGCCGTGTGACTGGCCCCTTTGCTGCGATCGGCCGCGTGGCTCCCGCAGCGGTGCTAGGACCTGACTTGGCTCACGTAGCGGGCGTGATGAGGGCGGGAGGTCGCTGACCTGCGGGGATCGACCCCGGTTAGTGCGTTTTCACGCACTAACGGGGGTCGGTTTAGGGTCGCGGGGTGGCGTTCATTCGTCGGGTCAGGACCGCTTCGGGGGCCACGGCGGTGCAGATCGCGGAGTACGCCGGGGGGCGTCAGCGGATCGTGAAGCACGTGGGTTCGGCGCACACGGCCGCCGAGCTGGGGCTGTTGCTGGAGCAGGCGCGCACCTTGCTGGTCGATCCTGCTCAGGCAGCGCTGGATCTGGGTGTGGCCCCGGCTGCCCGGGTTGCTGGGCTGGCGGGCGAACCGGTCGGGCAGGCCGTGCTGGAGGTGGCGGCGCCCTGGCCGGTGGTGCGGCGTGACGAGCCCGGACGGGTGCTGAGCACCGATTCCCGGCTGCTGTACGACACGCTGGCTGCAGTGTTCGACAGCTTGGGCTTCGACATCGTCGATGATCCGGTGTTCCGGGACTTGGTGATCGCCCGGATCGTGGAGCCGACCTCGCTGCTGGACACCGCCCGGGTGCTGCAGGACCTCGGACGGGCACCTGCCAGCTACGCGACGATGAAACGGACCCTGGGTCGCGCCCACGCCGCGGGCGCAAGCGGGGCGGGCGGAAGGGAGGCCGGCGGCGATGGTGGCTACCGGGACCGGATCGCCACCGCCTGCTTCGCCCACGCCGCCGCCGCCGGCGATATCAGTTTGATCCTCTACGACGTCACTACCCTGTATTTCGAGGCGGAGAAGGAAGACGAGCTACGCAAGGTCGGCTACTCGAAAGAGCGTCGCGTCGACCCCCAGATCGTGGTCGGGCTGCTGGTCGACCGGCGCGGGTTCCCCCTCGAGATCGGCTGCTTCGAGGGCAACAAGGCCGAGACCCTCACGCTGATCCCGATCGTGAAGCAGTTCCAGGCACGCCACGGCCTAGCCGACATCGTGATCGTCGCCGACGCCGGAATGCTTTCGGCGGCCAACCTGCGCGAACTGGACGAAGCCGCGCTCCGGTTCATCGTCGGCTCACGCCTGACCAAAGCACCCATCGACCTGGAGTCGCACTTCCGCTGGCACGGGGATGCGTTCAGCGACGGTGAAGTCATCGACACCATCACCCCGCGCAGCGGCGCCCGCCGCGACGCCGCCAGCGACTCGCGCGCGAAAGCCGAGCCGGTCTGGAACCCCGCCGCCCATCCCGGGTCGTGGCGGGCGGTGTGGGCCTACTCGGCCAAACGGGCGGCCCGGGACAACAAGACCCTCACGCTGCAGGAGAACCGCGCCCGCGCCGTCATCGCCGGTGACACCACCGCCCGGACGCCGCGGTTCGTCAAGACCCGCAACGGCGCCACCGAACTCGACGAGGCAGCCCTGGCCCGGGCCCGGCGCCTGGTCGGGTTGAAGGGCTATGTCACCAACATCGACGCCTCGGTCATGCCCGCCGCCGAGGTCATCGCCAGCTACCACGCGCTCTGGCAAGTCGAGGCGTCCTTCCGGATGTCGAAAACCGACCTGCGCGCCCGGCCGATGTTCCACCACACCCGCGACGCGATCGAGGCCCACCTCACCATCGTTTTCACCGCACTCGCCGTCAGCCGTCACATCCAAGCCCGCAGCGGGCTCGCGATCCGCAACGTCATCCGTCAACTACGGCCGCTGCGCTCGGCGACCATCGCGATCAACGGCACCCAACAAACCTTCGCCCC
The DNA here is from genome assembly GCA_051960855.1 of Actinomycetales bacterium. Taxonomy (GTDB): domain Bacteria; phylum Actinomycetota; class Actinomycetes; order JAJZTN01; family JAJZTN01; genus JBQCDV01. The sequence continues at coordinate 1,861 of JBQCDV010000152.1, forward strand.
CGTCATCCCCGAACCCCAACAAGCCATCCTCGACGCCATCCGACAGCGCTGACCTCACGCACTAACCACTTGAGCCAACTCAGGTGGGCGGACCCGGAAACGCTGGTTGCCGAGGCTCGAGCTGTCCGCGGACTGGTGCGCGCGGAGGACCCGAGCGACGACGACATCGCCGACCCGATGGGGGAGAGCCCCGAGGTCCACCAGCGTGTCGTCAAGCAGCTGAGGGAGGCCGCGGAGGCGATCGCCCGCGCCGTGTGACTGGCCCCTT
>JBQCDV010000153.1:0-6973 GCA_051960855.1 Actinomycetales bacterium
AAGGGGCCAGTCACACGGCGCGGGCGATCGCCTCCGCGGCCTCCCTCAGCTGCTTGACGACACGCTGGTGGACCTCGGGGCTCTCCCCCATCGGGTCGGCGATGTCGTCGTCGCTCGGGTCCTCCGCACGCACCAGTCCGCGGACAGCTCGAGCCTCGGCAACCAGCGTTTCCGGGTCCGCCCACGAGACGGGCACGGGCGGGACCCCGGGAGCGACAGCTACGTCGTTCGTCAAGGTCTCGACGATGCGGGCGAACTCGCGCAGCGTGAACGTCCGGGAGACGGCCGCGGGGAAGATCTGGACGGCGGCGGTGCGATGCGCGCGGGTTGCGGTGAGGAGAAGGCCGGCGTCGCGGACGAGGTCCGGCGTGAGCTGACGCGCGACGTGCGGGACAGGCTCGAAGCCGGTGGCGGCCAGGGCGTCGCGGGTCAGCGGGTGCAGGTCGGAGCCGACGACCGCCTGAGTGCCCGCGCTCGTGACGTCGACCGGGGCGGCTGCCAGGGCCTCGCCGATGAGCTGCTCGGCTGCCGCGCTGCGGCAGATGTTGCCGGTGCAGACGACGAGGATGCGGAACGGCATGGTGCGCGCGGACGGCTACCGGGTCAGCGCGCTGATGACGATGACGAGGGTCCCGAGGGCGATGAGGCCGAGGCCCACCAACCCGGTCCAGGTCGTCGATAGCGACCGGGCGGTGTGCCGCCACTGGCGGCGAAGGTTCCTTCTGCGCATCCCCACGGTCCCAGGTTAGTCGCTGGCGATGTCCCGTCGGCCGCCCTGACCAGGCTAGGCACGAGGTGAGGTGTGCGGATCTGTGCGGACATCGTGTTACGCCTTACGGGTGACGGCAGCCGGCTGCCAGGGTGGCGATCAACCGGAACGGCGCTCGCAGGGGGATCTCATGCAGCAACCGCACACGCAGGCTGAGCTCGTCGCAGCCGCGACTCGTGTCCCGACTCAGCGTGCTGCCGCGGACGTGAGTCCGTCGCTCAGCCGACAGGAGCGCGAGGCGCTGGGCCTCTATCTCAGTGGTCTCACGATGGACGCGGTCGCGCGGCGGATGGGCATCGCGACCTGCACCGCGAAGCAGTACATCGACCGCGTTCGGGCGAAATACGACGTCGCGGGGCAACGCGTCCGGACTCGGCATCAGCTGTTCCTCGCCGCGCACCGCGACGGTCTGCTGACTTCATCGCTTCTTTGAGCGGGTGACAACGTAACGAGGGGGCCGCCGTCGTGGCCGCCCCCTCGTCGTGTTCGCCGCTACGGCAACAGCAGCCGGACACTCGTTGCCACTTCCTCACTCACGGCGGCCGGGCCGCCGTAGAGCCGGGACCCAGCCTTGCCGGACGCCGTGAGGTAGCTCGTCAACTCCGGCGAGAGCGTGGCCGGCACCAGGATCACTGGGCCGTGCTGCACGCCGCTGGCCGCAGCCGCCGACAGCGCGTCCGGAAAGTCGGACCCTGTCGCAAGGAGCAGCCGATCCGGGGAGGCAAAGAACTCCTGCGCGACCTTGAGGGCCGTGAGGTAGCGGTCCTTCCCCACGAGCGGGGTGGCGTGCGGGTCCGCACTCGCTGATGGCCCACCGACTGCGTAGCGAACGACGCCGCTGTGGCTCGCGAGGTAGCCGGTGGTGGCGGTCGCCGCCTTGCTCCCGTCGGTGAGGACGACCACCCCGTGCTCCTTCACTGCCGCGGCACTGGCAGTGAGCGCGTCGGCGAAGTCGCGGCCGGTGGCCTCGAAGACAGCGTCGGGCGTGCCGAGCTTGTCAGCCACTGCGACGGCGGTCTCGAACCGGTCCTTGCCCGCAACTCGGTCGGGCACAAAGCCGGCGGCCTTGACCGCCGCTTCGACTGCCGAGGGCAAAGCCGCCTCTCCGCCGACGAGGTAGACCGTCGCGCCAGGCTTCAGCAAGCGCTTGAGCTCGGCAGCCACCCGGGCATCGAGAGTCTTGCCTGTCAGGAGCAGCGGGCCCCCCTTGCTCGCGGCGAGGGGTCCACCGACGAGCGCATCCGGGAAGTTGCCGGCAGCGGCCAAGGTCGCTGTGCTTGCCGACGTCGGATAGCTGTCCCGCGAGGCGGCCACGCTCGTGGCAATCCGGTCCTTGCCCGCCACGCGCACCAGCAGATTGCCTGCCACCAACCACGACGACGCGTGGGACGTCAGGACCGTGAGGGTCAGCTGCCCGTTGGTGAGCGAACGGCTGGCCACACACGGGTCGGGAGCTGCGCTGCCATCGGTCGTCGTGCAGTCCGCGATCGGCGTGCCGTTGCGGAAGACCGTCACCTGGGCCGGGTCGCCGTTGGGCACGGCGGCCGCATCAATGGTGAAGGCCATCCGCAGCGGCTGGCTGACCGACGCCGCGGGCGCAGTGATGTCGGCCGACCAGAGGGCGTCGTAACCACTCGGCGCCGTCGTGGTCGTCGGCGTGAAGCTCACGCTGCCGCTGGCAGGGGACGTCACGGTCGCCGCGATAGGCGTCGTGCTGCTCACCGAGCCACTCGACGCAGCGCCTCCCGCTGGCACGCCGATGGTGATCGTGCCGGTGGTGGTGCCACCTGAGCCACCCGTGCCACCTGTGGAACCGCCGGTGCCGCCGGTCGAGCCACCCGTGCCGCCGGTCGAGCCACCCGTGCCGCCGGTGCCGCCGGTGCCGCCGGTCGAGCCACCCGTGCCTCCCGTGGACCCACCGGTCCCATCGCTCGGCGGCTGGGTGACCACTTGGCCGTCAGGCACGAAGATTCCCTCACCCGTGTTTGCCGGGAAGTACGTCGACGGATCGTCCGGCAAGAAGGAGACACCGACGTTGGCGTAGCCATGCTGGTCAGGCGCAGTGACAGTCCGCGTGACCGACCGCGTGTCGGCGGTGACCTGGAATCCGGACCCGACGGCGACGCCATTGAGACTGATCATGAGAGCGCCAGTAGCCGACCCACCGACCGTCGCCGTAATCTGCGTCGAATGGCTCGCCAGAGGGTAATAGTCAGTTATGGTCGTCGAGACTGGGACGACCACCCGCGGTGCCGGAAGGACGATGTCGTCCAGCACGGTGTCACCGGAGACGCTGAGCGGAGCGGGACGTGAGTTCCCGTACGTTTCCGACCCATCCCGGCAGTCGTTCCACCAGTACTGGCGCTCGCCCGGCCACACGCCACGAACCGTAAATGATCCGGTCGCGTCGCTCTGTGCTCCAGTCAGCCGCAGGCCATCCGGCCCCACGACGTTGAGGCAGATACCCGGGACGCCATGTCCCGCCGCGTCCACAAACCTGCCGCTCACGGTATCGCCGGTCGCGACGGAGACACTACCCAGATCGGTGTCCTGGTTAGCCACTACAGATACGGCGTCGGCGTCGGCCTCACTGCTTTTGCCGTTATACCACTCCACCCGGTATCGAGGGAACCGGTCAAAGGACTCAAGTATAAGCTTTCGGGAACCAGCTGGGACACCATGGATGGTGACTTTGCCGGTTGCCGCGTCCGCGGACGAACCAATCCTCGTCTCCGAGTCGCTGAGGCCCAGCCCCCCTGCCGCGCCTCCATCCAGCGGAGTCAAGGTTGCGGTAACTGACCCCCCGGTCGTCAGGTCTAGCGTACCGAAAGAACTGGGAGAAGCCGTGTCGGCGGCATAAACGGGAGCATCGAAGGGCTGAAGACTTGAGGTGCCTGCATATCCCGGTGTGACATTGCTCGTGTCGCCGCAGGGGTGGCCTTGCACGGTATACCAGCCGGGACGGAGTCCCGAGATCGTAACGTTGCCCTGCGCGTCAGAGGTGGCCCAACCTTGCCGATACTTGTACAGCGGGTCGGCCGCGGTGAAGCAAATGCCGCCCGTCTCCACTCCATCGACTCGCACATGGCCTGACAGACTCACGGTCGGATGCACCGGAAGAGTGGCGACGCCATCGGCGTCTTGGACCTCGAACGAGTATGGGTCGGCGTAATACTGATCTGCATCCAGGTTCACCTCATAGGTGCCTGAACCCAAGCCGCTGAAGGTATAGGAGCCTGCTTGGTACCCGCTCGGATAAATGTACCGGTGAAGAGGGTCCCCGCGCTCCGTCAGCCACATCGTGATCGCGCCCGACGGGTCAACCGGTTGGCTGCCGTCTGAAAGAGTCACTGTCTCCGAGTACCCGGCGGCAAGAGCCAAGTCGACGACCGAACTTGCGCGGGCGTCGAGGGACAGTTCCGCGCTCGTAGCCGGAGATGATGCCGGATCGCTGGGCGCGGCATAAATGAGATATCTTCCTGGCGGAAGAGTGTTGAATTGGTACGCGCCAGAACTGTCGCTCGTCGTCGACTCGGCCACCTGCGGGATTGTCTCATAGCCATTGTCGATGAACTCGTAGGCATCGACCGAGACATTGGGCACTGGACCGTTCGGACCGGAGATGGTTCCCTGGACGGTCACCGCCGGCCGGAGGTCGAAATCCGCCACTTGGTTGCCATTGCCGCCATTCAGGTAATTCAGGTCGAAGGCTGTGTCCTTGTGGTCGAAGTACTGCTGCGCCCATCCTCCATCGCAGCCATAGGCGCGCAGTTGGTACGACGCAGCGCTGTCAAGAGTCATCTCGTAGGTCCCAGTGGCGCCGGTGGTGGCCGACACCCGTTCGCCCCCGCCGTAGCCGGGTATGGCATCGACGCAGATGTCCTGTAGTGGGACAGCGCCGGTTCCATCATCGCCAGTCACCAGGCCCGTGACCGTTCTCGTCGAAGCAGTAGCAGCAACGGCGGCCGGCCCCGTCCAGCCGCTGATCGCCGTCGCCGCGACGGCGACGACAACAAGCCGTGAGCTTGTTCTCACGTGAATCCCCCCATCGCGGATCTTCCCGCTCATCTTGATGGCGCCCATCACCAGCGTCATGACCACCATTTGGAGGTCACGTCTCCCCGACACGATCAACACGCAATGCCGCGGGTAGCGTCAGGAGGTGACGGGACGACAAGCAAGGGTGGCCGGGGCAGTGATGTTGGCGATGCTCGCAACCTCCTGCACGTCCTCGTCGGCCACGTTGGGCAGCGTCGTACAGGACGTCATCGCACGCGGGCCGCAGCGAGGCGACGACTACGCGCCCCCCGCGCCGGCTGAACGCGCCGCCGTCGCCCACGCGGTCTCCGATCTCGCGCACGGCAAGACGACCCCTCCACCCCAGGGTTGGAAGGTGGTCGACGTCACTGCTGAGGGAGAGTCCTTCCGCGCGCTGCTCGAAGCCGGCTCCGGCCGCCTCCATGGCTACGGCGTCTACGTGGCCCGCGGGACCGGGTCGCGGATCCTCCTCGAGGTGCCACACCCGCGGTATGACCAGCACACCGAAGACCTCGGCCTGGCGGTCTTCCCTGCCTCACAGGCGGACGTGCTGCTCGTGGCGGGCGCGCACCGGACCGCCGGTCACGACGCGGCGGACGTGGCCCACGAGACCAACTCAGCATTCGCGGCCGTCAACGCCGCGCTGGTCTCCCGCGGCGACCTCGTGCTGCAGTTGCACGGTTTCGCTGAGGCCAAGCACAAGCTCGACGTGGACGCCGTCGTGTCCAGCACGACCGAGCATCAGACGGCGCCGGCGAAGCGCCTCGCGAAAGCGCTGAGGGACGCAGGATGGCGAGTATGCGTCTACGGCGACCCGGACTGCACAGGGCTCGGAGGCACGACCAACGTCGAGGCGAGTGCCGCCCGCGACGCCGGCGCCGACTTCCTCCACCTCGAGCTGTCGGACTCCATCCGAGACAGCGCGCAGCAGCGCGACCGTCTGGCGAAAGTACTCATCGACTTCCTGAAGGACGAGCGTCAGCGGCGGAGCTGAGCCATACGGCGGGAGGCAGCGGGGACCCCGGTCAGCCCGCGCCCGGCAGGAGGCGGAGCAGCACGCCCGTCAGCAGGACCACATAGGCGAGCGCTGTGACGATCGTCGTGGACAGCAGCGTCGCCACCTTGGGCTGCCGCAGCAGCTGGTAGGCGATCAGGCCGGGCACAATGAAGCCGAGCGTCTCGTGAGTGAACAGCAGCGGGTACTGCCGCAGAAAGAAGAGGAAGAGGGTCATCTGCAGGAAGACCGCGAGCAGCACGACGCTGGCAAACAGCCGTTTGCCGTAGAGGATCACGACGCGCTGCAGCAGTCGGGTACCGAAATATGTCAGCAGGATGACGACGCCGATCAGGAAGATGCGGCGAAGATCCGTCACAAGCGTCAGCGCCAGCCAGCCCGGCGTGATCATGCCGCCGGGTGAGAGGTTGGTGAGCAGGTAGCAGATGAGGCTGAAGACCAGCCCCAGCGCGATGCCGAGGACGGCGACCTCGGGCGTCAGTCCGGTCACCGCAGCTCTCCCAGCTGCTCCATGTGCTCCAGGAGCAGCTCGCCCTGGCCGTGGATATTGCCGACGGCGACCAACGAGACCTCACCCTCCTGCTGTGCCGCTGTCACCAGGGCGCTGAATATCTCCTCGGCCGAGCGCGATAGCCCGCCCAGGTCCACCACCTCGCCCTGCCACGACCTCGGCACCGCGTCCCGCGCGGACTTCGTCGGATGGCCGATGAGGAAGAGCTTTTCGGTCTGCAGCTCCGGGACGATCTCACCCATCTGTCCGTTGCGCTCGACGCGGTCGGGACGGCAGTTGATGAGCGTGAAGATCGGCGGGGCGATGGCGCCCCGGTCGAGCAGCTGCTGGAAGTTCAGCACTGTCGAGCGGGGGTCGTTGGCCGCGAAGATGTTGGCGAAGCGGATCGTCGCGTCGCTCACCCGGTAGGTCTCGACGCTGAGGACGCCCGGGTCGGGCGGCGCCGCCCACATGCCGCGCATCGCGTCCTCACGGGAGACGCCGACCTCTGCCGCGACGGCGAGCGCGATGGCGACGTTCTCCTTGAAGGTGAACCACGAGAAGGCCTCGAGCTCGGCATCGGTGACGTCCTCGGGGTCGACCGCAATGAGCTTGCAGTTGCGCTTGGCGGCCTCCTGTTCGAGGACGTGGAGCCGCTCTC
>JBQCDV010000154.1:0-14637 GCA_051960855.1 Actinomycetales bacterium
GTCACCCGGCTGGTCACCCGCCTGCTGCGCGCCGGTGGACCGCCGGGAGAAGCAGCCCACACCACCCACCCGCGGCGGGGGCCGCCCGGCACGGGCAGCCGCTCCCCAGGGACCGCCATGAGCACCACCGCCACCCCCGCCTTCACCTCTGCCCCCGCCCCCGCCTCTACCTCTGCCCCGCCCCCGCCCCCGCCGGCGGTCGTCTCGCGGCCCGCGCCGTCAACGTCGTCAAGACCTATGGGAACGGCGCCGCGGCCGTCCGCGCCCTCGACGGCGCGACCGCCGACTTCCCTGCCGGACAGTTCACCGCCGTCATGGGACCGTCCGGGTCGGGCAAGTCCACCCTCGTCCACGCGCTCGCCGGTCTCGACGGCATCGACGGCATCGACGGCGGCGAGATCTACCTCGGCGACACCGACCTGAGCTCGCTGTCGGAGCGGGCGCGGACGTTCCTACGCCGCGAGCGCATCGGCTTCGTCTTCCAGGCCTTCAACCTCGTCCCCTCGCTCACGGCAGCGGAGAACATCGCCCTGCCACTCACCCTCGCCGGCAAGCGGCCTGACCCCGAGTGGTTCGCCGAGCTGGTCGCCATGCTCGGGCTGCGCGACCGACTCACCCACCGGCCGGCCGAGCTGTCGGGCGGGCAGCAGCAGCGCGTCGCCGTCGGTCGTGCCCTGATCGCCCGACCCGAGCTCGTCTTCGCCGACGAGCCGACCGGCAACCTCGACTCCCGCTCGGGCGCCGCACTGCTCGCCTTTCTCAAGGACGCGACCGGGAGGCTCGGCCAGACGATCGTCATGGTGACCCACGACCCCGTCGCCGCCTCCTACGCCGACCGCGTCGTCTTCCTCGCCGACGGCCGGATCGTCGACGAGCTCAACCAGCCCACACCCGACCTCGTCCTGGCCCGCATGGCCCGGCTCGACCCCCACTCTCAGGAAGGCTGACCGACGATGTGGCGCCTGTCCCTGGCCAATGCCCTCGCTCACCGCTCCCGCCTTGCCCTGACCTGGCTCGCCGTGGCGCTCGGGGTCGCCTTCGTCACCGGCAGCCTCGTGCTCACCGACACCAGCACGCGGCTGCTGGACCGGCAGTTCCGTACCGCGACCGCCGGGGTCGACCTCACCGTGCGCACGGCCGCGGCGTTCAACGCCGCGATGGGCGTCGAGGTGCAGCGCGCCCCGCTCCCACCGGAGACGCTGGCGCAGGTCTCAGCCACCAGCGGCGTCGTTCGGGCCCGAGCGGTCGCCTCCGGGCCCGCCCAGCTGCAGGCCCACGGCCACGAGGTCGCGACCAGCGGCCCGACCCTGCTGAGCTCCTGGGCGACCGCCCCCTACACCGCCTACCGCCTCCGCGCCGGGCACACACCCACCGGCCCCACCGACGCAGTCCTCGACACTGCGACCGCCCGGGCCGAGGGCATCGGCCTCGGGGACACCATCACGGTCTCGGCCATCGGCAGCGGGCACCTGCGCGTGGTCGGTCTCGCCGGCCTCGCCGACGGCGACGGCCTGGCCAACACCACCGTCGTCCTGACCGACCTGCCCACCGCGCAGTCGCTGCTCGGGCTGGGCAGAGGCCTGAGCTCGATCGATGTCATCGCTGACAACTCGGTGAGCGTGCCGGCGCTGCGCGACGCTCTGGCGAGCAGCCTGGGCAAGCAGGTCGCCGTCACGAGCGCGCAGGATGCCGCCGCGGCCAGCGCCGAGGCTGCCAAGCACAGCATCACCTATCTGCGACTGGTGCTGCTGGCCCTGGCCGCCGCGGGACTGATCGTCGGGGCGTTCCTCATCGCCAACACTTTCGCGATCGTGCTCACCCAGCGCTCCCGCGAGCTGGCCCTGCTCCGCGCCGCCGGCGCGACCGGCCGCCAGGTGCTCGCGGCGGTGCTCGGCGAGGCGCTGATCGTCGGTCTCACCGGTGCGCTCAGCGGTGCCATCGCCGGTGTCGGCGCCGCCTACGGCCTGCGCGACCTGGCGCAGCGCGGCGGCCTCGTGCTGCCGGACGGACCGCTCACGGTCAGCGTCGCGACTCTCACCATCGCCCTCACCGCGGGCGTGGCCGTCACCCTGCTCGCGGCCCTCGGCCCGGCGCGGCGCGCGGCACGGGTCGCCCCGGTGCAGGCCATGCGCGGCAGCGACGCGCCGTCGGGAGCTCCGCGGCGGAGGCGGCTGGTGACCGGTTCGCTGCTGACCGGCCTGGGCCTGCTCCAGCTGGTGGCCGCCGCCCTCACCCACAGCGTCGGCGGCGTCGGCCTCGGCGCGCTGCTGCTGTTGGCCGGTCTGGCCGCCCTCGCGCCCGTGCTCGCACCGCGTCTCGCACAGCTGCTGGGCTTCCCGCTGTCACGCGCCGGAGTGCCCGGGCAGCTGGCCCGCGACTCGATCGTGCGCAACCCGCGGCGCACCGCCGCGACCGCCGCAGCACTGGCCGTCGGGTTGGCACTCATCAGCTTCGTCGCGGTCCTCGGTGGGTCGGTGAAGGCCATCACCGGCAGCAACAGCGGAGCGATCACGGCGCAGCTGCTTGTGCAGAGCTCTCGACAGGAGATGCTCGGCGGCCTGTCACCGGAGGTGGCTGCCCGGATCTCGGCGCTGCCGCAGGTCGCGGCCGTCTCCCGCATCCGCTACGGCCACTGGATGGACCGCGGGATGACCAGCGTCCTCACCGCTGTCGACCCGGCGACCCTCGGCCGCGTCGCGACCATCCAGATGACGAGCGGACAGCTGGGCGGCCTGGCGACCGGCGGCGTCGTCGTCGCCGAGAAGGTCGCGACCGAGCGCCACCTGCGGGTCGGCGACGAGCTGGCGATGACGTTTCCCCGTGACGCCACCCAGCAGCTGCCCGTCGTCGGCGTCATCTCCGACGCCACCGCCCGCGCCCTGTCCACCAACTACCTGATCTCCCTCGACAGCTACGCCCGTCACTACAGCGAGAACGTCGACGCGGCCGTCTACGTCGCGCTCTCCCCCAGCGTCAGCGCCTCGGGCGCGAGGACGGCGATGAAGGCGGCGGTGGCCGACTTCCCCAACGCTGAGGTGCTCGACGAGTCCCAAGCCGCGGCCGCCCGCGCCGGGGCCGTCAACCAGGTGCTGGGGCTCATCACGGTCCTGCTCGGCTTCGCCGTGCTCATCGCGTTGCTTGGCATCACCAACACCCTGGCGCTCTCGATCGTCGAGCGCACACGCGAGCTGGGGCTGCTGCGCGCGGTCGGGATGAGCCGCCGCCAGCTGGCGTGGATGGTGCGCGGCGAGGCGCTGCTGATCTCGGCGGTCGCCGTGGTCGCGGGGCTCGCGCTCGGGGTCGGCCTCGCCTCGGCCACCCTGGCTGGCCTTGCCTCCGACAGCGCGACGGTGATCCGCCTGCCCGGACTGCAGCTCGCCGCGGTCCTCGTCGCCGCGCTCGTCGCAGGTCTCGCGGCTGGTCTCGCCCCGGCGCGCCGGGCCGCCCGGCTGGACGTGCTGGCCGCGATCGCGACGACCTGACGTCGAACCTGGTGATTTCACCGGTCCGACCCGGCCCGGTGGAGAGCGACGATTCCCCTGCTGCACCCACCCCTTTCCGATCACGCCTTCCGATCCCGGAGACCGCGATGACGACGACGCTGCCGACCACGCTCGAAGAAGGCACGACCTGCACCCTCGAGATCGGGGGCATGACGTGCGCCTCCTGCGTCGGGCGCGTAGAGAAGGCGCTGCGGCGCGTGCCGGGCGTGACCCTGGCGGAGGTCAACCTCGCCACCGAGCTCGCCACCGTCGCCTTCGACGCCCGCACCGTCGGCCTCGACGAGCTGACGGCCGCGGTCGGCAGGGCCGGGTACACGGCGTCGGTCCGGCCCGACGCTCCGCAGCCGACGTCTCCCGTCCGGGCCAGCAGATCCGACGACGAGACGCGCGAGGAGGGCGAGCTCACCTCGCTCAAGCGGCGGTGGCAGCTCACGCTGGCCGTCGGGCTCGGGCTGATGGTGCTGATGTACGTCCCGTTCTACCTCGACACGATGGACTGGCTGATGCCGGTCGTGCTCGTCGTCGCGACCGTTGTGCAGTTCTGGGCCGGCCGCGACGTCTACCGGGCAGCGTGGTCAGCGGCCAAGCACCGCTCGACCACCATGAACACGCTCGTGGCCCTCGGCACGGGCGTCGCCTACGGCTACAGCGCGTTCGTCACGCTGTGGCCGGCCGCGGCCGAGCGATGGGGACTGCCGCTGCACGTCTACTTCGAGACGTCGCTGGTGGTGCTCTCCCTCGTCCTCGCGGGGCGGTGGATGGAGGCACGGGCGAAGAAGCAGACGGCGCACGCCATCACCGCCCTGGTGGGACTGGCACCGGCCACGGCGCGCGTCCTGCGAGGCGGCCAGGAGGTCGACGTCCCCGTCGAGGCGGTCGTGGTCGGCGACCTGCTGCGGATCCGTCCGGGCGAGAAGATCCCCGTCGACGGCGTCGTCACCGACGGCGGCAGCGCGGTGGACGAGAGCATGCTGACGGGCGAGAGCCTGCCGGTGGACAAGACGACCGGCGACACCGTCATCGGTGCCACCCTCAACCGCACCGGGACGCTCGTGATGCGGGCGACCGCCGTCGGCGCTGACACCGCGCTGGCTCAGATCGTGCGGCTGGTCGAGGACGCCCAGGGCGCCAAGGTGCCGCTGCAGCGCCTCGCCGACCGGGTCGCGGCCTGGTTCGTGCCCGCCGTGCTGGCGCTGGCCGCGGCGACGTTCCTCGTCTGGACCGCGCTGGGCGCCGACAGCACCGGCCTCACGATGGCGATCGCCACGAGCATCGCCGTTCTGATCATCGCCTGTCCCTGTGCGCTGGGGCTGGCGACACCGACCGCGGTGATGGTCGGCACCGGGCGGGCCGCCGAGCTGGGCATCCTCATCGGCAACGGCGACGCCCTGCAGACCACGCGCTCGGTCACCGCGATCCTGCTGGACAAGACCGGCACCCTCACCCGCGGCAAGCCGCAGGTCGTCGCCGTCACGACGACCGAGGGGTGGACGCCGGAGCGTCTGCTCGCGCTGGCAGCGGCCGCCGAGACCGGCAGCGAGCACCCCGTGGGTGAGGCGATTGTCGCCGAGGCGGTCAGCCGAGAGCTCGCGCGGCCGGTCGCGACGGCGTTCGAGGCTGTCCCTGGCCACGGCATCGTCGCGACCGTCGAGGGGCGGCGTGTGGTCGTGGGCAACGCCGCTCTCATGGCACAGCACGGTGTCGACACCGACGAGCTGCGCGCGGCGGCCGAGCAGGCCGCCGCCTCGGGCCAGACGCCGATGTATGCGGCCGTCGACGGGCAGCTGGCGGGTCTCATCGCGGTCGCCGACGCCGTCAAGCCTGAGTCCGCCGAGGCCGTCGCCCAGCTGCGCGCGCTCGGCGTCGAGGTCTGGATGCTGACCGGCGACAACGCGGCCACCGCTGCGGCGATCGCCGCGCAGGTGGGCATCGAGCACGTGCTCGCCGACGTGCTGCCGGCGCAGAAGGCGGCCAAGGTGCAGCAGCTGCAGGCTGACGGCCACGTCGTGGCGATGGCCGGCGACGGCATCAACGACGCGGCAGCGTTGAGCGCCGCCGACGTCGGCATCGCGATCGGCACGGGCGCCGACGTCGCCATCGCCGCCTCCGACATCACCCTCGTCGGTGGCGACCTGCGCGGGATCGTCGCCGCGATCGCCCTCTCTCGTCGCACCGTGACGACGATGAAGCAGGGCCTGGGATGGGCGTTCGCGTACAACCTGCTGCTCATCCCGGTCGCCGCCGGCGCGCTCTACCGCTGGCACGGTCTGCTGCTCGACCCGGTGCTGGCGTCGGGAGCGATGGCCATGAGCTCTGTCAGCGTGGTGACCAACGCCCTGCGGCTGCGGCGGTTCCGCCGCCCCTCCAGTGCCGAGGAGATCCTGCGTCCGCCGCTGCGCGCACGCGCCTCGCAGTGGGCCTACCTCACCGCGGTCGCCGTCGTGGCGCTCACGATCGGAGCGACCCTCACCGTGCTGTCGCGCAGCGACGCGGCCAGCCACGGCATGAACGGGCAGCTGGCCTGGGCGCAGCGCGCCGGCATGGCGATGCGGCCCGCGATGAGCGTGATGATGGCCGCCGACGTGCCGCCCGTGGAGGCCGAGGAGGCAGGCGTCCAGGTGACCCTCGCCCTCCCCTCCGACGCCCGGCCCGGCCGTCCCGCGCGGCTCGTCATCACTCTCACCGACGCGAGCACCGGCGCGCCGATCCGCGACGTCGTCCGCAGCCACGAGGAGTGGATGCACCTCATCGTCACCCGCAGCGACCTGGCCACGTTCGCCCACCTGCATCCCCAGCCCACCGGGCGTCCAGGTCAGCTGGCCGTCGACGTCCCCATCCCGAGCGCCAGCAACTACCTGGTCAACCTCGAGTTCCGCCGGCAGGGGCAGATGGCCGATGTGCACCACCGGCAGCCCTTCACAGTTGCCGGCCCGGCGCCGGCGCCGCAGCCGGTGACACCGTCGGGACGCAGCGTGGTGCGCGACGGCATCCGCGTGACGCTCGAGGGCGAGGCGCGCGCCGGCGAGCGGAGCGAGCTGCACTTCCGCTTCACGGACGCCGCGTCCGGCCGCCCGGTGTCCAGGCTGCGGCCCTACCTGGCCGCCGCCGGCCACACTGTGATCATGCGGGCCGACGCCACCACCTTCGCCCACGTGCACGCCGAGACCACCGACGCCCAAGGCCGGCTGGTATTTGCCCTGCCCGGGCAGACCTTCGGCCCGGAGCTGGACCTGCACGCCGACTTCCCCGCGGCCGGGACCTACCGTCTCTGGTCACAGTTCCGGCTCGGTGACGGACACGTCATCACCGTGCCGTTCACCCTCGAGGCCCGGTGAGCCGGCGATGCGCGTGATCGGTCTGCTCGGGGGGATGAGCTGGGAGTCGACCGCCGAGTACTACCGCCTGGCCAACGAGCTCGTCCGCGAACGGCTCGGCGGCCTGCACTCGGCCCGCGTCCTGCTGTCGTCGGTCGACTTCGCCGAGATCGAGCAGCTGCAGGTGACCGGCCAGTGGGACGAGGCGGGCAGCCTCCTGGCGGCCGAGGCGGCACGGCTGCAGCTGGGCGGAGCCGAGCTCCTCCTGCTGTGCACCAACACCATGCACAAGGTCGCCGACCAGATCCTCGACGCCATCGAAATCCCGATGCTGCACCTGGCCGACACCACCGCTGCCGCCGTCACGGCAGCGGGCCTGCGCACCGTCGGTCTGCTCGCCACGCGCTTCACCATGGAGCAGGACTTCTACCGGGACCGGCTGGCCGCGCACGACCTGCAGGTGCTCGTGCCCGACGCAGACGACCGCGCTGAGGTGCACCGCATCATCTACGAGGAGCTGTGCCTCGGCGTGGTCACCGAGCGGTCCCGACAGCGCTACCAGGCGGTCATCGACCGGCTGGTCACCATGGGAGCCGAAGGCGTGATCCTCGGCTGCACCGAGATCGAGCTGCTCATCGGCGCCGAGCACAGCCCGGTGCCGGTCTTCCCGACGACACGCCTGCACGTGCAGGCGGCGGTGGACGCCGCGCTGTCGCCGACCCCGGGCAGCGGCAACAAGACTCACGCCGTGAAGGAGAAGCCGTGACCGAGACGACGAGGGCCGCCGTCGCCCTGCGTCCCTTGACCGTCGAGGATGCCGAGGAGCTCGGCGTCCTCTACGGCGCCAACCGCGACTTCCTGCGCCCCTTCGAGCCGCGCCGGCCTGACACCTTCTACACGGCTGCGGGCCAACGCGAACGACTCCGTGGCGTCGAGGCCGGCCGAGCCGAGGGCAGCGGCGAGAGCTGGGCGATCACGGCCGGCAGTGGCATCGTCGGCACCATCACGCTCTCCGGGATAGCCCGGGGCTTCTTCCAGTCCGCCAACCTTGGTTACTGGGTTGCGGCTGCGTGCAACGGGCGGGGCTACGCGAGCCAAGCGGTGGCCCAGGTCCTCGACTTCGCCTTCGGTCAGTTGAGCCTGCACCGCGTGCAAGCCGGCACTCTCGTCGACAACCTCGGGTCTCAACGGGTCCTTGAGCACAACGGCTTCACCAGGATCGGGCTGGCTCGTCGCTATCTCCAGATCGACGGGGCCTGGCAGGACCATCTGCTGTTCGAAGCCGTGGCCGAGTAGGCCGCCGGTCGACACAGCCGGCTGGGCGCTCAGTCCGCGTCCGGCCCATCGACGTTGAACACCGGCTCACCCGTGCCGGCCCTCACCACGACCAGCACGGACTCCTCCGAGCCCGGATTGCCCTCCCGGTGCACGGTGTGAGGCGGCACGAAAAGGAAGTCCCCAGCCTGCGCCTCCACCACGTCGCGGCCGTCGGGTCCCGACTCCATCCGCAGCGCGCCGGAGACGACGTAGAGGTGGCTCTCGTAGTCCCCGTGGTGGTGCCAGCCCGACACCATCCCGGGCTCAGTGGTCACATACCCGGCCCAGCTGCCGTCGGTGCTGGTCGCCTGCTCGCGGTGCATGCCCGGCGTCGGCTGCCCCTCCACTCGGTCCTCCGGCCGGATCAGCCGCACCCGCTTCTCGTCGTCCACGCCGCTTCTCCCGCTCGCCGCCGATGGTCGGCTCACCCTGCTCGGGTGCGTCAGCCGCGTCAAGCGCGCGCCGGGCCTGCGGCGGCGAGCCAGACGAGTCCGGCGATCTCAAGGTAGGCCGTGATGCGCTCCCCCAGGCCCGGACCTGCCGCCCACGTGGCAAAGCTGAGGACGACCAGAACGACGAAGCCGGCGCGGGCGCGGGCGGGCAACTGCGGCGCCGTGCCGACGACGAGGGGAGCCAGGGTGAAGGCCGACGCCGCCGCGACACCGTGGGCAGCGTGGCCGGGGACTGACAGGCCGGTGACGAGGACCGCGACGGCGTAGCCAGCCGCCAACGCCGTGCTGGTGAGCGCTCCCGTGTGCCGCTGCCGCCACGCCAGCAGCGCACCGCCGCTGGCCAGCACCACGAAGGCAGCTCGCGCCCACCCGGGGTGAGAGCCGACGAGCAGGTCGCTGATCTGGTCCTGCCGATCCGAATATCCCGGCTGCAGCGCGGAGAGCGTCTCGACTGCGGCCACGAAACCGCCGAAGCACGCGACCGCCGCCGCGCTGATGACGTCCCTCCGCGCGCCAGTGCGCCGGCGGGTGATCGTCACGGGGCCACGATAGAGGGCACGTCGTGAGGCGCTCTCAGCTTGCCGCCTGGAATTCCGCGTAGCGCAGCTCGGGCCGCTCACGGTCGGGCCGCTCCTGGTGCGCCTGAGGCAGAACCATCAGCCGCTGACCATGCCTCTGTCCCTGTCAGGCCTCAGCGGACGCGGACCTCAACAAGGTTCCCAGCCGCGCCTTCCAAGCGCACGTCTCGATACACGGTGCATGCAGCTCGCCGCGGCGAGAAACTCCAGGGAGATGTCTCCCCGTTGCGGGATCAGCGAGCCGAAGTCATCGAGGAGGCGAGAGCGTCAGCTTGCGGCGCGGAACTCCTCGTACCTGAGCTCGAGACGTTTCTGGTCCGGCCGTTCCTGGCGCGCCTGAGGCAGCACCATCAGCCGCTGACCATGCCGTTCTTGGAGCCCGTGCCGCAGCATCGGCCCGTCAATCTCGTCGAGCAGGTCGCGTCGGATCTCGACAACGAGATCGGGCCGCACACCGAGGATGTTCGCGTCGAAGGCCGCGTGGTGGATCTTGCACAGGGCCAGACCATTGACGACTGACGCCGACCCGAGCTCGTGAACGTCGGGGACGATGTGCGCGGCGTCGAGCAGCTGCCCGTGCGCTAGGGAGCAGACGCTGCACCGCGTGCCGTAAGCCCGCATCACCGTCGCGCGGAACACCGGCTGATGCAGGCGTTGCCTCGTCTCCCGAACGACGTAGCGGCGCAGGTGCTCCTCGACGGGGCTCGTGCCCTGGACTCGCAGGTCGGCGAAGCCTTCACCGACGGCCACCACAAACTGCTGCTGCGCGGGCTCCTCATCGAGCAGGTAGATCGGGTACACGGCCTGGTACCGCGCACCACCCACGCCCACGAACCAGATCAGGGGCAGGCGCTGCCGCATGGCCGACCGAAGGGCGCGGTTCTCAGCGTGGTCGCCGTCGTCCCCGCGCCACTTATAGCGCAGCAGCCCGTCCTTGCCGACGGCGTCCTCGTACGGTCGCGACGCGCCTTCGGCACGGTAGACCGTGCGGATGGACAGGGCGGCCGACAGCGAAGCGGGCTTCCGGATCCCGCGCTGAGCGTCAATCAGCGGGAGTCTCTCGCCCTCGAACGTGAATTCCCGCAACGACTCCGAGTCGACCGACTCCAAGCCGTCGGACGTTCGCAGCGCCAGCCAGTCCATGGCAGCCCGCCTCACCGCGAGCTCGTGTGCCTCGTCATCCCCCACATCGTCAGCTTGCCACGCACGCTCATTGTCGTCCGGGAGGTGTCAGCGCTGCTTCTGCCATGTCGTGGACCGCCGGGCCACCTCAAAGATGTGGACCACCTGCTCATCGCTGAGCACGACCGGGCGTGCCCGCAGCCAGGACACCAGCTGTCGCCGGTAGACCACGTGTACGTCCTCTGGCGGCGTCTTGATGCGCACGTCGTTGGCGCCGACGGGCACGACCATCCCGTCACCACCACGGCGAAGCCGCACCCCGCGGTAAGCAGTTTGGACGCGCGCTGCGCCTCAAACCGAGAGTTGCGGATGTAGGGCTGGCGCTGCCCGTTGATCATCAACGTGTTGCCACCGACCCACACCTTCGCTCCCGGGTGGTGCTTGGCGTTGAGGCTGTACACGCCACCGGGTCCGACGACGAGATGGTCGATGTCGGCGCCGTTCTCCCCCACCGGAATCGCGTGGAGGAAGTGCCACCGCGGATCCTTGCGAGCCAGCTTCGCGAGCTGCGCCGCCACCATTTCCTCGCCATCAGCGCCGATGCGCCAGGCGCGTTCGTCGGTGTGTACGCCGAGGACCCGGGCAACGAACGTCCGGACAGGCGCCGCTTGCTTTAGTGCCCGCGCCTGCTCACGAGCCATCGCTCCTGCCCGGCGCTGCGCGAGGTCCTCGACTTCTGGAGCGCCGGTCTTCGGCATCTCGGTCCCGGGCTCAGGCGATTGCTCGGGCAAGTCCCGGTGGCCGAGCTTCGTCCCGTCGGCTGCCGTCACATACAGCCGGTCCTTGCCGTACTTGCGCCACCGCACCGCTTCCCCCGTCATGCCGCGATTCTCGCGCCGCGAGGAGGACCGCTGCGGCCCTTCCGGCAAAGACGGCGGTTTGCGTCATCCGGACGCAAACCACCGCGAGCGTCGTTCAGGCGTCTCTGCGTTGCAGAACAAAGGCCCCGAGGAGCAGCGCCGCCAGAGCCCACAGGCAGAAGACCCCGAATCCCGCCCACGTGCCGAGCATGCCCGGCTCGGGGTGAAGCGTGAAGACCGAAGCCCCCGCCTCGCTCGGCAGGTACGGCACCACATGCGGCTGCCAGGAGCTGGGCAGCAGACGTGCGAGTCCGGGCACCACCAGCAGCAGGCCCAGCAGGGCGCTGATGGCGCCAGCGGTGTTGCGCAGGGCGAAGCCCAGCCCGATGGCGAAAGCGGCTACGACCGTCAGATACAGCGCCACCCCGAGAATGGCGCGCAGCGCGCCCGGGGCGCCGAGGGTGGTGCCGTGCGTGCCGAGCAGCTGCTGGCCGATCAGGAAGGCCGCGAACGCCGCGGCGAGCATCAGCACCGCCGTGATGACGCAGAAGACAACGAGCTTGGCCAGCAGCACCGGCCACCGCTTGGGGACGGCCATGAGCGTGGCGCGGATCATCCCGGTGCCGTACTCCCCTGTCACCAGCAGCACCCCCAGCACCCCGATGGCCAGCTGGGCAAGGTTGACGCCGCCGAGCGAGATCATCACCGGGTCGAAGCGGGCCTGCTGCTCCGGCCGGAGCTCCGACCAGTGCGCGCCGGTGATGCCGGAGATGAGTGCGCCCAAACCGACGACGGCGACGACCGCCGCGGCAGCCGTGATCCAGCTGGACCGGAGGGAGGCGAACTTGATCCACTCCGAGCGGACGACGCGAGGGAACGTCACTCGGCCACCGGGAGTGCGCGAGGCAGGGGCGTTGGACGAGTCAGACTTCGTGCCTGCGGCGGCGCTCATGCGTCTGCTCCGTTTCCGGCTGTGGTCAGTCGGGCGTGGTACTCGACGTCACCACTCGTCATCGACATGAAGGCCTCCTCCAACGAGGCCTGGCGTGGCGTCAGTTCGTGCAGGGCGACGCCCAGGTCGCGCGCCGTGTCGCCGATGGCAGCGGCGGTCAGCCCGGTGACCTCGAGGACGTCCTCGTCGGTGGTCGAGATGGTGACGTCCGGGCCGTCGAGCGCCGCTCGGAGTCGGGCGGCTTCAGGGCTGCGCACCAGGACGGTGCTCGCCGAGGCGCTGGTGATCAGCTCCTGCACCGAGGTGTCAGCCACGAGCCGACCGCGTCCCAGCACGATCAGATGGTCGGCCGTCAGCGCCATCTCGGCCATCAGGTGGCTCGAGACAAAGACCGTGCGACCCTCGGCTGCCAGCGACCGCAGCAACTCCCGGACCCACCGGATGCCTTCGGGATCCAGGCCGTTGACGGGCTCGTCCAGGATGACCGTGGGCGGGTCGCCCAACAACGCCGAGGCGATGCCGAGCCGCTGCCCCATGCCCAGAGAGAAGTTGCCAGCCTTCTTGCGGGCGACCTCCTCGAGGCCGACGAGCTCCACCACCTCGTTCACGCGGCGCGGTGAGATCCCGTGAGTGGCGGCGAGGGCACGGAGGTGGTTGTAGGCCGACCGCGAGGTGTGAACTGCCCGCGCCTCCAGCAGCGCGCCCACCTCGTGCAGCGGCGCTTCGAGCTCGTCGTACCGGCGCCCGTCGACGGTCGCCGACCCGCGCGTGGGCCGGTCGAGTCCCATCACCATCCGCAGCGTGGTCGACTTGCCAGCCCCGTTGGGGCCGAGGAACCCGGTCACCACGCCGGGACGGACGACGAATGTCAGGTCGTCCACCGCTGTCTTGTCGCCGAACTGCTTGGTCAACCCACGCGCTTCGATCATCCTGCGTCTCCTCGCTGCATGCCTCGACGCTAGACCTCCGCCGCCTCACAATCCGGTAGCTACTGCCAGCGGAGCGCCCGCGCCACCCATTCGTCGAGGCAGTCGGCCACGTGTGGGCTCGGCAGATCCGCCTCGAGAAACAGCGCCACCAGCAGGTGCCGCAGGCGCGCCGTCGACGTGACGGGCGGTATCGGCTCCACCGCCCCTGCGGCAAGCACCGGACCGGTTGGCGTCCATCCGGCCGCGGCCGCCGCCTCCGCCCACACCGCCGGCATGTCCCTGGGCGGCGCGGTGCCAGTCACCTGCCGCCATGCCGCCGCGAATTCTGCGGCGAACCCGAGTCGCGGACCCTTGATGTGCAGGCGCGCCGGCACCGTGATGACCGACCGCGCCAGTGCCACCGCCGTCCGCCACTGGCCCGACTGGGTCGGAGAGGCCAGGGCCGCGAGCGACCAGTCGTCGGGGTCCTCGATGTCTCGCAGTCGCTGAGCAGGAGCGCTGCGCGCGTCACTGGCCTCATCGTCGAGCAACCCCACCTCCGCGAGCTGCCTAGTCTCCCAACGCAGGAACCGCTCGCGGTGGGATCCTTCGGCGAGGTCCTCCTCCTCCGCCGCGGGCACGAGGTCGTACAGGCGGTCGAGCGTGACCTCGCTCCCGTCCCCGCCCTGGGCCTCCGGATCCCTCGCTGGCACGCTCAGTCCTGGCCGGCGGAGTCGTGGGACGCGAATGCATCCAGCTTCGGCATCCGCAGCTTCGCCTGCATGGCCTCGCCCCCAGGTCGGTGTCGGCGCCGGACGCCCTCGGATCCCGCGCGCTCCGGACAACCTGCCGCACCGGCCCGGGAGGTGTCCACCGGACCCCGACACCCCGGATTGGGCGCTCTCTGGACGACGTCCTGACCCGCGGCCCCGGCCAACCACTGCGACAACCGGCGACTACTGCCCACCGCGGCCGCAGGTGAGGGACTCGCCCACCCAGCCCCAGTCGATGACCTCCTGCTCCAGCCGCACCCGCTGCCCGAAGGCGTCGGTAACGAGGTCCTCGTAGAGCCCGCGCTCGTCCTCGGTCAGCCGTGACAGCGCCGCGCGCGTCGGCCTGTCCTCCTCGACCCACCGGTCGCGGTGCGCGAGCAGGGTTGCCCGGTCCATCAGCACCGAACGCGTCTGCGGGAGCCACGCGCGCAGCCGGTCGAGGATGGCGAAGCCGTGGGTGTCGATGTCGCCCCAGTAGACGACCTCGACGTCCGCGAGCCACGGCAGCCGCCCCACGCGGTCGACGTCGAAGCCCTTGCCCCAGAGCACCACGCCGTCGTCCGGCACCTCGACGGCCAGGTAGGTGATCTCGTTTTCGACCACGAACGCCGTTCGGGGCCGGATCGACAGGCCGGCCAGCTCGCCGGCGCGCAGAGCGAGCTCGGACATCCCCGGCGTCAGCCCCAGCGAGGCCGAGGGCCGCAGCCGGCGCCTCGCGGTGGTCGGAGAGCCGGGAGTGCTCCTGCTTGGCCGAGGCCAGGTCGCCCGTCAGTCGCGTCACGTCGGACTCGAGACCGGCGATCTCCGTGGCGAGCAGCGACGCGCGCAGCTCGGCGATGAAGAGCTTGACGGCGTCCC
>JBQCDV010000155.1:0-63847 GCA_051960855.1 Actinomycetales bacterium
GTGTCACCGATCGGCTCGGTCGGGAAGTCCGCGAAGCAGATGGAGATGTCCATCGCGGTGATGACCAGCTCGACGACCTTGGCGAAGGTGACGGCGTCGAAGGTGTCGTCGTCCTTGAGGAACTTCAGCAGGTTCAGCGAGGCCAGGTTGCAGCTGGAGTTGTCCAGGGACATGTACTCCGAGCACGGGTTGGACGCGGTGATGCGGCCGGTCTCGGGGTTGGTGTGCCAGTCGTTGATGGTGTCGTCGTACTGGATGCCGGGGTCGGCGCACTCCCACGCGGCGGTGGCGATCTTCTGCCACAGCTCGCGGGCGTCGACGGTCTCGATGACCTCACCGGTCGAGCGGGCACGCAGCCCGAAGGGCTTGCCGTCCTCGACCGCGCGCATGAACTCGTCGCTGACGCGCACCGAGTTGTTGGCGTTCTGGTACTGGACGCTGGTGATGTCCTTGCCACCGAGGTCCATGTCGAAGCCGGCGTCGCGCAGGGCACGGATCTTGTGCTCCTCGCGCTGCTTGGTCTCGATGAACTCCTCGATGTCGGGGTGGTCGACATCGAGCACGACCATCTTCGCCGCGCGACGGGTGGCGCCACCGGACTTGATGGTCCCGGCGCTGGCGTCGGCACCGCGCATGAAGGAGACCGGGCCGCTGGCGGTGCCGCCGGAGGACAGCAGCTCCTTGCTCGAGCGGATCCGGGAGAGGTTGAGACCGGCACCGGAGCCGCCCTTGAAGATCAGGCCCTCCTCGCGGTACCAGTTCAGGATCGAGTCCATCGTGTCGTCGACGGACAGGATGAAGCAGGCGCTGACCTGCTGCGGGGACTTGGTGCCGACGTTGAACCACACCGGCGAGTTGAACGAGAAGACCTGGTGGAGGAGGGCCCAGGTGAGCTCGTGCTCGAAGATCTCGGCGTCCTCGTCGGTCGCGAAGTAGCCGTGCTCCTTGCCAGCCTTGGCGTAAGTCAGCACGACGCGGTCGATGAGCTGCTTGAGGCTCCACTCGCGCTCCGGCGTGCCGACGGCGCCGCGGAAGTACTTGGTGGTGACGATCGTCGTGGCGTTCAGCGACCAGAAGTCGGGGAACTCGACACCGCGCTGGTCGAAGATGACCTCGCCGGTCTTCCAGTTGTTCTGGACGACGTCGCGGCGCTCCCAGGTCACCTCGTCGTAGGGGTGCACCCCCGGCGTCGTGTAGATGCGCTCGACCGTGAGGCCGGCGCCGGTGCTGCCCTTGACGGGACGCTTGCGGGCGGCGCCTGCGGTCGCGGCGTCACCGTGTGCGGTGTCGGTCATGCTGTCTCCTCCGAGGCCTGAAGGCCCTGTCTGTTCCAACAATCTGGGCGGCGCCGGACATCCCGGCGGTCCTGCTTCGTCTGGTGCTTCTGAGTGCGGGCTCAGGGCCCGGTGGTGACGCGGTCCTCGGGCTCGACGCCGGTGGCCTCGCCCTCGGCTCTCAGCAGCGCGATCTCGGCCTCGAAGTCGGCGAGCGACTCAAAGGAGCGGTAGACCGAGGCGAACCGCAGGTAGGCGACCTCGTCGAGCTCGCGCAGCGGCGTGAGGATGGCCAGGCCGATCTCGTGCGCCTCGATCTCGGCGGCTCCGCTGGAGCGCACCGACTCCTCGACGCGCTGGGCCAGCAGGGCGAGGTCGTCCTCGCTCACCGGCCGGCCCTGACAGGCCTTGCGAACGCCGCTGACGACCTTCGCCCGGCTGAACGGCTCACCCGCGCCCGAGCGCTTGATCACCGTGAGACTCGCGGTCTCCGTCGTCGTGAACCGCCGCCCACAAGCAGGGCACGAACGGCGCCTGCGGATCGTGCTCCCGTCGTCGGTGACCCGGCTGTCGACCACTCGGCTATCGGCGTTGCGGCAGTAGGGGCAGAACACCTCGAGCCTCCTCGAACGACGTCGCGCGCGGGCAGGCCGAGCGCGTGGCTGGGGATGGATCTGGGGACGGACCTGTGCGTGACCAGCGGTTTCCTGCGGATAACCGGCGGGGGCCCTGAGCACAACCTGTGGACGACTTACATCCATGTAACTACTAGATGTAGGGGAACCGTAGACCTGCTGCCCCAAGGGCGCAAGCAGTTCTCGAAGATGATCGGCGTGTCGCTCGAAGCCCCGCACGGGACGTGCGCGAGGGCCGCAATGGGGAGGGGTCAGTCAGCGCGCGAGCGACTGGCGAACGAGGCCGCCGCCGGCAGCGGACTGCAGCGCGCTGCGGGCCGAGAGCACTTCAGCGAGGCTCGACACGATGCTGAACTGCTGGGGGCCGCACGTCAGGACCAGCGTGGCGACGTCGGTCGAGCGACCGGTGGAGCGGGACAGCTTGGCCGAGACGACCGTCAGCTCGCGCGGGAGCGTGATGACGGTGGAC
The DNA here is from genome assembly GCA_051960855.1 of Actinomycetales bacterium. Lineage (GTDB taxonomy): Bacteria > Actinomycetota > Actinomycetes > JAJZTN01 > JAJZTN01 > JBQCDV01. The sequence goes on from JBQCDV010000155.1 coordinate 2,379, forward strand.
GTCACGCTGATCTCCCGGTCCTCGTGAGCCAGGGAGACCTCGCCGACGAGGATTTCCTGCGGGGTGCTGTAGACCGCGACCGTCGGCGGCGTGCGCCCCTTGAGGAGCTCGGCGACCGAGCGGCCGGCCAGGACGCTGGCGAGCTCGGCGAGGTCGGTGAAGGCGGCTTCGATGGCTTCGTTCTGGCTCGGCGCAGCACTTCGCGCCTCGACTCGCCCAAACGGCGCCATTCGAGAATCCCCTCCCCATCCCTCAGCTCGTGGCCCTGCGCCCGCCCCCGCGCCCGCGGCTGCGCCTGCGCCTGCGGCCGGTCGCCTCACCATCGGCGGGGCAACCACCGGACCTGAGCGACAACCGCTCAGTGCGCGATCGGGACCTGCAGCTCCTGACCAGGCTGGACCATGACGCCATCGAGGTGGTTGACCGCGACGATGTCGGCGATGACGTCGCGCGGGTCGCGCTGCGGCGACACCGAGCGCGCGATCTGCCACAGCGACTGACCGGGCTCGACGACCACTGCGCGGGTCGACACCGTGTCCGAGGCCTGGGCGGAGCCGTGCAGACCGACTGAGAGGCCCACCGCTGCCGTGCCGGCCACGGCAAGCGAGACCAGGAGCCGCCCGCGGCGCGTGAGCCGCAGGGAGGCTGAGGGTGCGGCAGGTGCCGCCTCCTGCTGGACGCGCGCGGCGCGCGAAGCCACGGGCCGCGTCGGACGCGAAGCCTTGCTCGACGGCATCGCCACCATCAGAGTGCTCATGCTGACTCTCCTCGTACGAGTGTTCGAACCGAACGTCTGTACGAGTTGTACTCCCCGGGTCTGACAGGGTCAAGACACGATCGAACACATGTTTGAATCCGGGTGCTCGCGTGGCTAGCCTGATCGTCGTGATCAGGGGAGATGTCGTCCCTGTCCTGCGGCGTCGAGGGAGTGCGGATGAGCGACAAGTCGGTGCGCGAGTTGCCGGATGGACCAGCCGACTCGAGCGGCCTGACGGCGCGGCAGCGGCGGGTGCTCGAGGTCATCCGCGACTCCGTCGAGCGCCGCGGCTATCCCCCGAGCATGCGCGAGATCGGCGAGGCCGTCGGCCTCACCTCACCTTCGTCGGTCGCCCACCAGCTCGCGATGCTCGAGCGCAAGGGCTACCTGCGCCGCGACCCCAACCGGCCGCGCGCCATCGAGGTCCGCTCCCCCGAGCAGCCTGAGGCCGAGACCACCTACGACGAGACGGGAAGCGGAGACGAGCGCCCCACTCCGTCGTTCGTGCCGGTTGTCGGCCGGATCGCCGCCGGCGGACCCATCCTCGCCGAGCAGGTGGTGGAGGACGTCTTCCCGCTGCCGCGCCAGATCGTCGGTGAGGGGCAGCTCTTCCTGCTCAAGGTCGTCGGCGACTCGATGATCGACGCCGCCATCTGCGACGGCGACTGGGTGGTCGTGCGGCAGCAGCCCACCGCCGACAACGGCGACATCGTCGCGGCGATGATCGAGGGCGAGGCGACCGTCAAGACGCTGTCGCGCAAGGACGGCCACGTGTGGCTGCTGCCGCACAACGAGAACTACGCGCCGATCCCCGGTGACGAGGCGACGGTGCTGGGTCGTGTGACGGCGGTGCTACGGCGGGTCTGATGCCGCAAGCCCCGACCCTTCGGTTCCCGGGACCCTTGGCGTTGTACGCCTGTGCAGCGGACGTCTAACATCAAGGCGTGAGCAGGACGATCGGCTTCCGCCCCACCGAGGATGACGAGCGCATCATCCGGGAGGCCTTGCGCGACGACGAGCGGACCGTCGATGTGATTCGGCGGGCGTTGCGGCTGTTGGATCGTGAGGCGTGGTTGGCACGCGCTCGCGCTGACGCCGCAGGGTTGGCAGACGAAGACCTGTCGAGCGAGGCGGACGCCTGGTGATCCGTGGGGCCGTTTATCGAGTCGATCTCGGCACCAACCGTCGCGGGCATGAGCAGCAGGGGCGCCGGTACGGACTTGTTCTGAGCCCCAGTGACATGGCCTGGAGCGTCGCGACGATCGTTCCGACGTCGACGGCTGCGGCCGCTGCGGTCTTCCGACCCGAGATCGAGCTCGGTGGAGTGCCGACTCGGTTCCTCGTGGACCAGCTCCGCAGCGTCGACGTGGGCTTTATCGCCGACGAGCCCTCGTACTTCCTCACGCGAGACGAGCTCGAAGAAGTTGAAAACGCCGTCTCCCGCTACCTCGGCCTCTGAGCAGCGGCGGCGCGGGAGGCTCCAGCGCCGTTCGGGACGTCAGGACTGCAGCTGCGCGCCCCAGCGAGTCGTCACCGACTGCTCGGGGGCGAGCCGGATGACGTCGCTGCCGGACTGGAAGGCGTTCGGCGGGGCGGTCATCGGCTCGGAGCCGAGGCCGGCGCGCTGGCGGTCGCCGCTGAGGGTGTCGCTCGTGTAGATCTCGAGGTAGGGGTAGTGCTCGTCGGCCCACAGTGACGCGCGCCGGTTGTCGGCGCGGTCGAGGTGGATCCAGGCGCGGCCATCGGCGTCTCGGGTGAGGTCGGTGAAGGCGTAGTCGACTTCCAGCCCCTTGAGGCTGCGGCCCTGGCGGAAGTCGTACTCGGTGCCCTCGACGGGGACGACATCTGTGGGCAGTTGGCGCTTGTCGGTGGCGACGCGCTTGTTGGCCTCGAGCGTGAGCGTGCAGTCGTCGACCTTGGCCCCCTTGTCCCCCGGCGAGAGATACGGGTGCTGGCCGTGGGCGTAGGGCAGGTCCTGGGTGCCGAGGTTGGTGGCCGTCGTCGTGCACACGAGGCCGGAGTCGGTGAGCTCGTACTCGACGTTGACGTGCAGGGTGAAGGGGTAGCCCTTGCGCGGGAAGATCTGCGTCTCCACGACGACCCGGGAGTCGGCCTGCTCGACCAGCGCCCAGGGCTGCCAGCGGAGGAAGCCGTGGATGGCGTTGTCCTTCTCGGGCTCCGTGAGCGGCACCTGGTAGTTGCGACCGTCCCACTCGTACCGGCCGTCGCCGAGACGGTTGGGCCACGGGATCAGTGGGCAACCGTGGGCGCCGTCGCACATCTGGTCGATGTCGTAGGGGTGCAGCACGGGCACGTCGCCGTCGTAGTACTCCCGGACTCCCCCGCCGACCTCGACGATCGTGGCGCGGGCCTTGCCCAGCCGGATCTCCCACTGCTGACCGGACGGCCACACCGCCATGACGCACTCCTCTGGGTCGCGGATGTCTTCGGATCATCCTTGCCCGAGGGCAGGCGATCCAACTCCTGCGAGGCAAGACTCGGCTTAGATGAGGCCACGCGGTCGACTACCGGGAGCGATCAAGGGGGAGCCATGAGCTACGCGACGAATCCCACATGGCGACGCTGCCAGCGCGTACTCGCCTCAGTAGTCGAGTTGCACAAGCGCGGCTACCAGCGACTCCGGATCTCGCCGGGCATCGCGCCCACCGGGCTCGCCTGGCGATGCATCCTGGCCCCAGCAAGCCGTTTCGAGACGGGCGGGCTCCTCTTGGGCCCACGCGCTTCGTGGGACGACGGATCGATGGTTGTGTACAGCAGCGCTCAAGAGGCGGAGTACTTCGGCTGGCCGGACGTGACGACAGCGTCCGCTCGTGAGTTGGCTGACGCTGTCGAAGCTCGGTGCCCGCGCCTGATCAACGAGAGCAGAGGGCAGGACTGGCCGTACAGCGGCTGGTTGATCGAAATCCTCGGGTACGCGGAGCGCCGCATTCTCCCGAGTGCGTATGACGACAGCTGGCCAAAGCCCGACTGGTACCCCCAAGGCATCGTTGTCGAAGGAGCCCAGGACTCTCCGCTCCGTCTACCGGCCCCTCCAGCACCTCCGGACGCCTAGCTCGTCCGCGACTTCAGCTGGCGGCGGCGGTCGCCTTCGCTGCCGCCTTGGCCGCAGCCTTCTTCTGCTGCTTGTACTCCCGCACCTTGAGCAGGGTGTCCGGCCCGGTGACGTCCGCGACCGACCGGTAGCCCTTCAGGGCGTAGTCACCGGCCGCGGCCTTCCAGCCGGTCGGCTGGACGTCCAGCTGCTTGCCGAGCAGCGCGATGAGGATCTTGGCCGTCTGCTCGCCGTAGCCCGGCAGCTCCCGGATCCGCTTGAAGAGCTCGGCGCCAGTCTTGGCCTCCGACCACAGCCGGGTCACGTCGCCGTCGTACTTCGCCTCGACGATGCGGGCCAGCTCCTGCACCTGCGCAGCCTTGGCCCCAGGGAAGCGGTGGATCGCCGGCGGCTGCGTGCAGAGCGCCTTGAACTCCTCCGGGTCGGCAGCGGCGATGGCCGCGGTGTCGAGCGAGCCGAAGCGGCTCAGGATCTTCCAGCCGCCACGGAACGCGTGCTCGATCGGGTACTGCTGGTCGAGCTGCATTCCGATGACCAGCGCCAGCGGGTGCTCGTCGAGGACAGCGTCAGCATCCGGCTCGTTCGTGATGTGGAAGGCCATGCCGCTGATTGTCCGGCTGGCATCGCCGGAGCGGAAGTCGGAACCGATCACCGACTTGCCCGCTTCCGCGGAGCCTTCAGCACGGCGACCGGCGCCAGTCCCCAAAGCAGCGCGGCAATCCAGAGCACGCGAGCCCCCAGGTGAGCGTGGCTCGGATCGGGGGCGGCCAGAGCCGTCATCGCGACGGCCAGCCACGCCCCTGCCAGGACCCCGCCCAGACTCGTGACGAGCGCGACAGTGACGGCTGCCGCTTGCTCCTCCAGTCGCCCGGAACGCGCGAAGGTCGCGAGGACCGCGACGACCGCGAGGACGACCGCGCAGCCAACGCCGATCCACCACACCGAGGCCGTCGGGCTGCTGAAGCCGTCCGGCGGGCCGTCCAGGCTGCCGCTCCAGTGGCTGGCCATCGGATCGGGCAGCCGGTCCCTCCACGCCAGCCAGCTCACTCCGACAACGACAACTGGCGCCGCTGCCAAGGCAGTCGCCGCGCCCCATCGAGCGTCCCCCGACATGCCATCACTGTAGAAGTCGGAGCGTCTACTGCCTGACCGACCGCGACCCGCTCACCGGCCGCGTCCGCCGCTAGCTCAGGGCTTCGCGATCGCGGTGACGACGAACGACATCGTCACCAGGTCGTCAGCTGTCGCTGCGCCATCCGGCAGCGGCATACCTGGAGGCAACAGGTCGCCGAGCCGCTGCACGGGTGCGTCGATTCGGCACTCGACCGTCTGCTGCTGGTTGTGTGCGGCTCCGTGCGACAGGAGCTCGTCGCTGAGCACCTTGCCTGTGGTGTTGTCCGTGGCCAGGTACTCGAACGACACCGGCACGAAGTGGCCGCCGCCCACGATCTGGGCCGCGCTCCAGCTGTCGTGGACGGTCGGCGGCGGGGTCACGATCATCATCGTCTGGCCGTCACACGTGAAGGTCTGGGCCTGACGGCTCGGCGGGACCGGCCCTGCGGCTAGCGCAGCGGTGGGGACAGCGGCGGTCGCGGCTCCGACGAGCGCGAGCGAGACGGCGATTCGGGAGGGAAGGCGCACGAGGATCTCCTTGGTTCACACCGACCGGCGACTCCGGCCAGGCGCCAAGCAACCTACGAACGACGCTGTCCCTCGTCCTCAGGCTCGCGGTGCTGCCGTCTCCACCCGAGGTCGCGAATTCGTGGCGTCAATTCCTCCTGGGAGTGGAGGAATTCGAGAGTCACTGCCCCTACGGTGGCCGCGTGAGCATCTCGGTGGTGGTCGCCGACGACCAGGCGATGGTGCGTGCCGGCTTCCGCCGACTCCTCGAGAGCGAAGACGGTCTCGACGTCGTCGGTGAGGCCGCCAACGGAGCCGAGGCTGTCCAAGCCGCGCAACGACTGCGACCGCAGGTGATGCTGCTCGACATCCGCATGCCAGTCATGGACGGCATCGAGGCCACCCGACGAATCGTCACTGCGACGCAAACCCGGGTCGTCATCCTCACGACCTTCGATCTCGACGAGTACGTCTACGACGCGCTGCGCGCCGGGGCAGCAGGCTTCCTGCTCAAGGACGCTCCGCCCGACCAGATGGTCGCGGCCATTCATGCCGTCGCTGCCGGGGATGCCCTGATCGCACCGGCTGTCACCAAGCGACTGCTCGCGGAGTTCGTCAAGCGGCCCCAGCCGCACGATGCCGAGTCCCGGCTGGAGCGGCTGACGGGCCGCGAACGCGACGTCCTGATGCGGGTCGGGCGCGGGCTGTCCAACTCCGAGATCGCCGCCGAGCTCTACCTCGGTGAAGCGACCGTCAAGACCCACGTCGGCAACGTGCTGAGCAAGCTGCAGCTGCGGGACCGGGTGCAAGCGGTCGTCTTCGCCTACGAGCACGGTCTGGTCACTCCCGGCGAGCAGCAGAGTCAGCCGGAACGACGTCTCTGACTCCTGCCCAGCCAGCTAGACAACGGGATGTGCACCCGCGCAACGTCGCGGAAGCCAAGCCGGCGGTACCAGCCAAGCGGCCAGTCGTCTTCGTCCGCGCCGATGACCAACCTGCGGACGCCTTCGGCAACCAGCAGCCGACGCGCGCCTTCCAGGAGGGCGGCACCGTAACCCTGGCCGCGATAGCCGGGGAAGACGTCCCCTTCCTGGAGTCGAGCTACTAGACCGATCGGCCCCGGGTGTCGGAAGGCCGCGATGCCGCCCACTGCGTCGCCGTCGCCGTGGTCGCCCCGCTCGTCGAACGCCCGCCACAGCCGCATGCCGAGCAGAGCGCCTCGAATGCGCACGGACTGGACCAAGGCCCGTGCCGAAGCCTCATCCAGGCCGAAGGCCACCTCCACCGGGATCCGCTCCTCCACGTAGCGTGACCACTGCTCGTCCGAGTCGCACAGCACAAGGGACAGCGCACGTGCGGCAAAGGGGTCGCTTGCGTCTCGCACCAGAAGCACCTTGCCGGGCGCATCACCCGCTGCGTCACCGTCGAGCACACCAGGTCGCAGGGCTTGCTCGGTCTCAAGCGCCAGCCGTGCAAGGTCCCCGTGCTCGTCCACGTCCCAGACGCTATGGCCTCGGCCGCACGGGACCCTGGTGATTCCCCTGCTGCCGCCCGGCGGTCAGGCCGCCAGTGGCAGCCGGGCCTTGACCCGGAAGCCGCCGTCCTGCCCGACTCCCGCCTCGAGCGTCCCGCCGAAGAGGCTGACCCGCTCCTGCATCCCGACGAGCCCATGCCCCCCACCGCGCGGCAGCGGGACGCCGACGGCGGGACGAGCTCCGTCGTTCGTCACGTCGATCTCGAGGCTGTCTGCGCCCCAGCTGACGCGCGCCGTCACGGGTGAGCCGGTGGCGTGCTTCGCGGCGTTGGTGAGGGACTCCTGGACGATGCGGTAGGCGGCGATGTCGAGGCCGGGTGGGATGGTGGCCGGCTCGCCCTCGACGACGAGCTCGACCGGCACGCCGGCGGCCCGAGCTTCCTCCACGAGCTGCGGCAGCTGCGCGATCCCGGGCTGCGGCTGGAGCGGGGACTCCTCGGTGTGGCGCAGCACGCCGAGCATGCGGCGCAGCTCAGCGAGGGCTTCTCGTCCCGTTGACTCAATGGTCGCCAGCGTCTGGGTGGTGGCGTCGTCCTCGGGGCGCACGCGGCGCTCGACCGAGGCCGCCAGCACCATCATCGAGACGTCGTGGGAGATGACGTCGTGCAGTTCGCGGGCAATGCGGGCGCGTTCCTCGGCGGCGGCACGCTCGACGGCCTCGAGTCGCTCGCGCTCGGCACGGGCCGCCTGCTCCTCCAGCGACTCCGCATGCCGGCGTATCCGGGCAAAGGCCAGGCCGATCCCGAAGGCGATCAGGACCATGAGGTTCGGCCCCGCGACATTGCCGATCGGCTTGCCCAGCAGCAGGGTCGGCAGGTCGCTGAGGATCCCGACGGCGACGACGAGCACCGCGGCGCGCGCTGCACGCCCGTCGCAGTAGGCCGCCGCGGCGTAGACGATGAGGAGCAGCTCGATATACGGCACCAGGGGCGGCTGCATGTCCATGGGGAACAGCAGGAAGATCCAAGCCGTCTGGGCGATCGCGAAGGCGACCAGCGCGGTCAGCGGTCGGCTGCGACGGAACGCCAGCGGCACCGACGACGCGATGAGGAACGGCAGGTGCAGCCAGCGCGAGTGCGGATAGGTGCCCTGCAGCAGCCCGGTGGTGAGGTCGAGGAGGCCGAGCACCAGCAGGACCGCCGCGAGGACGGCGTCGACGACGTCGCGCCGCTGCATGCTCCGGAGGGCTGCCTTCACACCAGCGACGGTAGGCCGGATCGCCCCGGCGCACCTCCACTTTGCGACGCGAATTTCCGCTCGGATCTCCCCCTCCGGGTGGAGATGCGGACTCCCGTCGGCTGAGGCGCTCGGTGGGTCGCCGCTCCTAGCGTCCCGGTCACGACGCCGACACCCGTCGGCCGACCGAGAGGAACCGTCATGTCCGCAGCTGTCGACACCACCACCGCCCCCACCTCCAGCCGGCTCGCCCGCCTCGCCCTGCTCGGTGCCGCCGGAGCAGCGGTCGTCATCGCGGCGGGCAACTACAACGTCCCCAAGGGCGAGAACGGTGGACTCGACGAGGCCATCCAGACCGCCATCCTCTGCGCGATCGTGGCTGCCGGCGTCTTCGGGCTGGTGCTGCCGCGGGTGCACACCGGCCACCGGACGGCCGTGGTGCTCGGGGTCCTGACCATCCTCAGCGTGGCGGTCTTCTGGTCGGGCCTCACTCCGATCCTCGCCGCCGCAACCTGGGGCGCGAACGACGCACACCCTGCCGGCCGCGGCGTCGTCGTCCTCCGGTGGGTGGCGGCCGGGCTCGCAGCTCTCACCGTGATCTGGAGTGTCGCGACCAGCCACGTCTTCTGAGGGGTCTCGGGCCTCCCCAGCCCGGCTGCCCTCCCCAGACGGGCCGCCCTCCCCACCGCCGGCCGGTCCGCCGCGCGGACGGAAATGGGTCACGTTCCGCAGTCTTCTGACAGCCAGAGGTGCGGAACGTGACCCATGTCCGCGCGCCCGGCCCCCTCAGACCCCGGGGCGCAGCTCGAAGTCCCAGGCGATGACGGCCGGCTGACCCGCCTTTGCGGCGTTGGCGGCCTCTCCGATCCACGGGTGCAGCGACCAGATGTCCGGCGGCTCGTCGGTCGGCAGGGCAGCCTCGTCGCCAGGGAGCACCGTCTGGGCGTCTCGGTAGGTCTCCTCACACGCGCGAACGACGAAGCCGTGCGGCAGCGCCGCGCGCAGGTAGTCGCCGGGCCGGTGGGAGTAGCCGGCGATGTGACCGATGCGGCCGTCGGACGCTTCCTTGATGAGGGGGTACCGGGTCGACCCGGTGAAGTGGCCCTGCGTATCCAGGACGACGAGGTGGCCACCGGGCCGCATGACACGGGCGGCCTCGGCGAAGAACGGGCGCAGGTCCGGCACGTGCGTGAGTGCGAGGCTGCAGACCACGTGGTCGACGTCGCCGTCGCCGACGGGCAGCGCCGTGAGGTCACCGACGAGGAACGTCGCCTCCGGCACGGCGCGGCGCGCCCGGGCCAGCATGGCCTCCGAGATGTCGACGCCGACGACGTCATGCCCTCGGTCGACCAGCTGCTGAGCCACTGCACCGGTGCCGCACGCGGCGTCGAGGGCGCGACCGGGAGGAAGCCAGTCGAGCATCGGCGTGAGCACCGAGTCCCGCATCGGGAAGCAGCCGTTGTCTTCGCCGTCGTAGGTCAGCGCCCAGCCGTCGTAGCCCTCGCTCACCGCCAGCGGCGGGACGTCCACCCCCGTGCCGAAGTCCTCCGCGCGGTCAAGCAGCTCCCGGATCTCGCGGATCCGCGCCCGGGTGAACTCGCGGTCATGCTCCCCCGCGAAGGCGCGCATCAGCGCGACGCCCTCGAGGCCCAGGAGATAGCCCAGCGGGTGCTGGTGGATCACACCACCCTCATCGCTCACAGGCCTGCACGTCCTTCCTTCTCGAGCGCACGCACGTGTGGCGCTCCTCACGCACGCAATTCAAGAGTTTCCGCCCGCGGGGCCAAACCGTGCCGTCGGCCGCCGCGAAGCCCTAGACGTGACCGACGGACGCTCCCGCCACAGCCAGCGCTGGGGGCTTGTGGCCTCCGCTGCCGCAGGCATCCTGGCAGCCGGCGTCGGTCTCGGCGTCGCCGAGCTCGTGGCCGGACTCGTCGGACCACGCACCTCTCCGGTGCTCGCGGTCGGCGATGTCGCCATCACCCTCACGCCGGAGTGGCTCAAAGAGCTGGCCATCAGCCACTTCGGGACTCATGACAAGACCGCCCTGCTCGTCGGGATCGGCGTCGTCATCACCCTGTACGCCGCAGCAGTCGGGCTGCTCAGCCGCGTCCGTCTGGCCCTGGGCGTCGCCGGGGTGCTTCTCTTCGGCGGCCTGGGCGTGGCTGCCGCGATCTCCCGCCCCGAGGCCCCTTCGCTCGCCTGGCTGCCGGCGTCGGTCGCCGCCCTCGTCGCGGTCGCCGCTCTCGTGATCCTCAGCCGGCCGCTGCGTCAGCACGCGGGAGGCGCCGTCCGAGAATCAGACTCGGCCGCTGGTGAGCACGCGCAGGTCGACCGCCCCCAGCTCGACCGAGCTGAGCTCGACCGCCGAGGCTTCCTCACCGCGGCCGCCGCGACCGCGGGCGTGGCGGTCGTCAGCGCGGTCGGAGGCCGGCTGCTGCAGTCGCGAGCCGACGTCGCCAGCGCCCGCAAGGCCCTGGTGCTGCCGGAGCCGGCGTCACCTGCCATGCCGATTCCGCCGGCGGCCGACGTCTCCGAGCGGATCCCCGGGATCACACCGCTGGTCACCCCCAACTCGAACTTCTACCGCGTGGACACGGCACTCTCCCTGCCGCAGGTCGCGCCGGAGGACTACGAACTCACGTTGCGCGGCCGCTTCGCCAAGCCGCGCAGCTATCGACTCGAGGACCTGCTCGGGCGCGACGACCTCATCGAGCGCGTCATCACCCTGACCTGCGTCTCGAACGTCGTTGGCGGGGACCTCGCCGGCACCGCCACGTGGCTCGGGGTGCCACTGGCCGCCCTGCTCCGTGAGAACGGCATCGACGAGTCGTCGACCCAGCTGGTGTGCCGCTCCGTGGACGGGATGACCATCGGCGCCTCGACCCGCGCTGCCCTCACGACGCCGGACGCCATGCTCGCCGTCGGCATGAACGGCAAGCCCCTGCCCGTGGCGCACGGCTTCCCGGTGCGCATGATTATCCCCGGCATCTACGGCTACGCCTCGGCCTGCAAATGGCTGACCAGCATCGAGGCGACGACGTTCGACGCCTACGACGCCTACTGGGTGAAGCGGGGCTACAAGGCCGTCGCGCCCATCAAGGTGTCGTCGCGCATCGACACACCCGCGCCACTGCGCACCTTCCGCGCCGGTCCCAAGCCGATCGCCGGTGTCGCGTGGGCGCAGACCCATGGCATCAGGCGAGTCGAGGTGCAGATCGACGACGGCCCGTGGCAGGAGGCCGAACTCGCGCCGCAGGTCTCGGTCGATGTGTGGCGCCAGTGGTACCTCAGCCACGACTTCGAGCCCGGCCAGCACCAGATCACGGTCCGCGCGACCGACGGTGACGGCCACCGGCAGACCCAGGAGCGCACCGGCGTCTACCCGGACGGCGCCACCGGCTGGCACTCCATTCGCGTCATCGCGACATGAATCGTCCGGCTCCGGCCGGCGCACGACCCAACAGATCCGCCTCGTGTGAGGCACAACCGAAGGAGTAGTCCGACATGAAGCAGTCCATCGCGCGTCGCTCTGCCGTGCTCGCCATCGGCGGCGCACTGGCCCTCAGCCTCACCGCGTGCAGCAGCTCGTCGACCTCAGGCGACAGCAGCACCGGCACGGCCTCGTCCGCGCCGAGTGCGGCCGCGAGCAGCATGAGCAGCGCCCCCAGCACCATGAGCTCCGACAGCGCCTCTGCGAGCGCCAGCGCTTCCGGCGACGCCATGGCCGCGTCGGCGCCGTTCGGGCCTGGTTGCTCGGCAGTGCCCACCAGCGGTCCCGGCAGCTTCGAGGGGATGAGCACCGCACCGGTCGCGACCGCCGCGAGCAACAACCCGGTCCTGTCCACGCTGGTCACCGCTGTCAAGAAGGCGAACCTCGTCGACACCCTCAACTCCGCGAAGGACATCACCGTCATCGCGCCGGCCGACCCGGCCTTCAAGGCGATCCCGGACAGCGACTTGCAGGCCGTCCTCGCCGACAACAAGAAGCTGACGTCCATCCTCACGGCGCACGTGATCTCCGGGCGCCTCAGCCCCGACCAGCTGGCCGGCTCGCACCAGACGCTCGGTGGCGGCACCGTGACCATCGACGGGTCGGGTCAGGACTTCACGATCGCGGGCAGCGAGACCATCACCGGCCAGCCCGCCCACGTGATCTGCGGCAACGTCCAGACCGCCAACGCCACGGTCTACATCGTCGACCAGGTGCTCAAGCCCAGCGCGTGACGATCGCTGGATGAGCTGACACGACGTGAGGGGCGCCGCCGGTGGTGGTGCCCCTCACGTGGTGCTTGGCGGTTTGGGCCGGCGGGGCGGACGGGCGGGTGAACGCGTGTTCCACTCGAGCTGTTGGTGCTCGGAAGGCCATCTGTTGGATTTCCTGCACGCCAGGGCGTGTACCAGTTCCAACAGCTGCCGTCGGCAACGTGCACCAGCTCCAACAGCTGCCGTCAGCAACGTGCACGAGCTCCAACAGCCCCGAGTCAGCGGGTCCGGTGCGCCCGCAGGACGACGTCCTCGACGTGGTGGCTGGAGGCGGCGCCGGCAGGCCGCGCCCGCTTCTCGTGGACGTCGATGACCCAGCCCGGGTTGTCCTGAACTGCCGCGGCGAAGTCGTCGAGGTGGACGTACGCGTCGGGGTCAAACGCCATGTCGTGACCTCGGTGAGCGCGCATCGCCTCGGTGTCGTGACTGAGCACGACCAGGCTGCCACCGGGGGCAACCGCGTCGAGGATCGTCCGCACGCTGCGCAGGTCAGGTGTCCGCGGGATCGAGGCGTAGCAAGCGGAAACGAGGTCGAACGCCGCCTCGCCGAAGGGTTCGCGGCCGTTGGCATCGGCGGCCATACACGTGATGTCGAGACCCCGCCTCGAGGCTTCCGCGCGCACCCGGTCCAGCGCACGCTCTGAGATGTCGCTCGCGGTGACCGTCCACCCTTGCTCGGCTAGCCACACCGCATCGCCACCCTCGCCGGCACCGACGTCGAGCGCACACGCCGGCGGTAGTACCGCGACCTCGACGACCAGTGAGCCGTTGGGATTGCCGCTCCACATCCGCTCACCGGAGTAGCGCTCGTCCCAGTCGAGCTCGCCGTTCGAGGGCCGGGCCGCCTCCCGCGTGTCCTCCTCCGCGAGGCTGAAGGCGACGGCCCCGCCGACCTGGCTGCCCTGCGCGGCAGCGGGCAGCAGCTGCAGGCTCGGTTCGGTGACGTTGCCGGCGGCGTAGACGCCCTCGACGGAGGTGGCGCCGGTGGCGTCGGCCACGAGGACCGAGCCGAGGCCGGTGCGATGGGGTTCGGACTGCAGGCCCAGTGCCGCGAAGGGCTCGAGCCGGGGCCGGAAACGAGGGCTCACCACGACCGCGTCGGCGGCCAGCGAGGAGCCGTCCGCCAGCTCCAGCGCGGCCAGCCGCCCGTCCTCATCCGTCACGACGCGGTGCACCGCGACAGTCCGGACGTCGACGCCCGCGCCGGTGAGCCGGCCGAGCTCGTCCTGGTCGACCTCGACTCCCGGCTGCACGAGGACCGTCAGCCGTTCGGTGAGCTGACGGAACAGCGGCGCGGTGTGCAGCGCCAGTGGGTGCGTCACGAGCTGCACGATTCGCTGGTCGCGGACTTCATACCCGTGGCAGAACGGGCAGTGGATGACCTCGCGACCCCAGTGGTCGGCCAGCCCCGTGATGTCGGGCAGCTCGTCGGCGATTCCTGTCGCCACGATGACGCGGCGCGCGGAAACGGTGTGGCCGGCGGCGAGCTCGAGGACGAACCGCTCGCCCCGCTGCGTCGTTCGTGCCCGTGGCAGCGCTGCCTGTGTCAGGTCTGCATGTGCCGGCTCTGCCCGTGTCACCGCCACCACCCGCCCCGCGACGACCTCAACGCCGTAGCCGCGTACTTCGGCGCGCGCGGCCTCAAGGAGTTGGGCCGGCGGCTGCCCGTCGCGGGTCAGGAAGCTGTGGAGATGCTCAGCAGCGGCGTTGCGAGGCTCGCCGCTGTCGATCACGATCACCGAACGGCGCTGCCGGGCGAGCTGCAGCGCGGCGGCCAGACCCCCGGCGGATCCTCCGACAACCGCAACGTCGCAGTGGCGGGTCACGGTGGGAGCAGGTGCGTGGGTCGTGCCGGCGGCAGTGGGAGCAGGTGTGTCGGTCATGTCAGCGACGGTAGGACGGATCAGGCTGGATGTGCCAGGCTCCTTGCAGGATTAGCAAGGAGGCGTCATGACCGAGCTGGGCGACATCGAGCACGTCGTTCGCACCCGCCTGCGCAGCCTGCGCACGACACTCGGGCTCTCCCTTGACGAGCTAGCGGCGCGGACCAACCTCAGCCCGTCGACCATCAGCCGCATCGAGACCGGCAAGCGCAGCATCAGCCTGGATGTGTTGCTGCCCTTGGCTTCCGGACTACAGGTCGGCCTCGACGCCCTGCTTGACATGAGCGCCGACGAGGACGTCGTCATCCGCCCCACTCCCGACCGCGGCGAAGGTCGCACGACCTGGTTGCTCAGCCGCCCGGGCGGCGGCACGGTCGCCCTCAAGATGCGGCTCGAACCGACGCGCTCCCCCGTCACTCCACGCGTGCATCCGGGGCACGATTGGCTGTTCGTGCTGTCGGGTCGAATCCGGTTGACTCTGGGCGGCCGCGAGATCATCGTCGCCGCCGGGGAGGCCGCGGAGTTCGCGACGATGACGCCGCACGCCTTCGCCGCGGTGGGGCGCCCGGCCGAGGTGCTCATGGTCTTTGACCGCGACGGCCAGCACGCTCACGCACGCACCGGCGACTGACACCACCTCGAGGCACCACCACTACTGCTCCATTCGGGGAGCGGCGGCGGCGAAAGCCCGCGACAGATCGTGTCCGATCGGTACCTTTCGCTCCATGTGGCCCGACGCGCGTCTGCGATTCCCGGCCTTCCTGATCGGCATCGTCGCCGCCGTCCTCGCGATGACCGTGACGATGACGACCGCCCTTCCGGGTGCGACAGTGCCCGCGCGGGCGGCGACTTCGCCGGTCGTCTTCGGTCTCAATGACCACTGGTACTCCGACCTCACCGCGGACGACGCCCAGATCGGGCACGGCTACCGCTCCGGGGTCGTCGGGACGTTCCTGCCGTGGACGACGAAGCCGTCGTCGGTTCTCAACTACGCCACCTGGGCGCGCTCTCGCGGCGCCGTTCCGATGTTGGACCTCTATCCCCCGACCACGGTCACGCTCGCGCAGATCGCGTCGGGCTCCCAGGACGCCTACCTCCGACCGCTGGCGGCGTCGCTGAAGAGCTGGGGACACCCCTTCCTGTTCCGGCTGTTCCCGGAGATGAACGGGCTCTGGGAGAGCTACTCCCCCGGCGTCAACGGCCAGACGAGCGCCCAGTTCGTCGCGGCGTGGCGGCATGTCGTCGGCGTCTTCCACGCCGCCGGCGCCACCCAGGTGAAGTTCGTGTGGAACCCCGACCGACTGCAGACCAAGCAGCGCTACACCTTCGCGCAGCTGTGGCCGGGCGCGAGCTACGTCGACTGGGTGGGTCTGGACCTCTATGCCTGGCAGGACGCCACCCACGGGACGGTCGGGCCGTACTCGGTGGCGAAGGCCTCGGTCGACGCCGTCCGCGCCGTCGCTCCCACCAAGCCGCTCATGGTCCCCGAGGTCGGCGTCGCCCCCTACTGGAACAAGCCCAGCTGGTTGGCCGACCATGTCAGCCTGCTCCGCTCCCTCGGCGTGAAGATCGTCGTCTACTTCAACGAGACCAAGGAGCGCAACTGGCGGGTCGACTCGGGCCCCAGCTCGTCGGCGAACCTCACCGGGCTGCGGAAGGCGCTCGCGCCCACCTCCGTGCTCTACGCCGGTCGCACCTGGCCGGGCTACTCCTCCTCGATGGCGGCCCTCGACCATCTGGTCGCTCACGGCTGGCTCTAGGGCGGCGCAACCGCGTCCCCCCGGATGCCGATGGGTCACGTGCCGCACCAACGTCGCGCCGGAAGCTACGGAACGTGACCCATAAGCCGTTGCCGCTACCCGAACCTGCGCCACTGCCCTTCGGAGACGACCTCGACGTCCCCGTCGACGACTCTGATAGCCGTCTGCTCATCGATGGCGTAGGCCGGCCCGCCGAGGTCGGCAGCCCACCGCTCAGCGTCCGCCATCGTGTTCTCAGGGAAGGCGTCGAGGTGCGGGAAGATCGAGAAGTCGACGATGCCCAGCGTTCGGTCGTCCGAGGCCCCTGACCAGTGGACGAAGTCCTGTCCGACGCGCGGCGTCATCACCATGCTGCCGGCGCTGACTCCCACCCAGACCGTGTCCGACAGCGACGGCAGCAGCTCCGCCAGGCCGGACTCCCGCACCCAGTGGCACAAGTAGGTCGCGTCGCCGCCGTCGACGAGGAGCACGTCAGCCTCCCGGACCCACGGCACCCACCGGTCCGCGCCGATCGTGGGCAGCGCCGTGAGCTCGAGGACGCCGAGGGAGCCCCATCCCAGTCCCGAGAAGCTGCTCCAGGCGGAGCCGGCCGCGATCAGGCCTCGCACCGACGCCGGCCCACACATCGCGTGACCCCACTGCGCCGTCGGGACAATCAGGGCACTGCTGTCCTCGACCGGCTTGCCGAGGAGTTCGACGAGCGCAGCACGGATGCTGGCGTTGGTCACGCCACCCGAGGTGAGCAAGAGCTTCACGACTTCCTCCAACATGCCGACCGACGAACGACGGAGCGAGTGCCCGCGGACGCGGGTGGGTGGGCGCAGTAGCCTACGGACCGTCCTGGCGGTCACGTGACGCCAGCAGCGAGGGAGCGCCAGGTGACCGAGTATCCCGAGATCGTCGTCGTCGGCAGCGCCAACGTCGACCTCGTCGCAAGCGTTGTCTCTCTCCCCCGCCCGGGTGAGACCGTCCTGGCCCAGTCCTATGCGGAGTATCCCGGCGGCAAGGGTGCCAACCAGGCAATCGCCGCAGCCCGGCTGGGACGCCGCGTCGCCTTCATCGGCCGCGTGGGCGAGGACGCAGCAGCCGACCTAGTGCGTGACGCGCTAGCGCAGGAGGGCGTCGACGTAGCCAGGCTGTCGCCGACGAGCGGCGCGGCGACGGGGCGTGCGCTGATCGCGGTCGACGCAGCCGCAGAAAACTCGATCGTCGTCGTTCCAGGTGCTAACGCCGCGCTCACAGCCGAGGACGTCGCGTCGCAGGAGCACCTGCTGGCTGGAGCGGCGGTTGTCGTCGCCCAGCTCGAGGTCCCTCTCGAGACGGTGCACCGGGCGGCATCTCTGGCACAGGGTCGATTCCTCCTCAACCCCGCCCCGGCCACTCGCCTCGACCCTGAGCTGCTCGACCTGGTCGACGTGCTGGTCGTCAACGAGGGCGAGTTCGGCGTCGTGACCGGAGTGGCCGTGCCCGACGCCCTGCAGACATTGGGCGACGTCCTCTCGGATGTGGCCCTGCCCTGTGCGGTGGTCATCACCCTCGGCGGACGAGGCGCTGCCGTGTGGCAGCACGGTGACGTGGCGATTGTCCCCGCGCCACCGGTCGACGTCGTCGACACGACTGGCGCGGGCGACACCTTCGTTGGCGCACTCGCCGACGGTCTCGTCCGGGGCTTGCCGCTCGCGGAAGCGGCCCGGTGGGCGGTCGCCGCCGCGTCCCTCTCCACGCTGGCGCTCGGAGCAACCAGCGGCATGCCAGCGGCCGACCGCGTGCACGAGCTGCTCGCACAGCAGCAGGGATGAGCAGTCCGAGCAGCTGAGGCGACAGCCGGACGCAGGCTGTCGCCTCAGCTTCGGACGTCAGCTCAGCGCATTCTGCAGGCTCTTGAGAAACAGCACGTAGGCGGTGGCGCCGGGGTCGGGGTGACCGGAGCCACGCTCTCCGACCCAGGCTGCCCGGCCTCGCCGACCTGCCTGATCGCGCGTCTCCTCGACGCCCTTCTCGGCGGCGGCGACCATCGCTGTCAGTGCGTCGTTCTTGTTGTCGCGCAAGGCGTCGAGGCTCGGCGCGAGCGCGTCCAGCACCGTCTTGTCACCGAGCTCTGCCTTCCCCCGCTCGGCGATGCGAGCCATGGCAGCCCGGCCCACTCGCTCGGCGAGCGCGTCATCCCATTCCGAGGCATCCCCCACCTCCTTCGAAGCGGCGAGGAGCCCGGCCCCCACGAGCGCCGCCATCGTCGAGGGGTTGGCCTTCGCGAAAGCGGCGCCGGCGCTGCGCAGCAGAGCCCCGACGGTCTCGGGCGGGTTCTCCTTCAGCGCCTGCCGGATCGCCTCCGAGCCCTTGTCCACGGTGATCCCCAGGTCACCGTCTCCCACGGCCGCATCGAGGTCCCGCAGGGTCTCCCGATGGCTCGATAGGTTCTGTAGTGCCGAGTCGAGCACGGCCACGACCTCGTCCACTCGCATGGCTCGACCTGCGCTCACTGCTGGAAGAACGGCGAGGAGGCGGGGGCGTCGAGCAGCTCGGTGAGCTCGTCGTCGAGCCGCATCACGGTGACGGACGCTCCCGCCATCTCGAGGCTCGTCGCGTACTCACCGACATAGCGGCGGTGAATGCTCACGCCCTGGTCAGCGAGCCGGTTGTGGACGCGGCGATACAGCAGGTACAGCTCCTCGAGCGGAGTCGCGCCCAGTCCGTTGACCAGCACCGCGACGCGGTCACCTGAGGTCAGCTTGAGGTCATCGACGATGACGTCCAGCATCCGGTCGGCGACCTCGTCGGCGGTCTCGAGCGGGCCGCGGTGCTGACCGGGCTCGCCGTGGATGCCGATGCCGATCTCCATCTCGCCGTCGGCCAGCTCGAACGTCGGCTTGCCGGCGGCGGGCAGGATCGTCGGTGACAGGCCCACCCCCACGGTGCGGGTGCTGTCGACGGCGCGCTGGGCGAGCGCGGCCACGGTGGCCAGGTCATCTCCCCGCTCAGCGGCAGCGCCGGCGACCTTGTAGGCAAACAGCAGTCCGGCCACTCCGCGCCGCTCGCTGCTGCGCTCCGCAGGGGCGCTCAGCGCGTCGTCGGTGACGAGCACGGTCGCCGTCTCGATCCCGTCGAGGTCGGCCAGGTCGGCTGCGAGGTCGAAGTTGAAGACGTCGCCGCCGTAGTTGCCGTAGAGGTAGAGGACGCCTGCTCCCCCGTCAACGGCCTTGGTCGCTGCGTACATCTGCTCGGACGACGGGGACGAAAAGACGTTGCCGACCGCGACGCCGCTGCACAGGCCGACACCGACATAGCCGAGGAACGTCGGCAAGTGGCCAGATCCGCCGCCGGTCACGATCCCGACGTGGCCCTGACGAGGAGCGTCCGCCCGGACGAGCGCGCGCCGGTCCTCCGAGGCCGCCTTCAGCCGGTCCGGGTGAGCCAGCAGGAGTCCGTCGATGACCTCGTCGACGAAGTCCTCGGGGTCGTTGATCAGCTTCTTCATCAGGCAGCGTCCTCTGTGGTGGCACGACTCCAAAGGTCGTGCAATGAGCGAACGGGTGGGCCGAGCAGGAGCGAGCGAGCGGCCGCGATGCACCGCTGCTGAGCGCGCAGGCGAGGCACGTCGGGTAGCGAGTCGATGTCGATGACGTGCGCCAGCCCGACGATGCGCCGGACCAGCTCTGTCGCGGCGTACCTCGCGGTGTCAGCAAGCAGGTTGCTGAGGAAGATCTCGTCCCAGGGATGGTCCTTGGGCCAGATTTGGCGGACTTCGTCGCTCAGCGCCGCCCAGAAGTCCGTGAGGTACTCGTCAACGTGCGGAGCGAAGCCGTCGCCGAGCTCCTGGTGAGCGACCGCAGAGAACGCGAGGTTAGCGACGACGTTCCCCGTGTCGTAGCCCATGGGGCCGATGAAGGCGAACTCCGGGTCGATGACACGCGCATCGCCGTCAGCCACCATGATCGAGCCCGTGTGCAGGTCGCCGTGGATCAGCGCCTCATGCCTGGTGCGGAACTCCCACAGCAGCTGCGAGGCGGCCCGCCGCATTGCGGCGTCGCCCTGCAGCGAGGCGGCGAGCTCAGCCGCAGCCTCGTCGTACCGGTTGGACTCCGCGTCCGTGTAGGGCGCGGTGAAGACGAGCTCCTCGCTGATGGCGCAGAGGTCCGGATTGACGAAGCGCGTGGCCAGGCGTTTGCGGCTGGCGGGGTCCATGAGCAGGTCGCTGGTGCCCAGCAGGGTGCGGGCGCAGTAGCGGCCGATCTGCTCGGCCACGCCGGTCACGTGGATCCCGGCCGTCAGCTGCGTGCGCCACACCTCGTGTCCGCGAAGGTCTTCCAGGACCATCGCGGCGTGGTCGAGGTCGACTGCCAGCAGTGCGGGGACCCGGTGCGGGGCGAGCTCCCCGTGCAACGCGAGGGCCTCGGCCTCGATACGCACGCGGTCCTGCGACAGCGGCCAAGCGTCGCCGACCACCTTGAGGTATGGGGGCGCGTGCTTGACGATGACCGACTTGTCACCGCCGCGGACGCGGTAGACGACGTTGAGGTTGCCGTCGCCGATCTCCTCCGCGGTGGCCGGTCCATCGCCGAGGTGGGGGGCAGCGAGGCTCAGAGCCAGGGAGTCGTCGAGTGTCTCTCCCATCGGCCTCACCCCGCCGCGGAGAGCCGGCGCTGGTTGAGCGCGTCGAGCAGGACCGCCACGAAGATGACGACGCCCTGGATGAACTGCGTCCAGAACGGGTTGACGTTGAGCAGCGTGAGGCCGTTGTTGATGACTCCGATCAGCAGCGCGCCGATGAAGGTTCCCAGCAAGCTGCCGCGCCCGCCGAAGAGCGAGGTGCCGCCGATGACGACGGCTGCGATGACCTGCAGCTCGAGTCCGGTGGCGGAGGACGACAGCGCGGAGTTCAGACGCCCCGCCAGCACGATGCCAGCGAGCCCTGCACAGAGACCGGCGATGACGTAGACGCTGAAGATGACGCGCTTGACGGGGATGCCGGCGAGCCGGGCCGCCTCCACGTTGCCGCCGACCGCGTAGACCTGCTGGCCGAAGCTCGTGCGGGTGAGGACGAACCACCCGGCGGCGAAGACGAGGATCGTGATGATGACGGGTGCCTGGATACCGGCGATCTTGCCGTTGCCCAGGAACGTGAAGTCGGCGGGGAAGCCGAAGATGGTCTGACCCTGCGAGACCTGCTGGGTGAGTCCGCGGCCCATGGCGAGCACGGCCAGCGTCGCGATGAACGGCGTCAGCCGCAGCGCGGTGATGGAGCCGCCGTTGAAGGCCCCGACGGCGGCACCAACAAGCAGTGCCACGACCAGACCGGCGATGCCACCGACGTGGGCCTGCTTCATCGCCCAGGCGGCCACCATTCCTGACAGGGCGACGTTGGAGCCGACGCTGAGGTCGATGCCGCTGGTGATGATGACGAACGTGCCCCCGACGGCAGCGATGCCCACGACGGAGATCTGGACGACGACGTTCAGGAGGTTGGATGTCGTCAGGAAGCTGTTGGTCGTGACCGCGAGGATGGCGCACAGCACGAGCAGCGCCGCAAGCAAGGGGCCGACTCCGCTGAGAAGGGACTCCACCCAGGCGCGCTGGTGCGTCGTGCGGCCGGCGAGGTCCTCGCGCCCGGTCCGCTGCGCTTCGACCTCCGGGTGCAACGCCGCAGGAGCCGAGGGATTGTCGCTCATTGGATTTCTCTCACTTCCCGGAAGTAGCCCAGCGCATGACGGTCTCTTGATCTGCTTCCTCGCGTGCGAGGGTCGTGACGACGCGCCCCTGGCGCATCACAACGACGCGGTCGGACATCCCGAGCAGCTCGGGGAGCTCGGAGCTCACGAGAATGACCGCGGCGCCCTGCTCGGCGAGGTGAAGGACGTGGCCGTAGATCTCGGCCTTCGCTGCGACGTCGATACCCCGAGTCGGTTCGTCGAGCAGGATCACGCGCGGCCCGGTCCCCGTGACGCGCCCGAGGATCACCTTCTGCTGGTTGCCGCCTGAGAGCTTGCCGACGTGCTGGCGGACACTCGAGGCGCGAACGCCGAAGCGTTTGACGACCTCGTCGGCGAACCGCCGGCGCGCGGCGAAGTTGACGACGCCGCCCCGGCTCACCGAACCGAGGCTCGACAGGACGGCGTTGTTCTCGATGCTCGCCTCGAGCAGCAGTCCCTCGGCCTTCCGGTCTTCGGGCGCATAGACGATGCCTGAGCGCAGCCCCTGCCTCGTAGAGCGCAGCGGGACCGCCTTGCCCTTGACCCGCACCTGGCCCGATGACGGCGGCAGTGCCCCGGAGATGGCTTTGAGCAGCTCGGTGCGGCCGGCACCGGCAATGCCGGCCACACCGACGATCTCCCCGGCGCGCACAGTCAGGGAAGCGCCGTTGAGGCGGGGCGCGCGGTGCAGCCCCTCGACCTCGAGAACGACGTCGCCGACCGGGCGCGGCCGCCAGGGGTACATCTGGTCGAGGTCACGCGCCACCATCGCGCGCACCAGCGAAGGCTCGGTCCACTCCGAGATGGGTCGCGTCTCGACCGCCAGGCCGTCGCGCATCACCATCGCCGAGTCGCACACCTCGAAGATCTCCTCGAGGTGGTGACTGATGTAGATGATGCCGATCCCCTGGGCCTTCAGGTCCCGCACCACTGTGAACAGCGTGGCGATGTCGTCATGCTGCAGGGCGGCTGTTGGCTCGTCCATCACGAGGATGCGCGCGTGCCGAGCCAGCGCCTTGGCGATCTCGACGAGCTGCCGGACGTTGAGCGGGAGGCTCGAGATGCGCCGGTCGGGGTCCAGCCCGTCGAGGCCCACCTGGCTCAGGACCTCGCGCGCTCGGGCTTTGGCGTTGGAGCGGTCGAGCACCCCGGCGCGTGCCGGCATGCGCCCGAGAAAGAGGTTCTCGGTCACCGTCATGTCGGGAACGAGGCTGAGCTCCTGGTAGATGACCGCCACGCCCGCGTCGATGGCGGCCGCTGGCCCAGGTGGCAGCACGTGCCCGTCGACGACGACCTGGCCGGAGTCTGCGGTGTAGGCGCCGGCGAGGATCTTCATGAGCGTCGACTTGCCGGCGCCGTTCTCCCCGACCAGTCCGAGGACGTGCGAGGCAGGCACCTGCAGGCTCACGCCCTTGAGCGCACGAACGCCCGGAAATGACTTGCTGACTTCGCGCATCTCCAGCAGCGCAGACGTCACTCGAGGCCCCAATCGTCAAAGCTGTGGTCCGGCAGGGCGCCTTCCGGGGCGTGCGTGTCGCACACCCCGGAAAGCGTGGAATCACTGGACCTCGGCCGACCAGATGCCGTAGTCCTTGACCTCCTGCGAGTCGATGTTGGCCTTCGTGATGAGCTGGCTCGGCCAGTAGTCATGCGCCGGCACGCTCTTGCCATCGACGACGAGGTCCTTGATGTAGCTCATCGACTTCTCAGCCATCTTGATCGGGTTCTGGCTGATCGTGGCGTCCTGCTTGCCATCGCGGATGGCCTGCAGAGCCTGAGCGGTGCCGTCGAGACCGATGATCAGGATGTGGTCCTTGCTGCTCGGCGGCGCGTAGCGGTTCGCCGAGTCGATGGCGCGAAGGGCACCGACGGTGTTGTCATCGTTGGCACCGAAGACGGCGTCGATCTTCGGCTGCGCCTGCAGGATGTTCGTCATCACGTTGAGGGACTTCTCCTGGTCGAAGCCGCCTTCCTGCTTGGCGACGACCTTGAGACCCGGGTACTTCGCGAGACCGGCCTGGAAGCCCTCCTCACGGCTCGCAGCCGCGGTTGTGCCCACGAGCCCGACGAGGTCGACGACGTTGCCCTTGGCCTCGCCGTAGCGGTCCTTCAGCTGCGCCGCGATCCAGTCAGCGGCCTCCTCACCGGCCTTCTTGTTGTTGGTCTCCACGAAGCAGGTGATCTTGCCGCCGCTCGCACCGCGGTCGAGGGTGAAGACGGGGACGTTCTTCGCGTTCGCCGCCTGCACGACCGGGGTGATGCCGTTGGAGTCGATGGGCGTCAGCACCAGGACGTTGACGCCCTGGTTGAGCAGGTTCATCGCGTCGTTGAACTGCTGCTGGGCGTCACCGTTGGCGTTGGTCTCCTTGAGCTGGAAACCCTCCTTGGCGGTGCCGTCCTTGACGCCCTTCTCCAGGCCGACGAAGAAGGCGTTGGTCAGGGTGGGGCCGGCGTAGCCGACGACGACGTCGGAGGCCTTCATCGTCTTGCCGCCCGCAGCGGCGCCGCCACTCGCTCCGCCCGAGGCCCCGCCGCTGGCGCTGTCGCCGCCGGCACTCGCGCCACCGGTGGTCGTGGCGCCCGAGTTGGTGTCCTGCGAGCAAGCAGCCATGCCCGTGCTGGCGACGAGCAGCAGCGCGGCGATCGCGGCGTGCCGGGAAAATCGACTCACGTTGTACTCCTTGGGGTGAGAGGTGCAGCCTCCGGAGCAGCGGCGCCGGGAGGAGTGGTGGAGAGCTCGGTCAAGGACCGCCGCTCGGTGACGATCGCCGAGATGAGATCGGCGGGAGTGACGTCGAAGGCCGGGTTGAGGCCACGACTGCCGGGAGCGGCAAGACGGCGTCCCTGGTGCTCCAGCACCTCGGACTCGTCGCGCAGCTCGATGGGAATGTCGGCGCCGGTCTCCGCAGCCGCATCGATCGTCGCTTCGGGTGCGGCGACGACGAAGGGGATGCCGGCCCGATGCGCGGCAAGGGCATGACCGACGGTGCCGACCTTGTTGGCGACGTCGCCATTCGCGGCGATGCGGTCAGCGCCCACGACTACCGCGCCTACCTCGCCCCGAAGCACTAGCCCAGCAGCGGCGGAGTCGACGATGACACGGTGCGGGATGCCTGCGCGCTGCAGCTCCCACGCTGTCAGTCGGCTGCCCTGCAGCAGGGGTCGCGTCTCGCAGACGTAGACCATCTCGAGGGGCGACCTGGCGTGCAACGCGTTGATGACCGCCAGCGCCGTTCCCTCCTCCACGCCGGCGAGCGCGCCGGCATTGCAGTGGGTGAGGATGGTCCGCGCGCCGTCAAGGAGGGCCGCGCCCGCCTGTCCGATAGCGCGGTTCGCCTCGATGTCGGCGTCTCTCACCCTCAGCGCGGCGGCGAGGACGTCGTCCACCGATTGGGTCTGGCGCCACACCTGCAGGACAGTCTCAACCCCCACGCCGAGGTTCACCGCGGTTGGGCGAGCGTGGGCAAGCTTGGCCGCGGCCGCCTCAACCGCCTCGCCGACCTCGGCGCCGGAGTCGTGCGCGCCGACGGCAGCGAGTGCCACGCCGAGCGCCCCAGCCACGCCGAGGGCCATCGCCCCGCGGATGGCCAGAGACTGGATCAACGAGACCAGGTCGTCAACGTCGGTGATGTCGAGGACGACCTCGTCATGTGGCAGGCGGGTCTGGTCGATGGCGACCACATGGCCGTCCGCCCAGTCGATGGTTCGCACAAGGCGTGATAGTTGTCTGACGACTGACGTCTGTCAAGCGATCATCGGTATAGTGACCAAGCCGTGATCATGGATCTTGGACGGGAGACTCAGCAGGTGGTCGCTCTCGGTGTGCAGGCGTCGCTCCCGCAGCAGGTCGCGGAGTCCCTGCGCGAGCGGATTCGCAACAAGGAGTGGGCCCCGGGCGACCGGCTGCCGACTGAGGCGGAGCTGGTTGCCTCATACGGCGTGTCGCGAGCGACCGTGAGGCAGTCCATCAAGGATCTGGAAAACGAAGGGCTGGTTGTCGTCCGCCACGGACGCGGCACGTTCCTAGCCGAGCGTCAGGGCATCCACGCCGGGATGCAGGAGCTGGCGTCCATCTCCTCGACCATCGCCGAGATGGGCTTCCGCCCCTCGATGAAGTACCGGCGCCGTCGACTGAGACAGGCGACGAGTGACGAGCTTGCGGAGTTCGGGCTCGAGCCCCACAGTGAGGTCCTCGACATCCAGCGCAAGATTCTCGCCGACGACCAGACGGTCGCCTTCTCCTATGACGTCCTACCGCGGTGGGCGTTCCCCGAGGACTTCAAGCCCTCGCAGCTCACTGGATCGGTCTTCGGCTTCCTCGCCGAGCGTGCCGGACCACGCCCGACCCGCGCAGTAGCCGAGGTTCACGCCGTGCGGTCGGACGACATCGGCTGGGACGACGAGGCAGGACCCGACCAGCTGTACGTCCTGCTGGACCAGATGCAGTTCGACCAGTTCGGCCGGCCCTTCATGCACTCGAAGAGCTTCTTCCTCGAGGGCCGGTTCAACTTCACCGTCATGCGTTCTCACTGACTCGATCGCTCGTCCGCCCAGCGGATCCCCTGCACATCACTTCTTCTGGAGTTGCCCTCATGAAGGCTGTCGTTCTCGAATCCCTTCGACCGATCGAAGAGAATCCCCTGTCCTACAAGGAGGTCGAGCGTCCGACCGCCGGTCCGGGAGAGCTGCTCATCCAGGTCGCCGCGTGCGGCGTGTGCCGGTCCAACCTGCACATGATCGAGGGTGACTGGGCACCGGCGACTCCGTCCTTCACTCCGATCATCCCCGGCCACGAGGTGGTCGGGACTGTCGCCGAGGTCGGCGCAGGGGTGGACACGTTCGTCCCGGGAGACCGCGTCGGGGTGCAGCCGCTGTTCTCCACCTGCGGTCACTGCCGCTACTGCCTGTCCGGGCTGGATCACCTGTGCCAGTCCAAGGAGATCACCGGCGAGTCCGTGAACGGCGGCTACGCCGAGTTCATGGTGTCCAAGGCCGCTCACACCTACCCGCTGCCCGACAACCTCGACTTCGCCGAGGCCGCTCCCCTCTTCTGCCCCGGCATCACCGCCTACGGCAGCGTGGCGAAGGCCGAGCTCGCGCCGGGCAAGTCCGTCGCCATCTTCGGCATGGGCGGGGTCGGGCACATGGTTCTGCAGATGGCGGCACTGTTCGGCGCCGACGTCTTCGCCGTCAGCCGTGGCCGCAACCACCTCGAGCTCGCCGAAGAGCTGGGCGCGACCGGTGTGGCCGCCGAGGAGGCCGATGAGGTCCTGGGAGCGCGCGGTGGCGTGGACGCATCGATTGTCTTCGCCCCCTCCGACGCCGTCGTCCAGCAGGCGCTGCGGCTGACGCGACCGGGCGGCACCGTCGTCGTGGGTGTCAACGGCAATGTGGGCCCGCTGCCCTTCGCCACCGAGAAGACGGTCGTCGGCTCCCTCCTCGGCACTCGCCAGCAGATGCTCGACGTCCTCGCGCTCGCAGCTGCCGGCAAGATCAGGGCCAACTGCGAGACGTTCCCCCTCGAAAACGCCGCCGACGCCCTACAGAAGCTGAAGGCCGGCGAGGTCCGCGCGCGCGCCGTTCTCGTCGTCTGAGCCAGCTCCTGCGCCTCACCTCGACCACTTCAACCCAAGGGACCCGACGTGCTCCTCGCACAGCTTCGCGCCGACGTCGCCAACGCCGGGCGCGCACTCGTCACCGCCGGACTTGTGCGAGGCACGTCGGGAAACGTCTCCGCCCGCGACTCCGACAGCGGCCTCATCGCCGTGACGCCCACCGGTGCCCCCTACGAATCGCTCGCGCCAGAGGACATCGTGGTCACGGATCTCGAGGGCGCCGTCGTGGAGGGGGTCTGGGAGCCGACCTCCGAGCTCGGGCTGCACGCGGCTGTCTACCGCGCGCGCCCGGAGGTCGGGGCCGTCGTGCACACACACTCGCCCTACGCAACGACGTTCGCCGTCCTGGGTGAGGCCCTGCCGCCTGTCCACTACATCCTCGCGAAAGCCGGGACGACCGTGGAGGTGGCGCCCTACGCGCGCTACGGCACCGCGGAGCTCGCGTCCAACTGCGTGACCACGATGGGTGCGAGCAACGGCGTCCTGCTCGCGAACCACGGGGTCGTGGCCGTCGGCGCCCGACTCTCGGCCGCGATGGCGGTGGCAGAGGCGATCGAGACGACCGCCGAGCTCGCCTGGCGTGCCCGCGTGATCGGCACGCCGCAGGTCCTCAACGAGGAGCAGATGGAGGCCGTTGCCAGGGACTTCGCCTCCTATGGTCAATCCAAGCGTCGAGCCACGGAGCAGTCATGTTGAAGGGAATCGACCCACTCGTCACGCCCGAGCTGCTCCACGGCCTGGCGGCCATGGGACACGGTGACGTCCTCGCACTGGTCGACCGAAACTACCCGTCGGCGTCCAGTGACCGACCGGTCATCCGACTGGCGGGTGCGGACCTGATGGGCGCGGCAGCTGCGATCTCGAGCCTGCTGCCGATCGACACCTTCGTCGACCGCCCCGTCGCCGTCATGCAACCGGTCGACGGTTCCCCCGAGCTGCCGGCCGTGCAGCGCGATGTCCTCGAGATCCTCGAGGAGGCCGAGGGTCGGCCACTGGGAGTGGAACAGGTGGAGCGGCTGTCGTTCTACGAGCGCGTCCGCCACGCACGCTTCGTCGTGGAGACGTCGGAGAGCCGACCCTACGGCTGCCTGCTCATCACTAAGGGCGTCATCTGAGGCTGCGCCGGTGGGAGCCCTCAGGCCCGAGGCGCCCGCCGGTAGTAGCGCTGCGCAATGACCAGCAGCACGGCGGCCGCGCACAGCAGGCCGAGCGGGACGCCCACGGTGCCTCCCGCGACGCCGGTGATGAGGACCGGCAGCGCGATCAGCAGCCCGATGGCACCGACGGCGAGGAGCTCCGTGCGACCGAAGGCCGCGCCGGCGACGATGAGCGCGGCGGCCACCAGGTTGGCGAACAGCTGGCCGGCGACCCCGGTCTCGATGCACAGCAGCAGCGCGCCCACGAGCGCGAAGACGGCCCCGAGCGCGGTGCCGACCTCCGTGGACGGGATGGGAGTCCAGCCGATCGTCAGCCAGATCGCGCCCAGTCCCACGAAGGCCACCCCGCAGCTGGTTGCGTCGAACTGACGCGTTAGCTGCACGAATCCCAGGGTGGTGAAGGCGGTCGCCATCACGAGTGCAGTCAGCTGCAGCGGGTGCCGATGCAGCCACCACATCGCGAAGCCGGTCCCCGTCGCGACCAGCCCTGCTGTCAGGAGGGCCCCGTCGCTGCCGATGCCGGACACTGCTTCGGCGAGCTTGCCCCCAAGGCCCGTGATGGCGACGAGCCCACCGAGCCACAGCACGCTGCCCATCGTGCTGGCACTGCGATCAGCCAGCCGGAGCAGCCATAACCCCGCCCCCACCAGCAGCGCCGAGACGCCGGCGAGGAGCAGCAGCTGCCCGACGGTGCCGAGCGACTCCCACAGCGGGCCGATGACCAGCAGCGCGGCGACGGTGGCGAGGATCCCGCCGAGGTAGGCGAGCACCTCTGCCACGACGGGAATGCGCCGCTGCGAGACGACGGCCACGGGCGGGCTTACGAACGGCGCAGCGGCGGGCTCGGCGGTCGCCGTCGGCTGTCCGGGGTAGGCGGCGTTGCCGTGCTCGAAGTGCCAGATGGCCTCGGCCTGCTCGGCCGTGACCAGGCCGCGTCGCACCCACGTGGCCAGCCGCTGGTCGAGCCCCCGAGTCGGGTTGCCGTCCTCGCTCTGCATGGCGCCACTCTGCCCTGGCAGTGATCACCAGGAGTGGACTTCCCGAATCCGGAGCGTGTCTACAACGCCAGCAGGCCCTTGACGACGGTCAGCGTCGCTCCGACGACGGCAACGACCGTGGTGGCGAGGCGGGCGCGGTCGGAGGGGACGCGGTCGTGCAGCCACTGCCCGACGAGCGTCCCGACAGCGAGAGCCACCAGCGCGACCACGAGCACGCTGCCGGGGACGTGCGGCAGGCCCCCTTTGGCAATCAGGCTGGCGGCGTTGAGGACGCCGAAGAAGATCTGCATCGTCGCCACGAAGCGGCGGTGTTCCCACTCAGAGGACAGGGCGTAGAGAGCGACTGCGGGACCGGCGATGCCGGCGGTGACGTTGAGGAAGCCGGCTGCGGCACCGGCGGCCACGGCACCGACGGTTCCCCGCACGACACGCGCGCGCCGGACGAACGTCACCACCAGCAGGGCCAGCACCACGATCGTCCCGACGAAGACCGACAGCACGGGCGCAGGCAGGTGGCGGGCGACCCACGCCCCCGGCACCAAGGCAAGTAGGGCCGGCACGCCCAGCAGCGCTGCTCGCCGCCACTCGGTCTCCCGCCAGGTCTGCAACGCGACAACGGCATTGACGACGAGGTTGAGCAGGTTGGCGAGCAGCACGCCCTCGAACGGCCCCAGCAGCAGCACGAGGAACGGTGAGGAGACCAGGGCGAAGCCCATGCCGGTGACACGCTGCGCGCCGCCCCCGGCGAGGACGGCGCCTGCGACCACCGCGAGCGCGGCGACGGGCACGGCCGGTCAGACCCCCAGGGCCAGGTGGCGGACGTCGGTGAACTCCTCCAGGCCGAGGCTCGCGCCCTCCCGGCCGAGTCCGGACTGCTTCACGCCCCCCATCGGTGCGAAGGCGACCGAGGGCAATGCGTCATTGACGCCGACGATGCCCACCTCCAGTCGCTCAGCGAACCGCCACGCGCGCCCGACATCCCGCGACCACACGTAGCCGGCGAGGCCCATCTCGGTCGCGTTTGCACGGCGCAGCGCCTCGTCCTCGTCCTGGATGCGGAAGACACCGGCGACGGGCCCGAACACCTCCGCGCACGCCAGCGGGGTTCCATCCGGGACGTCGGCGAGCAGCGCGGGAGCGACCCAGGAGCCCTTGTCCGGCAACGACCTGCGCTGCGTCAGGAGTCGCGCGCCCCCCTGCAGCGCATGCTCGACGACAGCGTTCACGGCGTCGACCCGCTTATCGTCGATGACCGGTCCGAGGTCGGGGACAGGGTCGGCCAGCCCGTTGCCGATGAACATGGCATCCACTCGCGCGACCAGCTTGCCGACGAACTCGTCGTAGACGGCCTCATGGACCACCAACCGGTTGGCGGCGATGCAGGACTGACCGGTGTTGCGGAACTTCGCGATGAGTGCGCCTTCGACAGCCGCGTCGATATCGGCATCATCGAGGACGACAAAGGCAGCGTCCCCGCCGAGCTCCAGCAGCGGACGGACGATGCGCGGAGCGGACTGCTGCAGGATGAGACGACCGACCTCCGTGGAGCCGGTGAAGGTGACCACGCGAACGGCCGGGTTTCCGAGCAGCGCCGCGGTCAGCTCCGGAGCTGGGCCGTGCACGAGGTTCACCACGCCGTCGGGGACACCGGCGTCGACCAGGCACCGAACCAGCTCGGTGACAGCCAAGGGCGCCTTCTCCGACACCCGAGCGACAACCGTGCAGCCGGCAGCGAGCGCGGGAGCGAGCTTGCGGGCCTGGATGGAGCACGGGAAGTTCCAGGGGGTCAGGCTCGCGACCACTCCGGCAGGCCGCCGCAGCGTCAGGTGCCGCTTGCCCGGGGTCTCGTGCGCAAGGACCTCCCCCACCGGCCGCCGCGCCTGCTCGGCGAACCATCGGAAGTACTCCGCTGAGAACGCCACCTCCCCCTGCGCCTCCGGCAGCCGCTTCCCAGCCTCGCGCGCCAGCAGGTGAGCGATCGAGCCGGAGCGCTCCGCGATGAGGTCGGCTGCGGCAAGCAGGATGTCCGCCCGCTTGCGGGCGGGCAGGGCTCCCCACGGTGTCAGCGCGCGGGCGGCGGCGTCAGCGGCCCGAACGGCGTCCGCGTCGCTACCCCACGCCGAACGCCCCACGAGCGAGCCGTCGGCGGGGTCGATGACGTCGAAGGCCTCGTCCCCGTCCCGCCAGTGGCCATCGATAAGCATCGGCGCGTAGCCGATCGGGGCGGCTCCGTCTGCGCCGGGTGTCGGAATGGTGGTCGCGCTGGTCACGATCTGCTCCTTGGGGAATTGCACCGTCAGAGGACAGCGATCACGGAACGAGGATGTCGGGGCGGGTGCGGCCACCGACGACGACTATCGGCCAGGTGCCGTCGTGCACGAGCGGGTCGACGCCGCGACGCGTGACGAGGCAGGTGTCCTCGACCTTCCAGCCGTCACCGCTGGGGTTCCAGGCCGCGACCGCGTGCTCCGGAACGACGACACCGCTGCCCGGCGTGGCGAGGCCATCACGGGGCACGAAGCCCGACAAGCCACCCTGATGGTGCCGGTGCCACTCCTGCGGGTCGAAACCGCGGGCCGCGTACGCCGCGGTACCGGCGGCGAGGATGTCACCGAGGGTCGTACCGGCCCGGGTGGCGTCGAGGAAGGCCGCCTCCACCTGCAGCAGGGCGAAGAAGCGGTCGTACTCCCGCGCCGGCACCGGCCCGAACGACACGATTCTCGTCACGCTCGCGACCACGCCGTGGCGCCGGGCGCAGGCGACGACCATCGCGCGGCGCCCGAGGCGAGCAGCCGTCGGCAGCGGGTGACGGTGCGGGCCGATCCGCTCGTCCCCTGCTGCGAAGAGGCAGATGACGTCGCAACCGCGCTCCAGCAGCCCCTCGGCCATCCGCGCGGCGAGGTCCCACTCGGAGCTGCGCGGACTCACCTGCTGGCAGGCGACGGTGGCGGCAGCCGCAGCGTCAGCACTCACCTCGCGCAGCCGGTCGCGCTGCAGGGATGTCAACGAGCGGCGGGCGGCGGCGAGCGGGCCCGCGACGTCCACGGCGCCGGGCCACGCTCGGTCAGCGCCAACACGAACCACGGACGCGTCGGGGAACCCGTCGCTGCGCGCCTCCCACCACGGCACGACCGTCCACTCGACCGGCAGTCCGGCCAGCTCCGTGTCGGCGAGGCGGGGTGCCTCGATCGCGTTCGCGACGATGCGCAGCGACGGCGCGGTCGAAGCCGTGTCGACGACGACGTCGAAGCACGCAGCGTCGAGCGTCTGCGGCACGTGCCAGCGCGCACCCGTCAGCCAGCCGATCGTCGCGGGCTCTCGGATCAGCAGGCTGTCGACGTCAGCGGCGCAGGCAATCCCCTGCAGGGCCTCGAGCTTCTCGGGCAGGTCTCCCGCGCCGGACCGCTCCCCGACGTCGGACCGCAAGCCGGGCTGCGGCGTTCGCAGATCAACCATGACGAACGACGCCCGCGATCCGGAGGCCGCCCGGCTGCGGCCCGTCGACGGTGGCGCTCTCCCCCGTCACAGTGACGCGAACGGGCAGGCCGTCGAAGCCGACGAGGTCGACGGTTGCAGGAGCTTCGCCGTAGGTGTGCAACTCCCAGGGCGCATCCAGCAGATCGTCGGTGTTGCGCGTCTGGGGTGTCACCGTGACGCGGGGCAGGACGGCACCGTCGCGCACGAGCAGCGGCAGGCGCTCGAGCGGGACGCTCTCCTGCACCCAGGCTGGTCCCTCGTAGCGCTGGCCCGTGACGAGGTCCGTCCAGCCACCAGGCGGCACGCGGAACCGAACGGGCGCCTCGCCCACTGAGTCATCGAAGACCGGAGCCACGGCAAGGTCGGAGCCGAGCAGGAACTGGCCGTCAATTCCAGCCGCTGACGGGTCCTCGTCGACCATCGACAGCGGCCGCATCACCGGCCAGCCGTGAGCCGCGGACTCGTGGGCAACCTGCCAGAGGTAGGGCAGCAACGAGTAGCGCAGCCGCACCCAGTCCCGCGCGATGCCGAGGGCGCGGTCACCGAAGGCCCACGGCTCCCGGGGCCGCAGCCCGTGAGCGCGCATCAGCGGCGACAGCGCACCGAGCTGGGTCCACCGGACGTACAGGGCCGGAGTGAGCTCCGGGCCGAAGAAGCCGCCGATGTCATGGCTCCAGAAGCCCGGAGCCGAGACCGCGTAGGACAGGCCGCCCCGCACGGTCGCCCGCATGCCGGCGACGCTCGACTCGGCGTCTCCACCCCACTGACCCGGGTACCGCTGCGAGCCGGCCCAGCCGCTGCGGCCCCACACGAGGGGCGAGCGGCCGGTGAAGTGTGCGATGGCCTCGCTGACCGCAGCGTTGTAGTACAGCGGGTAGAGGTTGTGCGCCTGCTGCGGTGGCGTCCCGTCCGCCAGCGCAACGTCGTCGGGTAGCGCCTCGCCGAAGTCGGTCTTGAACACGGCGACGCCATCGGCGAGGAACTCCTCGTGCAGGCCCTGCCACCAAGCCTTGGCCTCGGGGTTGGTGAAGTCGATGAGGGCGCGGGGTCGACCATCGGGGGTCGGCGTCTTGCGGATCGAGGCGATCCCGCCGTCGACGGTCCGGACGAGGTACCCCTTCGCCTCCGCCTCCGAATAGCGAGGTGACGTCGGGTCGAGGTAGGGCAACTCCCACAGCGAGAGCCGGATCCCGCGCTTCGCAAGCTCATCGAGGAACTGCTTGCGGTCGCCGAAACGGTCCCTGTTCCAGAGGAAGTCGCAGTTGAGCCGGTCGACGATGAGCCAGTCCGGATCGAGGTGCAGCACGTCGCAGGGCACCTCGTGCTCGCGCATGCTGTCGGCGACGTCGAGCATCTCGGTGTTGGAGTGGTAGCGGCAGCGGCCCATCCAGTAGCCGAATGCCCACACCGGAGGCACCGGCGGACGCCCCGTCAGGGCCGTGTAGCCCTCGAGCCGCTCGGCCAAGGTCGGGGCGGCGACGACGTAGAGGTCCAGGACGTCGTCGCCCACCGTGAGACCAAGGGCCGAAGGCCGGGTGTGGCCGACGTCGGCGGTGACGACCGCACCGGTGTTGAGGAAGCCGGCGTAGCCGCTGCTGGAGTGCCAGACGGGCACCGGCTTGTAGGCCTGGCCGGTGCCGGTGCCGAGCGCGTCCTCGCTGCGCAGCAGCAGCCGCTGACCGTTCTTGACCAGCCGTGAGAACTGCTCGCCGAAGCCGGTGATGTCCTCGTCGCTACCCAGCTCGAGATGCAGCGTCGTCCCCTGCTCGTCCAGCAGCACAGGCGGTGCCATCGGCAAGCCGGCCGCCTGCCGCAGCCGCTGCGCGGTGCGGAGCAGCACCGAGCCGGTCTGCGGGTCCTCGACGGTCACGGTGAAGGGACGGCGACCGATCCGCACGCGCACGCGCGGTGCGGCGACGACCACCTCGTCGTCCGACTCCTCAACCGACGGTGCCACAGGCTCCGGCTGGGCATCGACGACGATCCCCGCACCGGTGCCGTCGTCGGCCAGAGCCCGATGGCCCCCGGGAGCGAGCACGAGGCGCACTGTCCGGGTGGCCGCCACCGTCACGCGCAGCACCATCGGTGTGGCGTCGGCGGCGGGCAACGACAGGTCGGGCAGGTTGGGCAGGGTGGTCTCGATGCCCTGCTCGGCCAGCGGCTCTCCCGTCAGCCAGCCGGGCATCAGCCCCACGCGGACAGCCGGCAACGCGACGAGAGCGAGCTCGACGCCGTTCGGCAGGGTCCGGACGGACTCGACACGACGGACGATGCGCTGGTCGGACACTGCTATCCCTTCACGGAGCCGGCGGTCAGGCCGGCGACGAAGTAGCGCTGCAGGAAGACGTAGGCGACGACGACGGGCGCAGAGGCGACGATGACGCCGGTGAACAGCAGCGGGTAGTTGGTGAGGAACTCGCCCTGGAAGTCCAGCAGAGCCAGGGGAAGCGTCTTCTTGCTCGGGTCGTGGATGAACAGCAGCGGGTACAGCAGGTCGTTCCACTGGATGACGAACAGGAAGATCGCGGTCGCGGCCAGCGACGGCAGGGCCACCGGGATGATGATCGAGCGGAAGGTCTGCCAAGGATTCGCGCCGTCGATGGAACTGGCCTCGTAGAGCTCACCCGGCAGGGTGCGCATGAAGCCGGTGAGGATGAACACCGCGACGGGCAGGGCCACGACGATCTCGATGAGGATGAGACCGACCAAGCTGTCGAGCAGGTGCAGCCGCTGGAAGAGGACGTACTGCGGAATCATGTTCGCCTGCGCCGGCACGGCCATCCCGATGACGAGGAAGCCGAAGATCAGCCAGCCGCGCCAGCCGGGAATGCGGGCGATGCCGTAGGAGGCGAAGCTGCCGATCGCAAGCGTCAGGACGACGGCGCAGCCGGTGACGATGACGCTGTTGAGGAAGGCTCGGCCCATGTCCGCATCGCCGAGGACGGTGCCGTAGTTGTGCGGAGACAGCGAGCTCGGCAAGCCGAAGGGGCTGGCGAACAACTGCTTCGTCGTCTTGAACGATCCCGTCAATACGACGATAAGCGGGATGGCGACGAGCAGTGCGTAGATGGCGAGGATGACTCGTCGCCCGAGGTTGTGGGTCATGGGGGTCAGTCCTTCCTCGTCAGGTGGACGGCTGCGTCAGCCGCACCGCACGCCGCTGCACGAAGCTGACGACGGCGATGATGAGCATGAACACGATCGACTCGGCGGCGGCGTAGCCGAACTGCGAGTTGGTGAACGTCGTGTAGATGCGCGTGGACAGGATGTCCATCGAGTTCTTCGGCGGGTTGCCACCGAGACCGAGGATGAGGTCGAAGGCCTTGAACGACTGGACGGTCGTGTAGGCAATGACGATCGCGGTCGCCGGTGCCACCATCGGCCAGGTGACGTAGCGGAAGCGCTGCCAGCGGCCGGCCCCGTCGAGGTCGGCCGACTCGTAGAGCTCGGCCGGGATCTGCTGCAGCCCCGCGATGAAGATGACCATCAGCTGGCCCGTGTGCGCCCACACCTGGCACAGCGCCACCCAGTAGATCGCCTGCCGCGGATTCCCGAGGAAGGCGCTCTGCATCCCGTCGAGCCCGACAGCTCCGAGGGTCTGGTTAATCAGCCCGAAGTTCGGGTCGTACATGAACTTCCAGACAAAGGCCACCGACACCGACGACAAGATCGTGGGCAGGAAGTAGAGCGACCGCAGCGCCGTGGACGACCGGGAGTTGCGCTGCAGCAGGAGCGCGAGCAGCAGAGACAGGCCGGTCTGCAGGATCACCACGACCAGCAGGAACTTCACGTTGTTGAACACCGCGTTGCGGAACAGGTCATCGTTGGTCGCGATGTTGGTGAAGTTGCCGAGCCCCACGGACTTGAAGGCGGCACTGAAGCCGTCCCAGTTGGTCACCGAGTACTCGAAGGCCTGCAGGGTCGGCAGCGCGAAGAACACGACGTACAGCGCGACGGCCGGCAACGGGAAGAGCCACATCGCTGGGTGGACCCGGGTGGGCCCCCGGCCCCGGAAGCGCACACCACCACGGGGACGCGGAGTCTCCGGGTAGGTGGCCGCCGGGGCGGGGACGCCGCCCTTGGGATCAGGAGCTGAGGTCGCCCTCTTCGGCACGGAAACTGGCATGAGGAGCCCCTACTGGCTGCGCTTCTGGTCGACGATCTTCTGGGCGTCAGCGGCGGCCTGCTGGGGGCTCTTGCCACCGACGACCGCGATGCACGAGCCCTCGACGGCGTTGCGGATGTCGAGGTTGTTGAACTGGAACCGCGGTGCGAGCAGCGTCTTCTTCTGCAGCCACGGACTGATCGCCTTGAGGTCCGGGTTGGTGTAGTCGACGTCCTTCACGCTGACGTTCTGGCTGGTGCCGTTGGCGTACACGCCGGCGACCTCGGGCTGCGACAGGTACTGGAGCCAGGCGAGCGCCGCACCCTGGTTCTTCGACGCACTGTTGACGCCGAGCACGAAGGTCGCGTTGTAGATGCCCTCGTACTTCGCCTTGTCAGCGCTCGTCGTGATCGGCGAGAGCAGGTTCATCGGGAACTTTGCACCGAGTCCGCGCACGGCGGCGATGTGGTACGACCCAGTGGCGAGCATGCCAGCCTTGCCGGTGGCGAAGATCTGCTGGCAGGGCTCGACGGCGGTGCCCGTGCTGTTGGGCTGGAAGTACGGCCGCAGCTGCGCGTACTGCTGCAGCGTCTTGAGGAACCAGTCATCGGTGCACTTGTACTCGCCCGACTCGATCTTGGCGCACATATCGTCGGAGGGAGCGTTGTTCATGACCATGGAGTTGAACAGCTGACCAGCGTTGCCGGCGTCGCCGCCGGGCCACGCGATCGGGACCAGGCCCTGGGACTTCAGCTTGTCGCACAGGGCGAGGAAGCTGTCCCAGTCCTTCGGTGGCGTGCCGCCGTCGGCCTTGCTGATGATGTCCTCGTTGGTCACCGGCATGTTGAAGACGACCTGGTAGGGGAAACCGAGCTGCTTGCCGTCGACTTTGCCTGAGGAGATGAGAGACGCCTCGTAGTTGGAGACGAACGGCTGGCTCGACAGGTCCGTGTAGATGCCCGCCTTGACCATGTCGACGAACTGGGCACCGCGGAAGGCTGTGAAGACGTCGCCGACCGCGCCTCCGCGGATCCGCTGGAGGGCCGAGGACTGGTAGTCATTCGAGGGCGAGATGTCCTGCGTGACCGTGACGCCGGGGTTCTTCTTCTGGAAGTCAGCGATCATCTTGTCGAAGACGGCCTTGTCCTCCGCCCGCCAGTGGGCGAAGGAGACCTTGCCTGACGCCTTTGCACCGGACGCCGGCGCGGACGGCTTGGCCGCCCCTGTTGCGCCACCGCTGCTGCT
Source organism: Actinomycetales bacterium (assembly GCA_051960855.1). Lineage (GTDB taxonomy): Bacteria > Actinomycetota > Actinomycetes > JAJZTN01 > JAJZTN01 > JBQCDV01. The sequence goes on from JBQCDV010000155.1 coordinate 40,732, forward strand.
CCCACCGGGGCCAGCGCACGCCGCCAGCGCGAGTCCCGCGCCGGTGGCGCCGAAGAGCTTCAGCAGCTGGCGTCGCGACAGGGCGTTTTCGTCGTTGCTCATCGATCTGTCTCCTCGTGCGGTTGACCTACCTGGATGGGCCGTGGTGTGACGAGGCGTCTCACCACTCGATGACGCGAATGCCGCAAAGGTCGGCGGCTTGGCGCAGCGCGGGCCGGACGTCCGTCCAGGCCAGCACGGTGTGGTGCGGGAAGCCGCCGGTCACCAGGCCGGCAACGAACTCCGCTGCCGGAGCCGACAACCGGACGGCCGCGGTGTTGCCCTGGAACCGGTTGGGCTCCGGGATCGACTCTCCTGACGCGATCAGCAGGCGCAGCCCGGTGGCGCTGTCCGGGTCTGGATCCTCGGTAATCCGAGCCATCACCACAGGGCCGGTCTTGAGCGGGAAGTTGCCCGCGACGCCGATCTTTCGGTTGCAGTGCACGGACTGGGTCGCCGCCTCAGGGTCGGCGGCGAGCGACGTCGCCGCCGAGCCGCAGTGCCAGACGCGGACGACATTGGCGTCGGCATCGAGGTCGACGGTGTCGACGAGATAGGTCGTGCCGCTGCCCAGCGCCTCCAGCAACAGCATGGTCACGGTGCCGTAGACATCGCGCTCGCACGCCGTGGGGACGCCCTCGTCAGCCAAGCGCGACAGCGCGGAGCAGGGGCAGACACCTAGCTGGGTAGGAAACTCCGGCCAGCAGCGCACCGCGATCCCAGACAGGACGTCTGCTGCGCTCCAGCCACGCAGCGCGCTAGTGACTGCGGCGAAACGCCGCACCTGCTCGGGGTCGAGGTCAGCGAGACTCGGCCGGGCCGCCAGCGAGGCGCTCTGCTCGGCGTCGACGCCGGCGTCCGGCACCGCGCGCGCCAGGTCGAAGGCGTCCTCGACGCCGATCTCGTCCACCTGGAGGCCGAAGACGTCGGAGAGGACGGCGGCGTCGTACTGGCTGGGGGTGAAGCCGGGAGGGGCGTCCCCGACCAGGCCGATCCGCTTGCCGCGCAGCGAGTCCAAGGCCGGGCGCACGGACTCGGAGTCCGCACGCTCGCGCTGCTCCGTCGGAAGGGCCGGCGCCTCGGGAAGCTGGCCGCGCAGCGCAGCCTGCAGCGCCGCCCGCACGTGCGGCTCGCCCGGGTCGCCGTAGAGTAAGCGCACGGCGCCTCCCGCGCGCACGAGGGCGTGGCCGAAGAGGTTCGCCCCACACAGGGAGTTCAACCAGAGCCGGTCCCCCACCGGACCGGGCTCGCGGAAGGACCAGAGCAGGACGGGCCGGTCGAGGTCGGAGTAGAGCCGTAGTGCGGGAGTCGCGTCGGAGAAGGACGCGCACACGTTGAGGTAGAGCTCGGCATCCGCGCCGACGAACGACGCCGCGGCCTCGACATCCTCCGGCGTCATGACGAGCTCGGTCGGTCCGCTCACCTGCGCGCCCAAGTCGGTCAGCAGCTGCCGGGCGGCCTCGGCGCGCTCACGTGCGGTCTCAACGGCGAAGGTGGGACGGGCGGTGGCCACCATGACGACGCGGGGACCGTCGCCGGCGGCGTTCGGGGAGTGGGTGAGCGACGACGGCGCGCTCGGCACGGTCGCAGCGGCCTCGGCGGGAGTCGTGGGGGCGGTCATCGCGCGGACACTGCCTCGTCCACGACCTGGCCGAGCCGCTGCAGCCGCGCGACGGCGTCCTGCTCGAGGGAGGCCCGCACGTCGGGGGCAGCGATGCACGCGCGCCAGACCGCACGCCCCGCCAGGAAGCCGGAGGCGCCCGCTTGGATTGCAAGCTGGACGGCTCGGGGGAAGACGTCGTCCTTAACGCCGGAGGAGAGCACGACCCAGGGTGAGGCGACCGCCTCGGTGATCTGGGCGCACTGGCGCGACACCTCGGCCTCGTCACCCTCACCGTGCAGTGGTACCTCGGCCTTGTACAGGTCCACCCCGAGGTCGCCGAGCTCACGGGCCGCGGCAAGGATGCCGTCGCCCCAGTCCCAGGCGCGGCCGTCCAGCGGCGGGCGGGAGACGGGCTCGATGATGCTGACGAGCCCGGCTGTCTGGCAGCGAGCACGGAAGTCCTCGACCATCGCCGTGCGCTGCTCGGGGTCACCGTCTGGTCGCCAGATGACCAGGAGCTTCGCGGCGACCGCGCCCTGGGCCGCGTAGTGCTCGAGGTCCACCGCGTCGTCGATGACCGCGTCGCCGACGACCTCCTGCGGTCCGGGGATGAAGTGGTCGGCCGCGACGATGAGGCCGCACCCGGGGGCGACGACGCTCTGCTCGAGGGCCTGGTCAAGCACGAACTGCTTGTCGAGCAGGACGGCTGAGGCGTAAGGCGTGAGGATGCGGGCGGCCTCGAGCTTGAAGGCAGTGACATCAGCGTCGGGGATGTCGCGCTGCTGCTGCTCGGCGAGCATGCCGCGCAAGGCCTCGCGCTGGTCGACGGCCAGCATCGCGAAGGCGCCAGAAGGGCGACGCAGGTCGTCCAGTGAGGCCCGAGAGGTCCGGTCGTGCGCGGGTGCCACGTCGGTCGAGCTGGGGGAAGCGGTCAGAGGGTCGGGCACGGTGAGCTCTCCTCGAGGGTCGCGGCCAGGGCAGCCGCCTCGTCGTGAGTGGGGATCCGGGATCGGCCGTCGAGACCGCGGCAGGACAGGGCGGCGACGGCGTTGGCATAAGCCAGCGCGCGGGGCAACGGCTCGCTCCGCGTCGCGGCTGCGACGAGCGCACCGTGGAAGACGTCGCCCGCACCGAGGGTGGAGACGATCTCGAGGGAGGCGCCTGGCACCTCGGCCCGCTCACCGGCGGCACTTCGTCCGACCGAGCCGCGGCCCCCGCGAGTGGCGACGACGAGTTGGGCGCCGTCATCCAGGCTGCGCGCCAGGGCACTGTCGAGCTCGTCCACTCCGTAGCGCGCCAGCAGCGACTCCTCGGTCGGGACGTCCAGGGCGACGCCGCGCGGCTGGTACCCGGGGATGGTGTTGCCGCAGTCGACGCTGACCTGAGCGTCGGTGGACACCGCGTGACGCAGTGAGGTGAGAGCCGGCCAGCCCAGGTGGTCGACGTGGACCCAGCCTGCCGCGGCGAGCAGCTCGGCGACCGGGCCGGTTGCCTCGAGGGCCAGCGGCGGCTGCGGCCGCGTGCAGATCGCCCGGGTCCCTCGGCCGCGGTCCACGATGACGACACTGACGCCGGTCTGGGCGCCCTTTCGGCGGGTGACCGCGCTCACCCCGACGCCCTCAGCGACGAGGTCGGCGACGAGCCGCTCCCCGATCTCGTCGTCCCCGACCACTCCCACGAAGTGAACGTCGCGGATGCCCAGGCGCGCAGCGGCAACTGCGGCCGTTGCTGCCGGACCTCCGCCTGCGACGACGATGTCGTCGGCCACGAGCCGCTCGTCGGGAGCGGGGGTGTGGTCCGTCAGGGCGATGGTGTCGAGGGTCGAGACCCCGAGGAACACGACCGGGCCCACTGTCACTGTCACCGTCCTTCTGCCGAGCGAATGATGAGACAGTAACAACGAATGTTGGAAAGTCAACACTCTCGCTACGATGAACTTCGGGGTTCACGGCGCAGGCGCGTTGGCACCTCTCGGGAGCGGGCAGCGTGCCACGCTGTCGCGAGAAGGTAGGAGGTCGCGTGCGATGAGCACCGAGGTGTGGCCCGAGCAGGCCGTGGCCGGCGGCTCGATGCGGTACGACCGCGCGCCCGACCGCCGTGCCCGCATCCTCGAGACGGTGGCGGCGCACGGCTTTGTGTCCGTCACTGCCCTGGCCGCAGATCTGGGCGTCTCGGACATGACCATCCGGCGCGACCTTCGACGCCTGTCCGCCGCCGGCGAAGTCCGCGTCTTCCACGGCGGGGTCAGCCTCCCCCACGCCACCCTGCGAACCTCGGAGTTCGTCTCACGGGCGGAGTCGAATGCCGAGGCCAAGAGCCGCGTCTCGGAACGGGCAGCACAGCTGGTGCGCGAGGACGACGTCGTAGCTATCGACGCGGGGACGACCGCCTTCGGAGTCGTCACTGCTCTGCCACCGAGCTTCCGCGGGACTGTCGTCACGCACTCTGTGCCGGCGATCCAGCACCTCCTGCATCGCCCGGACGCCCGGCTGGTGGGGCTCGGCGGCGAGCTGTACCCGCCGAGCCAGGCCTTTGTCGGCCAAGCGGCCGTCGACCAGGCGCAGCACGTCCGGGTGCGCGTATTGATCCTCGGCGCCGCAGCGGTCGACGCACGCGGCGTCTATGCAGAGGCCGATGTCGAGCGCAGCGTCAAGCTCGCCCTCATCGACGCCGCCGACGACGTGGTGCTCGTCGTCGACTCGACGAAGTTCACCGCGAGGGCGTCCGTGCGGCTGTGCGGACTCGAACGCCTCACACACCTCGTCACCGACGCTCCGCCTCCCCCGGCGCTGCGGCGCCAACTGCGTCAGGACGCCGTCGAGGTCATCCTCGCGGCGCCCGCCACCGCCTGACGCGCTACCGCAGGGCGTCGAGCACCTTGTCGATCCGCCGCTGCCTCGTCGCCTCGGACTTGGCCTCAGCGACCTGTCTCGCGAACTCCTTGCGCTGGCTGTACGAGCGCTGCTCGAAGCCCTCAGTGAGCCCCGCCTCCTGCAGTGCAACGGCGAGCTCCTGCGGGACGTGCACCTCGCGCGGCCCTTCCTCGAGGGCAAGCGTCACGGTGACGCGATCACCGGCGGCGAGTCCGGCCGCCTCCCTGTGGGCCTTGGCGAGCGGCAGGAGGACCCTGCCACCCATCACTCCCGGCGTGCTCTGGTAGCGGTAGCCGTTGACGTCCACCACGACCGGCGGCCGCTTGCCACCGCCGAGCTCGGCAAGGTTGGCCTCCGGCACCTCGATCCCGGTGTTGTTGCCCAGCCCCAGGACCACGGTCTCGAACGTCGTTGTCGACATGCTCGCCTCCGTTATCGGCGGGGTGATCCGCTACCGCTGGCGACCGATGCTGCCACGTCCTGGGTCGCCCCTGGGCAATCTGTCATCGTGTGCCTAGCACCACGGGAGGGGCGAGGGCATGGCGTTGTCAGCGGAGGCGATCACCGGGACCTTCCGGGCGATCGACCTCGCGGGCGTCTTCGCCAACGCCGTTCTGGGTGGCGTGCTGGCTCGACGTGAGCGCCTCGACCCCGTGGGCTTCGCAGCGCTCGCCATCCTCTCGGGGCTCGGGGGCGGACTGCTGCGCGACACCCTGCTGCAGCACGGCACGCCGATCGCGCTGACCGACTACGCCTACATCCTCACCGCGCTCGCAGGCGCGGTTGTAGCGTTCGCGATGGACCTCGAGGGACGGCTGTGGGACCGGGGCTTCCCCTGGGTCGACGCACTGGCGCTCGGTTGCTGGGCCTCAGCCGGCGCCCAGAAGACCCTGGGCGTCGGGCTTGGGTGGCTCCCGGCTGTGCTGCTCGGCACCATCACCGCGGTCGGCGGTGGGGCCGTGCGCGATGTCGTGCTGCGCCGGGTGCCGGCGATCTTCGGTGGCGGCACCACGCTGTACGCCACGTCGGCGCTACTCGCCAGCGGTGTGATGGTCGCCCTCGACTACGCCGGTCTCGTCACTGTCGGCCTCGTCGCCGCCACCGTCACCGGAGCCGGCCTGACCCTCCTCGCGCGCCACCGGGGCTGGCAGCTGCCGGAGGCGAACCCCTGGCGCCCAAGCACCGTGCTCGTGAGCAGGCGGGGCCGCCGCCCCAGGCGCGAGCTCCGCCGCCGGCGTCGGCCCACGCGCCGACGTTCGTGAGGAGGTGGTCAAGGCAAGCGGGCCGCCGACGGGACATACCCCTCGTGCCGGACTCCGTCGTCGACTGCCGCGGGCAGACTCAGCCTGACGACGCGGAGCCACAAGGAGCTCAGATGACCGAACCCCTCGATCCTGGTCCCTTCTTCCACGGCACGATCGCGGACCTGCAGGTGGGCGACCTGCTGACAGCGGGGCACCGGTCGAACTACCGGCCTGAGATCGTGATGAACCACGTGTACTTCACGTCCCGGATCGAGGGCGCGGACCTCGCCGCGGAGATCGCCGCTGAGCTGGCAGGAGGAGCTCGTCTCCCCCGCGTGTACGCGGTCGAACCGACGGGTGACTTCGAGGACGACCCGAACGTCACCGACAAGAAGTTCCCCGGCAACCCGACCCGGTCGTTCCGCAGTCAGGCGCCACTGCGCGTCATCGGGGAGGTCACCGACTGGCCGCGGCTGACCCCGGAGGAGCTGCAACTGTGGCGGGAGCGGCTGCAGGTGCTCCTGTCCAGCGAGGGTGGCGAGATCATCAACTGACCACGCGACAAGCCCGCCAAGGTCAGATGCAGCAGCAGCACACCGAGTCACCCGTCATCGAGCTGCAGCACGAGCTCAGACAGCAGTCGCAGGCGCACAGCTCGCAGCAGCAGCAGGGGCTCGGCCCCACGCTGCGATAACGGCGCCGGTAGCCATACGGCGGCGGGTAGCCGCCGTAGCCGGGGTCGTAGCCAGGCGGGTAGTAGCCACCGCGGCGGCGCCGTCGGGGCGGCTGACCAAACACCCCGAGCAGAGCCGTCACCAGCACCACGGCGACACTGCCGACTGGCACCCGGGGCCGCGGCACCGAGGCATGCCGACGGTCGTGACCCGCCTCCAGCTGACCGTCGTGCCCGGCCTCCGCCCGCTGCGGATCCACCGGCTGACGCTGTCGCACCGCAGCCGACAGCACCGGTCCGAGCAGGACGTCCACCAGCGCGGAGTCTCGGAACTCCACCCCGTGCAGCGCCTCGACGACCTCCGCCCGCAGCGCCTCGGCCAGCTCCGCAGCGGCGGTGGCCGACGTGCCCGTCGCGACCAACGGGTTGAAGTGCCCCGACGCCACGTCCTCGACGACGTCGTCGATGGCGTCACAAAGATGGACCAGACGGCCGAAGGCGTCGCCCGCCCGTCGCAGCGCGTCGGCATTCGGCGCCAAACCGGCGACGACCGCGGTGTGGGCGAAGAGCTCGCCGACGGCCGCACCGGTGGGCGCGAGCAACTCCTCGAGGGTGGCCTCCGTGCGCCGCTCGACCTCGAGCGCCCCAGCGGCCGCCAGATCCAGAACGTCGTCAGCGAGCGCCACGTCCGCCGCCATGCGGGCGCCGTCCCGCCGGAAGCGATCTCCGGACCGCCCGGCCACGCCGCGGGCGCCGCGTGGCAGGTCGCCGTCAGCCAACTTGTCGGCCAGCCCCGCGGCCCCCGACAGCAAAGCGCCCGCGGCGGCTAGCTGAGCACCAGCCGAGTCGGAGGCGATGACGCTGGCGGGAAGGAAGCCGCGCAGCGGACACGGACCGGCGTCGCTGCGTGGGAGGGGGCCCTGCTGTGCCTCCACGAGCACGGACAACAGGAGGACGTCGTAGCCGGTCAGGCAGCGCGCCAGCTGGCCGGAGCCGTCCCGCAGCGTCAGGCACAATCCGCACAAGTGCGCTCGCCACCGCTCGTGGAGCTCGTCGGTGAACTGGTGGCGGCACGGCCGCAGCAGACCTCGCATGGCACGGCCCTGCCCCACGACGCACGACGCAAGCGCACTGCGTCCGAAAGGCGCCGGCCGTGCAGGGTCACGAGGCGGAAGGGTGCGGTCGGAAGCCGCGCGACCGGTCGTGACGAAGAACTCCTTGAGCGCGCCGGGAACCGCGATGCCGAGCAGCGTGGACGCCTCCGAGTCGACGCGAAAGGTGTGCGGCAGCCCCCGGGGCGCCCAGACGAAGGCGCTGGTCCCCGCGGCTTCGGCTACCGCTTCCGGCTTACTGCCGCTGCTCGCGCGGACATTTGCGGTCGCACGACAGCCAGAAGTGCACCCGCGAGCAGTGCACCCGCCTCAACCGCACCCCATCAGCACCTGACGAGCCAGACCCAGGAGGGGCAGCAGGAGACCGTCGAGCGGTCCCTCACGCTGGGCGCCTCGCGCCTCGACGTCGGGCAGCGGCGTCAGGCAGAGACGCCGAGGGGGCCGCAGGCACCGGGCTCCGGTAACTGCGGCCCCTTGGCGGAGGAGCGATCTGTTGCGCTGCAAGCGCTACGCGCGCGGCCCGAACGGCGAGGTCCTGGTCGGGCGCCGTTCGTCACTCAGGGTGTCGAGCAGCTCACGCAACCCCCATGACGTTGCCTGCTCGCCACAGAGGGGGTTAGGCCTGGCGGCGGACGGCCTGCACGTCGAGCTCGAGCTTGACCTTCTTGGACACCAGCACGCCGCCGGACTCGAGAGCGACGTTCCAGGTCAGGCCCCACTCCTCGCGGTCGACCTCGGTGCTGGCGGTGAACCCGACACGCTCGCCGCCCCAGGGGTCGCCACCGACGCCGTCAACCTCGACGGTCAGCTCGACGGGCTTCGTGACGTCCTTGATCGTGAGGTCGCCGACGAGGATGAAGTTGCCCTTGCTGACCTCGCGGACCGAGGTCGAGCGGAAGCTGATGGTGGGGTAGTTCTCGACGTCGAAGAAGTCCGCCGACTTGAGGTGCGCGTCACGGCTGGCGTCGCCGGAGTCGATCGAGGCGACCTGCGCGGTGAACTCCGCGGAACTGGCGAGGGCGTCCTCGGCGATCGTGATGCTGCCGGTGAAGTCTGTGAAGCGGCCACGGACCTTGGTCACCATGAGGTGGCGGGCGACGAAGCCGACGGTGGTGTGCGACTTGTCGATGTCGAAGATGCCGGGCGTCGGCACCTCGGCGCCGTTGACCTCGCGGGTGGCAATGGCGGTGTCGGACATGGGTCCTCCTGTGAGAAGAGCGGAGCGCGGGGCTCCTGGCTGCGAATGACGCGGGCGGCTGCGCCGCTGTCGTTGTCGTGAGCAATGTTGTAGCGGAAAATATTTCGCGCCGCAACCACTGGGGTAGGATGGCGCTATGCGCTCGGACAGCACGGCACTGGCAGCCCGCCCCCTCCACGACGACGACCGCCTCACCGCGATGGGGCTGCTCGAGGAGACCCGCGCGGGCGTCTCCGAGCTGCTCGCGCCTCAGCTGGCCGAGCACGGGCTATCGGTGCTCGAGTTCGTCGTTCTCCTGCGGCTGGGCCGCTCCCCCGGCGAGCGGCTGCGCATGGCCGACCTGGCCACGCAGGTGCTGCTGTCAGCCAGCGGCCTCACGCGCGTCATCGACCGCATCGAGAACCAGGGGCTCGTGGAGCGCACGAGCTGCCGCGAAGACCGCCGTGGCACCTGGGCTGTGCTGACGCCTGCCGGACGCGAGCGGCTCGACGCGGCCCTGCCCGGTCACGTCGCCGGCATCGACGAGCACTTCACCGGGCTGCTCGAGCCCGACGAGCTGGCCGAGCTGATGCGGCTGCTGCGCAAGGTCCGCGACGTGGTGCGGCCAGGGGCGACAGCCGGAGCCGAGGCGTCGTCCTCCTGCGACGGGAGCTGACCTCGCCCGGCTGGGCGAGACCTGCTCGGCGTCAGTCGTCGGCGGGCGGCCGGCGCAGCTGTGCGTCGACTTCCCGCTGGTCGGCCTCGCGGTCGCGCTCGTCCGCCCGGCGGTCACGCTCGTCGGCCTCTCTGTCCCGCGCGTCCGAGGCGCGGTCACGCTCCCTGGCCGCGTCGTCGGCCGCACACTCCCGGCGGACGTGATGCGCCTCCATCCGGGTCAGTGACTGCTCGCGGTCATCGATGGCGAGTTCGCGGGCATCGGCAAGGGTGCGGCGCAACTCGCCGTCGATGTCGCGTTGGTCCGACTGTCGGTCGCGCTCGTCGGCCTCGCGGTCACGCTCGTCGGCGAGGCGGTCACGCTCGTCGGCCTCGCGGTCACGCTCGTCGGCCTCGCGGTCGCGCTCGTCGGCGAGGCGGTCGCGCTCCGCGGGCGTGACGGGATCGCGACGTTGACTGTCCGACGCCATGCGTCGAGGATCGCACGTCCAGGTTTGCGTGGCGCTGCCGGTCGGCCAGAATGGCCGGCTACGCCATCGGAAGCAGACCGAGGGAGCCGGAGTGCCGGACGGGCAGAGGGACGCCGACAGCGGCGAAGACGACAACGGTGTGCACCGGCTACGCCGCCGCCTCGAGGTCCTGACGGGCACGCCGTTCACCGAAGGAAACCAGGTCGACGTCCTGCGCAACGGCGACCGCATCTTCCCGGCCATGCTCGAAGCGATCGGTGCCGCGACCCGCACCGTCGACCTCATGACGTTTGTCTACTGGCGGGGCGACATCGCTGTCCGCTTCGCGGAGACGATGGCGGAGAGGGCCCGTGCGGGCGTCCGTGTCCGCCTGCTCATCGACGCCCTCGGCGGCCGCCTCATCGACTCCCAGCTCGTGCGGCTGATGTCCGAGGCTGGCGTCCAGGTCGAGTGGTTCCGCAAGCCGGTGATGGTCTCGCCTTTCAAGAGCAACCACCGGCTGCACCGGAAGGTGTGCGTGGTGGACGGCGCCGTGGCCTTCGTCGGTGGCGTGGGGATCGCCGAAGAGTGGTGCGGTGACGCTCGGGACGAGCGGGAGTGGCGGGACACCCACCTGCGCGTGCGGGGTCCAGCCGTCGACGGACTGCAGGCGGCTTTCACGCAGGACTGGGCCGAGACAGGGCGCGGGCTCTACGACGACGTCGACCGCTTCCCCGAGCAGCCCCAGCCCGGGCAGACCGTCGTGCAGATCCTCCGCGGCTCGGCGAGTCTCGGGTGGGACGACCTGCAGACCTGCCTGTTCACTCTGCTCTGCGAATCCCGGGAGCGCTTGCGGATCGCGAGCGCCTACTTCGCACCCGACCGGGACTTCCTCGACCTGCTTTGCCGAACGGCGCAGCGCGGGGTGCAGGTCCAGCTGCTGCTGCCGGGTCCGCACGCGGACAAGCGGGTGTGCCAGCTGACGAGCGAGTCGGACTACCAGACGCTGCTCGACGGCGGAGTCGAGGTCTACCACTTCCAGCCGTCGATGATGCACCAGAAGGTCATCACCCTCGACGGCGTCGCAAGCGTCGTCGGCTCCTCGAACTTCAACCGCCGCTCGATGGACCATGACGAGGAGGTCGTCGCCGTGCTGCTCGATGCCGACCTGACCGCGCAGCTCGACACCGACCTCGACGCGGACCTCGAGCGAAGCGTCCGGATCTCCTCACGGCGGTGGCAGCAGCGGTCGCTGACGCAGCGGACGCTGGAGAAGGCGACCGTGCCGTTGCGACGGTGGATGTAGCGGCGAGCGGTCAGTCCGACGGGCGGTAGAGCGACCAGGCGGCCGGGCTCACCCGCCACGTCCTCTCACGCCGGTCGCCGAGCAGCTCGCCGTCCTCGTTGACCTCGAAGGGCTCCCCCGCCACGCGCACCTCGCGACCGCGCATGGTCATGACGTCATCGCGCCCCGGGTGTCGTCCCCCCTTGAGTGCGAGCGCGTAGCCGAGCCGCGCGAGAGCCGTCTGCGGAAACGACACGACGACGTCGAGCAGGTGATCGTCCGCGGCCGCGCCGGGAGCCAGCGGCGTCCCGCCACCGATGGTGCGACCGTTGCCGATCCCCACCATCAGGACCGAGCGGTCGAAATCCGTTACGCAGACATCATCTACCGTCACGGCGACGCGAAGTGACCGCGTACCGGCCGCTGCCGCCGCTCCGAGCACGTAGCCCAACGGCCCGAGAGCTCGCTTCAGCCGTTGGCCTCGTCGCGCGGCCACGGCGCCGACCCCCACGTGGGCAGCGTTGACGACAACCCTGCCGTCGTCGGCCACAACAGCGTCCATCTCGGCGAGACTGCCCGTCCGAATCGCGTCAGCCGCCGCGGTTGCGGCAGCGATCGGGTCGGACGGCACACCAGCAGAGCGGGCGAAATCGTTGCCGGTCCCAAGGGGCAGCAAGGCCAGCGGGTGACCGACGCTGAGTCGACGGCGCGTCGCCAGCAGGTTGACGACGACGTTCAGGCTGCCGTCTCCGCCCGCCACGACCAGCGCCGTTCGTGGATCGAGGGTGTCGAGGGTGGCAGCGAGCTCCTCCGGGCCCTCACTCCACGCCACCCGAGTCTGGGCGACTGCCGCGAGCAGCTCCTGGCAGCGTCCGAGGACGTCGCGCTCCGCAGAGCCGGCGGAAGCGTTGGCGAGCACCAGGATGCGCTCGGGTGGCGCCGCGGCGGACATGTTCAGCTCGCCGCGGCGAGCCGGGCGTCAGCGGCGGTGGCCAGCGCACGCAACGAGGTCCGCACCTGCTGGGGGTCGTTCGTCGACCAGAAGGGTGGCAGCGAGGCCCGCAGGAAGCCGCCATAGCGCGCGGTGGACAGCCGCGGGTCGAGCACCGCCACGACACCCCGGTCCTCCGAGCGCCGGATCAACCGCCCCACACCCTGCGCCAGTCGCAGCGCCGCGTAGGACGCCGACACGGTCATGAAGCCGTTGCCCCCGGCCCGCTCGACCGCGCGGGCGCGAGCCGAGGCCAGCGGGTCGTCCGGCCGCGGGAAGGGGATCCGGTCGATGAGCACCAGCGAGCAGGCCTCGCCGGGCACGTCGACGCCCTGCCACAGAGACAACGTGCCGAACAGGCAGGACGTCGCGTCCTCGGCGAACGTCGACACCAGCGCCGAGGTGCGGTCCTCCCCCTGGCACGCCACGGTGATTCCGGCCAGCTCGGGACGGGTGCGTACGGCCTCGGCAGCCGCCTTCGCCGCCCGCATGGACGAGAACAGGCCGAGGGTGCGACCCCCGGCCGCCGCGATGAGCTCGACGATCTCCTCGAGGACAGCAGGAGAAGTGCCGTCCCGCCCCGGCGGCGGCAGGTGCTTGGCGACGTAGAGGATCCCCTGCCGCCGGTAGTCGAAGGGCGAACCCACGTCCAGCCCCCGCCACCGGGCGTCACTGTCCGAACGGCGCCCGCGCGGCTCCTCGCCATTCGCGGGCTCGGCCGACCGAGGTGAGGGGACGGCGGCGTTCGCGCTCTCGGGGTCAGGGTCCTCCGCCTCTGCATCGTGGGAGAGGGCAGCGGCGACGGCGCTCGCTGGCACCGCGAGCGCGTCGTCCTCACCCGACAGGCCGACCGAGCGGGCGATGCCGTCGAAGGCGCCGCCGAGCGTGAGGGTCGCCGAGGTCAGCACGACCGTGTGCTTGTCGAACAGCGCCACACGCAGCAGCCCGTTGACGGCGAGAGGAGCAGCGTGCAGGACGGGACCACGTCGCTCGTCCTGGGTCAGCCACACGACGTCGAAGTCGCCGTGCGCTGCAATGCGCTCGGCGGCGGAGTGGACCGGCTCGACTCCACTCCGGGCGAAGAGCTTCGCTGCGTCGTCGGAGGAACGCTCGGCCGACAGGGCCTGCATGACCTCGCGTGCGGTCTCGCGGATCTCCGCCACCGTCTGAGTGAGGTTGTCGGGCAGCCGGTCGATCCGGCCGTCGGGGAGCGCGGCGAGGACGAACTCGAGCTTCTCCCCGGCCCGCTGCAGCAGCGTGTTGGCCGGATGCTCGCGTCCCAGCACCCGGGCGGCCCGCTTGACGGCGCGGTCGACCAGACCGGCGGACAGCTCGTCGGTGGAGGCGCCCGTGACCCGGTCGACGAGCTCGTGGCCCTCGTCGATGACGACGACGTCGTGCTCGGGCAGGATCGGATGGCCTTCTAGCGTGGCGATCGCGAGCAGCGCGTGGTTGGTGACGACGACGTCGGCTTCCTTGGCCTGCTCGCGGGCGGCTTCGACGAAGCACCTGTCGGCGACCGGGCACTTCGACCCCAGACAGTCGCGGCCGCTGACGGCCACCTGTGACCACGCCCGGTCGGAGACCCCCGGCTGCAGCTCGTCCCGGTCGCCGGTCCGGGAGTCCTGCGCCCACTCCCGGACTCGCATCACCTCGCGGCCCAGGACGGAGGTCGCGCTCGCCGCGAACAGCGAGTCCTGCTCGTCGTCGTCGGGCAGTCCGCCTTCGAGGCGGTTGACGCAGACGTAGTTGTGGCGGCCCTTGACCATCCCGAACGTCGCCCTGCGGGGCAGCAGCGGTGCCAACGCCTCGGTCACCCGGGGCAGGTCGCGCGCGACGATCTGCTGCTGCAGCGCGATCGTCGCGGTCGCCACCACGACGGGAGTCCCGGTGTCGACCGCGTGCAGGATCGCCGGCACCAGGTAGGCCAGCGACTTGCCCGTGCCAGTACCTGCCTGGACAAGCAGGTGCTCGCCGGTCTGCATGGCATGGGTGACCGCCTCGGCCATGGCGACCTGCCCCGGTCGCTCGGCACCCCCGACGGCTGCGACGGCAGCAGTGAGAGCATCGCGGGTCAGGTCGGGCACTGGTTCACGGTACCTGGGCACGCGAGCGGTTTCAGGCTGCCGCGCTGGCCTGTGGACCGGGTCAGTCGGCGGCGAGAATCTCGGCAGGAGGCCCGCCAGGGGTGCCTGCAGGAGTGCCGGCGAGCAGTGCTCCGGCGAACGGCCCGCGCGTCGGTGCGAACTCGATGACCTCATAGCGGGCGAGCCCCTGCTGGGCGAACGGGTCCTCCGACACCAGCTCCTCCACGCGCTTCCGGCTCTCACCCCGCGCCAGGATCACCCCACCGACCCGGGGCTGCCGAGGCCCGGAGGCGAGGAACTCCCCGGAGGCGAAGTGCCGGTCCAGGTAGAGCCGGTGATCGGCCAGCGCGGCGTCGATCGCCTCCAGCGGCGCCACGTAGGTGAGGACCAGGACGAACATCGTCTCGACGGGGTCCCCGGACGGGGGCGGGATGGACGGCACGACGGCAAGCATCGCGGGCTGCGTTCGGGACGGGGGTGTCTCCGGGCGGCGTGTCGCCGCGGATCTGTCTCAGGGGTGCTCTGGGTGTACGGAAACTCGCGCAGTAGCGCAAGTTTCTGCGCAGTCAGAGCTAGCGTCGGCGAGGTGGAAGGGCGAGAGACGGACCCGTCAGGCCAGAACCTGCCTCCCGCGGTGGTCGCACTCGCCCGGCGACTGACAGAGGTGCCCTGGGTAACGGACCTGTGGGTCGCCGGCTCGCTGGCCACAGGCGACTACGTCCCCGGAGTCAGCGACCTCGATCTGGTGGCCCTCACCGACGGCCCCGTCGACCCGGGCCGGGTGGCTGTTCTGAGGCGCATGCACCGAGAGCTCGATCGCGGAAGTGCCGCGGGTGCCTGCCTGGGATGCGTCTACGTGGCATCCGAGGCACTCGACGACCCAGCCCGGGCGCACCCGACGTGGACGCATGGCCGGCTGGTGCAGCGGATCCTGTCCGGCATCACTCGCGCCGAGCTCGTGCGAGCCGGAGTGACAGTCCTCGGACGGCTACCGCGCGAGGTGCTGCCCCCGATGTCCGATGACGCCGTCCGGGCGGCGGGACTCGCGGAGGTCTCCGGCTACTGGTCCTGGGCGGCACGCCGTCCCTGGCTGTGGCTCGACCCGGCGCTCGCCGACCTCGGTCTCACCTCGATGTCCCGCGCGCGACACACTGCCTCGACCGGGCAGCTGCTGTCGAAGACCTCGGCGATCGAGGGCGTCCGTCCGCTCTGGCTGCGGGAGCAGTTGCGGGCCAGACGGCAGGGACGCCAGGTGCAGTCACCGCGGCTGCGGATCGCCTGGATCGCCTGGCAGGACGCGCGCGCGACGTGCCGGAGCCTCTGCCAGGAGACGTAACGGGCTCAGGGCAGGGCGGCGGCGAGGGTGTCGCAGGCCCGGGAGAGGGCGGCGACCGCGCGCTGGTCGAAGTCACCCGTCATCCGCTGCTCGGGGCCGGAGACCGAGATGGCGATGCGGGCGGTGTCGGTAGGGACGGCCATCGCGAGGCAGCGGACACCGATCTCCTGCTCACCGTCGTCGATCGCGTAGCCGCGGTCCCGGGTCGCCGCGAGCTCGGCGAGCAGGGCGTCGACCTCGGTCACGGTCCGCTCGGTCGAGGCCGGCATGCCGACCCGTTCGAGGATGGCCCGGACCTGCTGCTCGGGCAGCCGGGCGAGCAGGGCCTTGCCGACACCGGTGCAGTGCGGATGCACCCGTCGCCCGACCTCGGTGAACATGCGCATCGACCGGGGCGAGGGCACCTGCCCGATGTAGGCGACGAGGTCCCCGTCCAGCACGGCGAGATTGGCTGACTCCCCCAGCTCGGCGACCAGGCCGGCGAGCACCGGGCGGGTGGCCGGTCCCAGGAGTGACTCGGCGGCCTCCCCCAGCGGCACCAGCCGGAAGCCCAGGGCGTAGCGGCGGTCGGGCAGCTGCCGCATGTAGCCGAGGGAGACCAGAGTGCCGAGCAGCCGGTGAATCGTGCCGGGCGCGAGTCCGGTAGCCGTGGCCAAGTCACTCAGCGTCGCACGGCCACCGGCGGCAGCGGCGGCCTCCAGGAGGTCGAAGGCGCGCTGAATGGACTGCACCGCCCCGGAGCCGGCGGGCTCGGCCACGACGTCTTTCCGCACAGCAGAAACGGTAGCCCAAGAGGCGGAAGGCTACCCGTTGACCGACGTGTCCGGACGTCCTACGGTTCCCTTCCAACACAAGGAAGAGCAGTTCCGCTATCCGGAAAGGCAGCGCCGATGTCGACCCCTTCGTCCCTTCCCACCCCTGACGGCGTCGAGGTCACCGGTCCGCTCGGGCCTCGCTACGACGAGATCCTCACGACCGAGGCGCTCGAGCTGCTGGCCGACCTGCACCGTCGCTTCGACGTTCGGCGTCGCGAGCTCCTGCAAGCTCGCGCCGACCGCTACGACGAGCTGGCCCGGGGCGGGACGCTGCAGTTCCTCGAGGAGACCAAGGACATCCGCGAGGGCGACTGGCAGGTGGCGCCCCCGGCACCGGGCATCGTCGACCGCCGCGTCGAGATCACCGGCCCGACCGACCGCAAGATGACGATCAACGCGCTCAACTCCGGCGCGAAGGTGTGGCTGGCGGACTTCGAGGACGCCTCGACCCCCACGTGGCAGAACGTCATCGAGGGTCAGCTCAACCTGCGTGACGCCCTCGACCGTCAGATCGACTTCACCTCACCGGAGGGCAAGACCTACGCCCTCGGCGAGGAGACCGCGACGATGGTCGTGCGGCCGCGCGGCTGGCACCTGACGGAGAAGCACATCCTCGTCGACGGCGAGCCGATGGCGGGGGCGCTGGTGGACTTCGGGCTCTACCTCTTCCACTGCGGCCAGCGGCAGCTCGACTCCGGCCGGGGTCCCTACTTCTACCTGCCGAAGATGGAGAGCCACCTCGAGGCCCGGCTCTGGAACGACGTCTTCATCCGAGCGCAGGAGATCGTCGGTATCCCCCGTGGCACGATCCGCGCGACCTGCCTCATCGAGACCTACCCGGCAGCCTTCGAGATGGAGGAGATCCTCTACGAGCTGCGCGAGCACTCAGCGGGTCTCAACGCCGGCCGCTGGGACTACATCTTCAGCGCCATCAAGAAGTTCCGCACGCGCGGCAAGGACTTCATGCTCCCCGACCGCGCACAGGTCACGATGACCGTGCCGTTCATGCGGGCCTACACCGAGCTGCTGGTGCACACCTGCCACAAGCGCGGGGCGCACGCGATCGGTGGCATGGCGGCCTTCATCCCCTCGCGCAAGGACCCGGAGGTCAACGAGACCGCCCTGGCCAAGGTGCGCGAGGACAAGACGCGAGAGGCCAACGACGGCTTCGACGGCTCCTGGGTCGCTCATCCGGACCTGGTGCCGATCTGCAAGGAGGTCTTCGACTCGGTGTTGGGCGACAAGCCCAACCAGATTGACCGCAAGCGCGACGACGTGTCGGTGACGGCCGAGCAGCTGCTGGACGTCGCGTCGACGCCTGGCAACGTCACGGAAGCGGGGCTGCGCAACAACATCAGCGTCGGGATCCAGTACCTCGCCGCATGGCTCAAGGGCTCCGGAGCGGTCGGCATCTTCAACCTGATGGAGGACGCTGCGACCGCCGAGATCTCCCGGTCGCAGGTGTGGCAGTGGCTGCACAACGACATCCAGCTCGACAACGGCCAGACGGTCACGCGTGAGCTGGTCGAGCGAATCGCCGACGAGGAGATCGCCAAGCTGCCCGGCAGCCCCGAGGACTACGCCGAGGCACGCCGCACCTTCATGGAGGTCGCTGTGGCTGACGACTTCGCGGAGTTCCTGACACTGCCGGCCTACGAGCGCATGCCATGACCATCACGGCGCCTCGGCCGGCGGCTGATGATGGGGCGGGAGACCGGGGGGCCGGCCGGAGCGGTCGACCAGACTTCGTCGCGCTCGCGGTGCGCCTCCGGGCCGCCCTGGGCCACGACGCGGTGATCGACGACCATCTGCGGCTGCGTACCTACGAGTGCGACGGGCTGGCCCACTACAAGGTGACTCCGGCGCTGGTGGTCCTTCCCCGAACGCCGTCCGAGGTGGCGACCGCCGTCCGCGAGTGCGCGTCCGCGCGGGTGCCCTTCGTCGCGCGGGGCTCGGGGACCGGTCTCTCCGGAGGCGCGCTGCCTCACGCCGACGGCGTCCTCATCGTCACCTCGCAGATGCGGACGATCCATGAGATCGACGTCGCCAACCAGCGCGCGGTCGTCGACCCCGGCGTCATCAACTTGCACGTGACGAGGGCAGCGACTCCCGATGGCTACTACTACGCGCCCGACCCGTCGAGCCAGCAGGTGTGCTCCATCGGTGGCAACGTCGCCGAGAACTCCGGCGGCGCCCACTGCCTGAAGTACGGCTTCACCACCAACCACGTCACCGGCGTCCAGCTCGTCACGCCCGGTGGTGAGCTGCTCCGGATCGGCGGCAAGGCGCCGGACCCCACGGGCTACGACCTCCTCGGGGTCCTGGTCGGCAGCGAGGGGACCCTCGGTGTGGTCACCGAGGTCACCATCCGCCTGGTCCGGGTCGCCGAGAACGTCCGCACGCTGCTCGCAGCCTTCGCGACAACCGACGAAGCCGGCGCCGCGGTCAGCGACATCATCGCCGCCGGTGTCGTCCCGGCCGCCATCGAGATGATGGACGCCCTCGCCATCGAGGCAGCCGAGGCCGCGGTCCACTGCAACTACCCGAACGGCGCCGGAGCCGTGCTGATCGTCGAGCTCGACGGGCCCGCCGTCGAGGTGGCAGCACAGTTCGAGGACGTGACGCGGATGTGCCGCGACAACGGCGCCTTCGAGATCCGCATCGCCGCCGACGACGTGGAGCGGGCGCTGTTCTGGAAGGGCCGGAAGTCCGCGTTCGCGGCGGTGGGCCGCATCTCACCGGACTACATCGTGCAGGACGGCGTCATCCCGCGGACCAACCTGCCGGAGGTGCTGCGTGCGATCGCCGAGCTCTCAGCCGAGAGCGGCGTGCGGGTGGCCAACGTCTTCCACGCGGGCGACGGCAACCTGCATCCGCTCGTGCTCTTCGACGACACGGTGCCGGGTCAGGCGGAGCGAGCCGAGGAGGTGTCCGGGGCCATCATCGACCTCTGCATCTCGCACGGCGGTTCGATCACCGGCGAGCACGGCGTGGGATCGGACAAGGCGAAGTTCATGCCGCGGATGTTCGGCGCGGACGACCTCGACACCATGCAGCTCGTCCGGTGCGCCTTCGACCCGGATGGCATCTCCAACCCGGGCAAGGTCTTTCCGACGCCGCGGCTGTGCGGTGAGGTGCCCGGCAAGCGCACGGGCGTGCATCCGCTCCAGGAAGCAGGCCTGGCGGAGGCCTTCTGATGACCGACACCCTCACGGACCGGCTCGTCGCCGCCGTCGACGCCCTCGGAGTGGGTGCGACGCCGGCGGCCGAGGACGACGCTGTCCTCGGGGTGCGGCCCGCCTTGGTCGCCCGACCCGAGTCGACGGAGCAGACAGCGGCGCTCATGCGCGTCGCTGCGGAGCACGGTGCCCGAGTGGTTCCGCGTGGCAGTGGTAGTCGGCTGCACTGGGGGGATGCCCCGGAGGCGGTCGACATCGTCGTCGATCTTTCGCGTCAATCTGACGTGATCGAGCACGCCGCCGACGACCTCGTCGTGCAGGCACAGGCTGGCCTCCCGCTGGAGCGGTTGCAGGAGCGGCTGGCGGAGGCTCGCCAGCAGCTCGCCCTCGACCCCTACCTGCCGCACCCGGGTGGCGTTGCGGACGGCAGGGCCGGGTCCGCTGGCACGCTCGGCGGCATCGTGTCGACCGGTGCCGCCGGACCATTGCGCCTCAGCCACGGCGCCGTGCGAGACCTGCTCATCGGCGTGACGCTCGTGCGCGCTGACGGCGTCGTCGCCAAGGCCGGCGGCAAGGTCGTCAAGAACGTCGCCGGCTACGACCTCGGGAAGCTCGTCGCCGGCTCCTTCGGGACGCTCGCGATCATCACCGAGACGGTCTTCCGCCTGCACCCGCTGCCGCAGACGACCTGCTGGATCACCGTTCCTGCGACCGGTCCCGACGGCATCCACGACCGGGTGCAGCGGCTCATCCACAGTCAGACCGTCCCGACCGCGATCGAGCTGGACCTGCCGTCGGCCGCCAGAAGCGCAGGGTCAGGCCCGAGCGGAGATGGCCGGCTGGGAGGCGGGGTGGCTGGCTCGCTGTCCGTCCTCATGGCCGGCATCCCGGCCGGTGTCGAGGCGAGGGCCACCGCCGCACGCCAGCTGCTCGGTCCCGACGCCGAGGTCACCGACACGGCGCCCGCGTGGTGGCAGCGGCTGCCGTGGCGTCCGGGAGACCTCGGTCTGCGGATGACCAGCGAGATCGCCGGCATCGGACGCCTCGTGCAGACCCTGGACCGGGTCGCCGCCGAGCACGGAGTCTCCCCCGCACTGCGCGGCTCCCCGGCGGTCGGTGTCCTGCACGCCGCCGTTCCGGGCGAGGAGCTGGCAGACCTGCCGCCCACCGCGGTCGCCAGCCTGCTCGCCGACCTGCGGAAGGCGGCAACGGCGTTCGGCGGTCAGGTGGTCGTGCTCCAGTCGCCGCCGCAGCTCGTCGGCGAGCTCGACGTGTGGGGACACGTGCAGGGGCTCGACCTGATGCGCGCCATCAAACACCGCTTCGACCCCGAGCGTCTGCTCTCCCCCGGGCGCTTCGTAGGAGGGATCTGACGTGACCTCGTCCGACGCAGTGTCCCGGCTCTCGGGCGCGTCCGGCACGACGAACGGCACCGACCCCGGGCCGCTCGGCGACACAGTCAACGCCGCGTCACCCACGTTGCTGCCGGGACCGCCGGCCTTCGACGACCATCACCCGCCATCAGCCGCGCTCGTGGCCGACTGCGTCCACTGTGGCTTCTGCCTGCCGACGTGCCCCACCTACGTGCTGTGGGGCGAGGAGATGGACTCGCCTCGCGGGCGCATCTACCTGATGAACCAGGGCCTCCAGGGCGAGCCGATGACGCCGACAATGGTGCAGCACTTCGACGCCTGTCTTGGGTGTATGGCGTGTGTGACCGCCTGCCCTTCCGGTGTGCAGTACGACCGACTCATCGAGGCAGCGCGCGCGCAAGTCGAGCGCCGCTACGACCGGCCGTCCCGCGACCGCGCCCTGCGACGCCTGATCTTCTCGGTGTTCCCCTACCCGCGTCGGCTGCGGATGCTGCGGGGACCACTGCGGGCCTACCAGCGCACCGGCCTGCCGGCGGTGCTGCGACGGTCCCGGCTGTTGGATCGCGTCAGTCCGACGCTTGCCGCCATGGAGAGCCTCGCCCCGCCGCTCGAGTCGCCGGTCCGCGTCCCCGAGCACACTCCCGCCCAGGGCGAACGGCGCGGTGTCGTCGGCATGCTGCTCGGGTGCGTGCAACGGGAGTTCTTCCCCGGTGTCAACGCCGCGACCGTCCGGGTGCTGTCAGCCGAGGGTTTCGACGTTGTCGCTCCGCGCGGCCAAGGGTGCTGTGGCGCGCTGTCGGTGCACAACGGCCGGGACGAGGAGGGCCGCCGTTTCGCCCGCGCTCTCATCGACGCCTTCGACGCGGCCGGAGTCGAGTGGGTCGTCGTCAATGCGGCCGGATGCGGTTCGACGATGAAGGAGTACGGCGACCTGCTGACTGACGACGCGCACTACTCCGAACGAGCCCACCACTTCGCGTCACGGGTACGCGATGTCTCCGAGTTCCTTGTCGAGCAGGGCACCCGTGCCACTCGTCACGCCCTGCCTGTCACCGTCGCCTACCACGACGCCTGCCACCTCGCGCACGCCCAGAATGTCCGGAGCCAGCCGCGCCAGCTGCTCCGTGACATCCCTGGCCTCGAGCTGCGCGAGATCCCCGAAGCCGAAATCTGCTGCGGCTCCGCCGGCATCTACAACCTCCTCCACCCCGAGGCGGCACGTGAGCTCGGGGACCGCAAGGCTTCGAACGTCGCCCGCACCGGCGCGCGCCTGCTGGTCACCGCCAACCCCGGGTGCCTCATGCAGGTGGCCTCGTCACTGCAGCGCACCGGGGCCAGCATCGCCATGGCCCACACGATCGACGTGCTCGACGCCTCTATCCGCGGACTGCCCGTGGAGTCGCTGCTATCCGAGAACCCGTAGCACGGAAGGACATCACCGCCGATGTACCAGCAGGTGCTCGACCCGATCGCGCATTCCCTTGCGCTCACCGCGATCTTTGCAGCCCTACCTCTGATCACGCTGTTCGTGCTGCTCGGCATCCTCCGGATGACGGCGTGGCAGGCCGCGATCATCTCCCTGATCGTGTCGATCCTCGTCGCGGTCTTCGTCTACCCGATGCCGATCGGGCAGGCGCTGCTCGCCACGACCGAGGGTGCGGCCTTCGGCTTCTTCCCGATCCTGTGGATCGTCATCAACGCGATCTGGGTCTACAACATGACGGTCGAGACCGGGCACTTCGACGTGCTGCGCCGGTCGTTCGCGCGAGTCAGTGACGACCAGCGCATCCAGGCGGTCATCATCGCCTTCTGCTTTGGCGCCCTGCTGGAGGCGCTCGCCGGCTTCGGCACCCCGGTCGCCATCACCAGCGTCATGCTCATCGCCCTCGGCTTCCGGCCGCTCAAGGCTGCGACCGTGGCCCTCGTCGCCAACACCGCTCCCGTCGCCTTCGGCGCACTCGCGGTCCCGATCACGACGCTCGCCACAGTGACCGGTCTGCCCGAGCACGACCTCGCCTCGATGGTCGGCCGTCAGACCCCACTGCTCGGCGTCTTCGTCCCCATGGCCCTGGTCTACATCGTCGACAAGGGTCGCGGTGTCCGCGAGACCCTGCCGGCCGCGCTCACCTGCGGCATCGTCTTCGCTCTCGCCCAGTACGTCACCTCGAACTTCATCTCCACGCAGCTGACCGACATCGTCGCCTC
>JBQCDV010000156.1:0-35084 GCA_051960855.1 Actinomycetales bacterium
CCCGCCGCTCTTCCGATCTCACCTCGCTGGTGCTGACTGGCGAGTGCGGGGCGATGTCGGCTCTCGCGTGTGCAGTTGTGGTTGTGGGACGACCAGGAGTGCACGCGCGAGGGGCGAGTCGGTGGTCCCCGCTCAGGGGGCGGACCGTTCTCGTACATGTGGCCGCACCCGCGACGACCTGTCACCGCACCTCGCTGGTGCTGACTGGCGAGTGCGGGGCGATGTCGGCTCTCGCGTGTGCAGTTGTGGTTGCGGGGCGACCAGGAGTGCACACGCGAGGAGTGGAGTCGCGCTGGATCGGCGGCGAGGAGGCGTCGGCGGCGAGGAGGCGGTGGAGTGGTGCCGGCGGCGACGAGGCATCGGCGGCGACGAGGCGGTGGAGTGGTGCCGGCGGCGACGAGGCGCCGGAGTGAAGCCGGCGCAGCCCCGGCTCGGTCCGCTCCGGCTGGTTTGACCGGCATGCGCCAGCGTCCGGTACTCTTGACCCTTGGTGCCCGCGGCGGAAGCCGTGAGGTGAGATGACGCTGGCGGAGCGCAGGCATGCACTGCGGATCCACCTGGCTGACTGCACGAGTCGGATGCCCAGCATCCGGTGCTCAGCAGGCGAGTGTCTCCCGGTGCCGCACGTAGGACTCTCAGGACTTCGAGGAAAGCGAGACCCGCGGTGTACGCGATCGTTCGTGCTGGCGGCCGCCAGGAGAAGGTTGCCGTCGGCGACGTCGTCACCATCGACAAGGTGGCTGGCAACCCCGGCGACAACATCGTGCTGCCGGCACTGCTACTGGTCGATGGCGAGTCGGTGACCACCGACGCCGACACGCTCGGCCGCACGACGGTCACCGCCGAGGTCGTCGCCGCAGCCAAGGGCCCCAAGATCACCATCCTGCGCTACAAGAACAAGTCCGGCTACCGCCGCCGCCAGGGCCACCGTCAGAAGCTGACGACGGTCAAGGTCACCGGCATCGAGACCAAGTAAGGCGAGACTGCGAGATGGCACACAAGAAGGGCGCGTCGTCCACCCGCAACGGGCGTGACTCCAACGCGCAGCGACTCGGCGTCAAGCGCTTCGGCGGCCAGCTGGTCAACGCCGGCGAGATCATCGTCCGCCAGCGCGGCACCCACTTCCACCCCGGCGACAACGTCGGCCGCGGTGGCGACGACACGCTGTTCGCGCTGACCGAGGGGGCCGTGCAGTTCGGCACCCGTCGCGGTCGCCGGATCGTCAGCATCGTGGCCGAGGGCGCAGAGCAGTAGTCCGGGCTATCCAAGAAGGCCATCCGACGAGGGCAGTCCCGACCGGGACCGCCCTCGTCGGCGTTTCAGCACCACGACGAGAGGAGCGACGATGACGACGTTCGTCGATCAGGTCGTGCTCCATGTCAAGGCCGGGGACGGCGGGCACGGGTGCGCGTCGATCCACCGGGAGAAGTTCAAGCCGCTGGGCGGCCCTGACGGCGGCAACGGCGGACGTGGGGGGGACGTCATCCTCGTCGTCGACCCCAACGTGACCACGCTGCTCGACTACCACCACTCGCCCCACCGCAAGGCGACCAGCGGCCGGCCCGGCCAGGGCAGCATGCGCAGCGGCGCCGACGGTGAGGACCTGGTGCTGCCGGTCCCGGAGGGCACTCTCGTCCGCACCCCGGAGGGGGAGGTGCTCGCCGATCTCGTCGGGGCCGGCACGACCTACGTCATCGCGCACGGCGGCCACGGCGGTCTCGGCAACGCCGCGCTGGCGTCCACCAAACGCAAGGCGCCGGGCTTCGCGCTGCTCGGCGAGCCCGGCGACGGCGGCGACGTCGTGCTGGAGCTCAAGACCGTGGCCGACATCGGCCTGGTCGGCTTCCCCAGCGCCGGCAAGTCCAGCCTGATCGCGGCGATCTCCGCGGCGCGTCCCAAGGTCGCCGACTACCCCTTCACCACGCTGGTGCCCAACCTCGGCGTCGTGCGGGCCGGCGAGGTGCGGTTCACCGTCGCGGACGTGCCGGGGCTCATCGAGGGGGCCAGCGAGGGCAGAGGCCTCGGGCACCAGTTCCTGCGGCATGTCGAGCGCTGTGCCGCCCTCGTGCACGTGCTCGACTGCGCGACCCTGGAGCCTGGCCGCGACCCGGAGTCCGACCTCGACACGATCCTCGCCGAGCTCGGCGAGTACGACGACGGCGAGGCCACCCTGGAGCCGCCGCTGCGCGAACGCCCGCAGCTCATCGCCCTCAACAAGATCGACGTGCCCGACGCGCGGGAGCTGGCCGACCTGGTGACGCCAGCGCTGCAGGAGCGCGGTTTCGAGGTCTACCCGATCTCCACCGCGACCCATGAGGGACTGCGCGAGCTGACCTTCGCGATGGCCCGGCTCGTGGCGCGGGCCCGCGCGGCGGCGGCCGTGCCCGAGCCGACCCGCATCGTGATCCGCCCCCAGGCGATCGGCGAGAGCGGCTTCCGCGTCGTGCGCGAGGGCGAGCGGTTCCGCGTGCTGGGCGACAAGCCCGAGCGCTGGGTCCGGCAGACCGACTTCTCGAACGACGAAGCGGTCGGCTACCTCGCCGATCGGCTGAACCGTCTCGGGGTGGAGGACGAGCTGCGCAAGGCCGGCGCGGTCGAGGGCGACGAGGTCGTGATCGGCCCGGGGGACGACGCGGTCGTCTTCGACTGGGAGCCGACGGTCTCGGCCGGCGCCGAGCACCTGGGGCCGCGGGGGACGGACCTGCGGCTCGAAGGCCGGTGAGATGCGGGGTGACAGGCGCGGGTGAGATGCGGGGTGACCTGCGGGGTGACATGCGGGCAGCGGTCACCGGTGCGCGGCGCATCGTCGTCAAGGTCGGCTCCTCGTCACTGACGCGCCAGGCCGGCGTCGCGGGCTCCTCCCGGATGCTCGACCCAGCGCGGCTCGACGCGCTCGTGGACGCTCTCGCCGCCCCGCTCGCCGCGGGGGTCGACCTCGTGCTGGTGTCGTCTGGTGCCATCGCCGCCGGGCTCGAGCCGCTTGCCCTGCCGGCTCGCCCTCGCGACCTAGCCACGCAGCAGGCGGCCGCGAGCGTGGGGCAGGGGCTGCTCGTCGCGCACTACACGACGGCGTTCGCCCGGCACGGTCGAGCCGTGGGCCAGGTCCTGCTCACTGCCGAGGACCTCAGCCGCCGCACGCACTACCGCAACGCCCACCGCACCCTGTCGCGGCTGCTCGCTCTCGGCGTGGTCCCGGTCGTCAACGAGAACGACACGGTCGCGACCCAGGAGATCCGCTTCGGCGACAACGACCGCCTGGCTGCTCTGGTCGCCCAGCTCGTCGATGCCGACGTACTGGTGCTGCTCAGCGACGTCGACGCCCTGTACGACCGAGACCCGCGCGACCCGGCGGCGCAGCGGGTGCCGGAGGTCGCGCCCGACGACGACCTATCCCTGCTGGACGTAGGCACGGCCGGGGCGGCGGGAGTGGGAACCGGCGGGATGGTCACCAAGGTCGAGGCTGCTCGGATCGCCACGGCCGCCGGCATCCCTGTCTTGCTCGCCGCTGCCGAGGCGGCCCCTCAGGCGCTCGCAGGAGAAACCGTCGGCACCTTCTTCGCAGCCGGTCCGCGACGGCGCTCCTCCCGGCTGCTCTGGCTGGCGCACGCGACCACGCCATCCGGCCGGCTCGTCCTCGACCCGGGCGCGGTCCGGGCGGTGACCGAGAGAGGGGCGAGCCTGCTCGCGGCCGGGATCCGTGAGGTGCACGGCCGGTTCAGCGCGGGCGATGCGGTCGACCTGGTCGACGAGGCGGGCGCCGCCGTCGCGCGCGGCCTGGTCGCCTACGACGCCGGTGAGCTACCCGCGCTGCTCGGGCGCCGCAGCAGCGACCTCGCCCGGGACCTCGGCAAGGCCTACGAGCGAGAGGTGGTCCACCGCGACCACCTCGTGGTGCTCGCCCGCCGGCGCGTACCGGCCCCGCTGACGGACGGATAGCAGCCTTTCGCCGCGTCACGACGGCGGCGGCGGGCATAGTGCATCCGATACTTCCGTGGCGAAAGGATGCTGGG
Source organism: Actinomycetales bacterium (assembly GCA_051960855.1). Classification (GTDB taxonomy): domain Bacteria; phylum Actinomycetota; class Actinomycetes; order JAJZTN01; family JAJZTN01; genus JBQCDV01. The sequence continues at coordinate 4,011 of JBQCDV010000156.1, forward strand.
TGTTCGGCAGTGACCGTGGTGACGGCGTCGAGGGCACGGACGTCGCTCGCCCGGGGGACGACAGCAGCCCCGACAGCGACGTTCGGGAACCGCTCTGGCATGTCGTGGTGACGGTCTCCGGCCCGGCGCAGCCGCTGGGGGACGTCAAGGAGGCGCTGGAGCGGCTGAGCGCCGAGCGGCCGTTCCTGCTCTCCTGCCGCTACGGCGAGGACCGGGCGGAGGTGCGCTACTGGGAGGAGGCGCGCGACCTCGACGACGCGGCGGCGCTCGCACTGCGGCTGTGGGGGGAGCACCGCACGACCGCCTCGTTGCCGCCGTGGACGGTGACCGGCATCGAGGTCCTGTCCCAGCACGCCTACCAGCAACGGGTGACCAGCGGCGACACCCCGCCTGCCCTCGTCCCAGCAGGTGGAATCCGTCCCTTCGACAGCAGCCGCCGCGCCTAGCCTGCTGACCATGACTGCCGTCGTCTCCGACCAGCCCGAGACCGCCGCCGGCCGCGAGGCTGTCCTCGCCGCCTGCCGGCGGGCCCGCGAGGTCGTCCCGGCGCTCGCCGCTGCGTCGCGCGCCGTCAAGGACGCAGTACTCGAGGCGATGGCCGCCGCTCTCGAGTCGTCTGCCGGCGACATCCTGCGTGCCAACGGTGAGGACTTGCGACGGGCGCAGGAGCAGGGGGTGAGCGCGGCACTGCAGGACCGGCTGCGGCTGGACGAGCGGCGCATCGCCGGCATGGCCGACGGGCTGCGCCAGGTCGCCGCACTGCCCGACCCGGTAGGTCAGGTCCTGCGAGGCAGCGTCCTGCCCAACGGTCTGGAGTTGCGTCAGCTCCGGGTGCCCCTCGGCGTCGTCGGGATCATCTACGAGGCCCGGCCCAACGTCACCGCCGACGCGGCCGGGCTGGCTCTCAAGAGCGGCAACGCCGTGCTGCTGCGCGGCTCCTCGAGCGCCCGCGAGTCCAACGCGGCCGTCGTCGCGGCCCTGCGCTCCGCGCTGTCCGGCTCTCCGCTGCCTCCCGACGCCGTGCAGCTGGTCCCCGGTGAGAGCCGCGACAGTGTCCAGCACCTGATGCGGGCGCGCGGTCTCGTCGACGTCCTGGTGCCGCGCGGCGGCGCCGACCTGATCCGCGCCGTCGTCGAAGGCTCCACCGTCCCGGTCATCGAGACCGGCGTCGGCAACTGCCACGTCGTCGTCGACGCGACCGCAGATCTGCCAACGGCGCTGTCCATCGTCCTCAACGCGAAGACGTCCCGACCCAGCGTGTGCAACGCCGCCGAGACAGTGCTCGTCCACCGCGCCGTGGCCGACGACTTCCTGCCCCTGGTGCTGCCTGCCCTGCACCAGGCCGGTGTCACGGTGCACGGCGACGACGCGGTGCTGTCGGCGGCCGCCGCCAGCGGCGTGCCGGCCGTCGCCGCGACCGAGGACGACTGGGGCACCGAGTACCTCAGCCTCGACCTCACCGTCGGAGTCGTCGACACCCTCGACCGCGCGATCGAGCACATCCGCCGCTGGGGGACGGGACACAGCGAGGCCATCGTCACAGCCTCGCTCGAGTCCAGCCGACGGTTCATTGCCGAGGTGGACGCCGCCGCTGTGCTCGTCAACGCCTCGACCAGGTTCACCGACGGCGAGCAGTTCGGCTTCGGCGCCGAGCTCGGCATCTCGACGCAGAAGCTGCACGCCCGCGGTCCGCTCGGCCTGCCCGAGCTCACGACGAGCAAGTACGTCGTGATCGGGGAGGGCCAGATCCGACCGTGACCGACCACACCGGCGCGGCCAGCGGGAGCCCGCCGACTGCGGACGAGGCCCTCGCCCCGCCGGTCCCGCGCTGGGTCGGTCCGGTCTTCTTCGCGCTGGCGCTGCTCACGCTGCCGTGGATCGTCTACCTCGGTGTCTCGCTGCCCGAGCGAGCTCTCGCCGAGCGCTACAACGTCGCGTGGGTGGGCTTCGACATCATGCTCGTCATCGCCCTGGCGCGCACCGCTGCCCTGGCGTGGCTCGGCCGCGATCACGTCCAGGTGCCGGCCACCATCACCGCGACGCTGCTCATCGTCGACGCATGGTTCGACGTCGTCACCGCGCACGGCGCCCGCGCCCTGCTCCTGGCACTGCTGTCTGCGGTCGCGGTCGAGCTGCCGCTGGCCGCCGTGTGCCTGTGGCTGGTGCGTCACGCCGAGCACGTCCGGCGCACCCGGCTGCACTTCTTCCGGGCCCGGGCGGCTGCGCTGCGTCGCCACCCGGTCAGCCGCGCCTGACTCCCGGCGCGCATGCCAGACTGAGCGCCATGGCTCCTCTCGCACTCGCTGCCAGCGTCTTCGCCGAGTCCTCGCAGAAGGCCGAGGAGGGCGTCCCGAGCTGGCTGATCGGCCTCGGCGCCTTCGTGATCCTCGCCTTCCTGCTCTTCGTCACCACGCAGTTCAACCGCGACCGCTGAGACCGCTGACATGAACGCCCGGCGTGGCCCGGCCTCTCGCGTGCGTGTCCGCGTCATCGACGCGGGTGCGAGCGTGGTGCGCGAGGAGGCGGTCACGACCGAGGAGCCCCTCGAGATCCGGGTCTCCCCGGGCCTGGTGACGCCGCACGGCGTGGCCAGCGCTCCGTCCGTGCCGGTCTCGGTGACGATGCGCACTCCCGGCCACGACTTCGAGCTCGCCGTCGGCTTCCTCTACGGCGAGGGCGTCCTGCGCAGCCGTGAGGACGTGCGGTCCGTGCGCTACTGCACCGACGTCGGCGAGGAGCAGCTCTACAACACCGTCACCGTCGACCTGGCTCCCGGCGTGGAGCTCGACCTGCCGTCGGTGGTGCGGCGCACCCCGACCTCCTCCGCCTGCGGCGTGTGCGGGGTGTCCAGCCTCGCCGCTGTGGCGGCCAGGTGCACGCACGAGCTCAGCTCCAGCTGCGTCGTTCGGGCCGAGGTTGTGGCCGCCCTGCCCGATGCGCTGCGCGCCCACCAGAAGGTCTTCGACCGCACCGGCGGTCTGCACGGAGCAGCGCTGTTCACCGACGACGGAGAGCTCCTCGCGGTGCGGGAGGACGTGGGTCGCCACAACGCCGTCGACAAGCTCGTCGGCTGGGCGCTGCTGGAGCGCCGGCTGCCGTTGTCCGAGCACGTGCTGTGCGTCAGCGGCCGGATTGGCTTCGAGATCGCGCAGAAGGCGGTCATGGCCGGCATTCCCGTCCTCGCGGCCGTCTCGGCACCCTCGAGCCTCGCCGTCGACCTCGCGCGCGACCGCGGGCTGACCCTCATCGGCTTCGTGCGGCAGGGCCGGCTCACCGTCTACTCCCGGGCCGACCGGGTTGTCGCCGCGCAGCCTGATACCGGAACCGCCGCCATGGCCGCTCCGGTGGCGCCGACCGCCGTGCCGACCGCCGCGCCCGCGAGCCGCTCGCCACGATCTTGACTCGGTAGGCTCCGCAGCCATGAGCGCAGCGGCGGGCCCGCGTCCCGAGCCGGGATCATCGGCGCCGCGCCGGCGTCCGCGGCTCGGCGTCATGGGCGGCACCTTCGACCCGATCCATCACGGGCACCTGGTCGCCGCCAGCGAGGTCGCGGCAGTGTTCGACCTCGACGAGGTCGTCTTCGTGCCGACCGGGCAGCCCTGGCAGAAGGCCGACCGCGAGGTCACCGCCGCTGAGCACCGGTACCTCATGACGGTGATCGCCACTGCCTCCAACCCGCGGTTCACGGTCAGCCGCGTCGACATCGACCGCCCCGGCCCGACCTACACCATCGACACGCTGCGAGACCTGCGCGCCGAGCGGGGCGAGGTCGACATGTTCTTCATGACCGGCGCCGATGCGCTCGCCCAGATCCTGTCCTGGAAGGACGCCGACCAGATGTGGCCGCTGGCGCACTTCGTCGGTGTGACCCGCCCCGGTCACCAGCTCAGCGGCGACGGCCTGCCCGTGGACCACGTCACGCTGCTCGAGGTGCCCGCTCTGGCGATCTCGTCGACCGACTGCCGGCAGCGGGTCGGCAAGGGGCTGCCGGTCTGGTACCTGGTGCCGGACGGTGTGGTGCAGTACATCGCCAAGCACGGTCTCTACCGCGACGGCGAGTAGCGGCGCCTCGTCGTGGGAGGCTTGGCGGTGAGCCGTCAGCTTCGGGCGGCCGATCCCGCGCGCAAGGAGTCCCGTCAGTGCCAGCCACCGAGCACGCCGTGGAGCTGGTGACGGCCGCGGCCGAGGCAGCCGCCGACAAGCTCGCCGAGCAGATCGTCGCCTTCGACGTCAGTGAGCAGCTCAGCATCACCGACGCGTTCCTCGTGTGCTCGGCGAGCAACGACCGGCAGGTCCGGGCCATCGTCGACGCCGTCGAGGAGCGGCTGCGGGAGCTCGACGCCCGCCCAGTGCGCCGCGAGGGGGAGCGCGAGGGCCGCTGGGTGCTGCTGGACTACATGGACGTCGTCGTGCACGTCCAGCACAACGAGGACCGCCTCTTCTACGCCCTGGAGCGGCTCTGGCGCGACTGCCCGGAGATCCCGCTGCCCGACTCGGTGCGGGAGGCGGCGGACCAGGCCTCCCGAGGTCGCGCCCAGAGCTGACGCGCGCCCCGACCAAACCACCGCCACTGCGGCGCCGAAGCAGCAGCGAGCGCCGGCGAACGACGCTGGCTCGGGTGCGGGAGGCGTCATGGGTGCCGTCGAGATCGTGGCAGGGTCGAGGTCAGGATCGCGCCCGCCCGGCTACCGGCCGTTGGTGCGTCCGCTGCACAGTTCGGCGCGGTGGGTGGCCGTCCCGGCGATCGCCGTCGCCGCGGCCGCCCATGTCCCCGTGACACCCGAGCACCTGGAGGAGGCGCCGTACATGGGCGTCCTCTTCATCGTCCTGACGGTGGCCTGCGCCGCGATCGGGGTGGCACTGCTCGTGCGGGACGCCCCGGTCGTCTACGGGCTGGCCGTGCTCACCTGCGGGCTCGCGGTCATCGGGTATGCGGCGACGCGGCTGGTGGCCTTCCCGATGCTCGGTGACGACGTCGGCAACTGGTTCGAGCCGCTGGGCGTCGTGTCCGTGCTGACGGAGGCGCTCGTCGTGGCTGCCGCCGCCACCGCTCTCGCGCGTCGGTCTCGCTGACCCCGGCGCCGACGGGGCGCACAGGAGTCTGGGATCAGTCTGGAATCATGGCGCACATGCCCGCCGCGACCATCATCATCTGGCGGCACGGCCGCACCGAGTGGAACCTCGCGGGCCGCTTCCAGGGCCACACGGACATCCCTCTCGATGAGGTCGGCCTGCGACAGGCGGAGCTCGCCGCGAAGGTCCTCGCCGGCTTCGGTCCCACCGCCATCGTCACCAGCGACCTCGGCCGCGCCCGGCAGACGGCAGCGCCGCTCGAGTCGATGACGGGTCTGGTCGCCACAGTCGATCCCCGGCTGCGGGAGTCGGCCGGTGGGACGTGGGAGGGCCGGCTGCTCGCCGAGATCGGGGACTCCGACCCGGAGGGTCTGGCCGGGTGGCTGGCCGGTGGCGACGTGCCGGCCGAAGGCGCCGACACCCGGGCGCAGGTCGCCGGCCGCGCGGCCGCTGCAGTGACGGATGCCGTCGCGGGCACCGAGGACGACGGCGTTCTCGTCGTGGTGACGCATGGCGGCACGGCGCGCAGCCTGACAGCGGCGCTGCTCGGGCTGCCGCGGGAGCACTGGGGGGTGCTGGGCGGGCTGTCCAACTGCTGCTGGTCGGTGCTGGAGCGCCGCCACCCTGATGTCATCGCAGGGACTGCGCGCTACCGGCTGATCGAGCACAACGCCGGACAGCTGCCGGAGCCGGTGCTGGGCGACGATCGCTGAATCTGCCGGTTAGCGTCAGCTCGACGGTAACTGCCCGCGCAGTCGGTCGAGCACGGGCAGCCACACGTCCTCCAGCTCGCAGAGGTTGCCGCTGTCATCGCCGCACTCGTCCACGCGGAGGGTGAGGACGCAACCGTCGCCCGAGGCGCGAAGGGCGAGCTCGACGAACGTCGCTGTCCCGGAGCCATCGTCGATGCTGAAGCTGAGCGAGGTCGCGGGTGCGGCCCACAGGACGGTGCCGTGCAGCGCCTCGGCGGGCAGGGCCGCGGGCACGGCGGGTGGGGACAGGGGCACGGCGACGGGCACGAGCGCCAGCTCGGACTGGGGCTGCCACGTGGAGCGCAGCGACAGTCCGTGGAAGACCGCGGCTGAGGCCACCGGGCAGGTCAGCAGCCCCCAGACCCGCTCCGGGGGCGCGGGCAGCCAGGCCGAGTAGCTGCCCGACGTTGCTGGGTCGCGCATGACACCGCCTCCGTCGCCGTGACTCCGGGCTTGTGGCTCGGATCCATCGTGCGCGCGGAGGCGGTGTGCGCGGGGGAGTTTGCTGAAAGCCGCCGTCAGTTCAGAGTCGAGGTGTCGATCACGAAGCGGTAGCGGACGTCGGAGGCGAGGACGCGCTCGTAGGCCTCGTTGACGTAGTCGGCCGGGATGACCTCGACCTCCGAGGCGATGCCGTGCTCGGCGCAGAAGTCAAGCATCTCCTGGGTCTGCGCGATGCCACCGATCATCGAGCCGGCGAACGATCGCCGACCCCCGACGAGGACTCCGACGTTGACGGACATCGGCGCCGGTGGAGCGCCGACGTTGACCAGGGTCCCGTTGACGGCGAGCAGGCCGAGGTAGGCGTTGATGTCGACTGAGGCGCTGACGGTGTTGATGATCAGGTCGAAGCGACCCGCCAGCTGCTCGAAGGTGTCGGGGTCGCTGGTTGCGTAGTAGTGGTCGGCGCCGAGCCGCAGTCCGTCCTCCTGCTTCTTGAGCGACTGCGAGAGCACCGTGACGTCGGCGCCGAGGGCGTGGGCGATCTTGACGGCCATGTGGCCGAGGCCGCCCAGGCCGACGACGGCGACCTTGGTCCCGGGGCCGGCTCCCCAGTGGCGCAACGGGGAGTAGGTCGTGATGCCAGCGCAGAGCAGGGGCGCGGCGGCGGCGGGGTCGAGGCCCTCGGGTACCGACAGGACGAAGTCGGCGTCGACGACCACGTGGGTGGAGTAGCCGCCCTGGGTGGCGGTGCCGTCGCGGTCGATGCTGGCGTAGGTGCCCACCGCGCCGTCGAGGCAGTACTGCTCGTTGCCGTTGCGGCAGTTGGCGCACTCGCCGCAGGAGTTGACCAGGCAGCCGACGCCGACCCGGTCGCCGACCTTGTGGTTGGTCACATCTGCGCCCACCTCGGCGACCACGCCGACGATCTCGTGACCCGGCGTCACCGGATAGGGCTGTGGGCCCCAGTCGCCGCGCACCGTGTGGATGTCGGAGTGGCAGATGCCCGCGTGGGTGATCTGGATCAGCACGTCGTTGGCGCCGACGGGCCGGCGGTCGATCTCGGTCGGTTCAAGGGGGGCGCCCTCCGCGGGGGCCGCGTAGGCCTTCACGCGCATGCTCTCGGTGGTGCTCACGGGTCTCCTGTGACAGCTGGCTGAATGTCTTGTACCAAGTGTCCTGCTGCCAGCAGCGGCCCGCAGTCCAGACACGAACGGCGCCCAGCGAGGCTGGACGCCGTTCGGAAAGTGCTCCCGGGTGGAGCTGAGGGGACTCGAACCCCTGACCCCCACACTGCCAGTGTGGTGCGCTACCAGCTGCGCCACAGCCCCGGTGCCCTCGCGGGCTCAGCAAGCATACAAGGCCATCGGGCTCAGCCCGCAATCGGCCTCCCTCACACGGCCGATCCGGTCACGCCCGCATCACGATTGCCGCTCGACGCGGCCGAGAATGGGGGGCGTCGCCCCGTCGGTGTGATGAGGTGTGCTGCCACCTCTGCCGTACGGCCGGTGGCATCGCACAGGGCGGAGGAGGGCGCGTGCACGGCCTGCGGCTGGTGCTCAAGGGACTGCGGTGGCGGACGGGACCGTCCCTGGCGGTGTTCGTCGTCGCGGTGATCGCGACGGCCGCCTCGGTGCTGGGGCCGCTCTACGCCCGCAGCAGCGAGGAGTCGCTGGTCCGAGACCGCGTCGCCGCTGCCGGGACGTCGACGTCCCTGCAGCTGACTGCGTTCCTGGCGGGACAGACCCAGCAGCCCGTACCGGCGCTGCTCGGCGCCGTCGAGAAGCTGGCCGATGACTCTCGCTACGACGCCGCCTACGGTCCTGCAGCGCTGCGGATGGTGGTGCGCGACACCGGCATCAGCACGAGCGGCGGCTACCGGGCCAACGGCGAGATCGGGTGGCACCGAGGCCAGTGCGAGGCGGTCCGGATCGTGTCCGGCCGCTGTCCGCAGGGGCGGGCGGAGGCGATGGTCTCGCCGGGGACCGCTCAGGCGGGCAACCTCCACGTCGGGTCGCCGCTGACGCTCGCGGTCGGCACCAAGGACGGCCGCGACACCGTCACCGTCGTCGGCATCTACGACCCGGCGACGGCCAAGCCCGGGATCTGGGGGCCGGAGAGCCCCGTCCAGGCGGCCGCCGCGGGCGGTGCCGGCGGTGGCCCGGACACCGTGGACGAGGTCGTCGTCGACCGGGCCACCCTCGAGGCGTCGACGGCGCAGGTCGAGGTGCACGCCCTGCGACCGGTCCGCGCCGACCGCCTGCACCTGGCCGACCTGCCGCGACTGCTGGCCGTCGCGAACGGCTCGAGCACGACCGGCGGGAACGGCGGACTGGGCGCCTCCGCCGCGCCGAAGGTGAACGTCCTCGCGCCGCTCGGCGGCTTCCTGGCCGACCTGGAGCCCGACCGCGCGCTGGTCCGGGGTGCGACGTTCGCGGTCACGGCGCAGCTAGTGCTGCTGGCGTGGTTCGTGCTCTTCCTGGTGGTGGCCGCCGCGACCGAGGAGCGGTCCGGAGAGGTCGCGCTGGCCAAGCTGCGGGGCATGCGGGCGTGGCCGACGGCGGCGTTCGGGCTCTCGGAGGTCGTCGTCCTGCTGGTGCTGGCCCTCCCGGTGGGTGCCGTCCTCGGGTGGCTGGCCGCGCGGGTGCTCGGGCACGCCCTCCTGGAGCCGGGTACGGCGCTGGAGCCGTGGCGCCTTCCCGTGATGGCCGCCACGCTGCTGGCCCTGCTGGGGGGTCTGGCGGCCTCGGCTCTCGCCGCCCGCCGCATCCTGTCCGCCCCGGTGCTCGACGAGCTGCGGCGTGCCGGCGGCCGGCGCGCCGCCCTGGCTCGCAGCGTCGCCGTCGACGCGATCGCCGTGGCACTCGCCGCCGCGGGACTGTGGAACCTGCGCAGCGGTCGCAGCGACTCCCTCGCACTGCTGGCTCCCGGCCTGATCGCGCTGGCCTGCGGGCTGCTCGCCGTGCGGCTGCTGCCGCTGCTCTTCCACAGCGGCGTCCGCGCGACCCGCGGCAGCTCCCGGGTGGCCTCGTTCCTGGCAGCCCGCAACGTCACCCGGCGACCCGGCGCCCTGCGGCTCGTCGTGCTGCTCACGGTCGCGGTGGCGCTCACCGTTTTCGCCGTCGACGGCTGGGTCATCGCCCGCACCAACCGGGAGGCGGTCGCCGCCGCGCAGGTCGGCGCGGACCGGGTGCTGCACGTGACGACCCCCTCCCCGCGAGAGCTGCTGACCGCGGTGCGGGCGGTCGACCCCGACGGCAAGCAGGCGATGGCCGCGGTGCAGTTCGAGTCGCCCAACGGGGGCGGGGTCCTCGCAGTCGACTCCCGGGCCCTGCCGGCCGTCTCGGCCTGGCAGGCGACCTGGGTGGGACGCAGCCTGCCGGCCCTCGCTGCCCAGCTGCACCCGCAGCCGACCGCACCGGCGCTGCCTGTGACGGCACCGCTCACGGCGACCGTCGACCTCGGCTGGAAGGCTGCGCCGCAGGGCGACACCGAGCTCTACGCCCGACTGCTGGATGCCCGGGGACGGGTGGTGGACGTCGACTTCGGGGCGCTGCGCCCGGGCCGGCAGCAGCTGACGGCGAAGGTCTCCGAATGTGCGGCCACGCCCTGCTCACTGGAGTCCTGGCGCGCGGTGCGACCGTCGAGCGTCGGCGTCCTGCCCTCCGAGGGGACGCTCACCATCCGCCTGGCCGACGCCCGCGGTCCGGTCGACCTCGGCAGCGGGCGGCAGTGGCGGCCGGCGGTGGGAGCCAGCCAGATCAGCTCCGGCGACCTCTCCGGCGCCTCTCAGACGGCGGTCGAGGGCGGTGCGGTGCGGCTTGCCTTCGAGCCCAGCGGCGAGGACACCGTGATCGCTGAGCGGGCGGACCATCCCGTCGCGCTGCCGGTCGCAGTTGGCAGCCAGACCTCCCTGGACTCCTTCGCCGGCAACCCGCGGCTGGCCTACGGTCGCACCATCGACGGCAGCGACGCCGTCCTCCAGCCGGTCGGGGCACGGGGCGTGATCCCACGGCTGGGCAGCAACGGCGAGCTGGCCGACCTCGACTATGCCGCGGCACTGTCCGGCGGCGGTCTCAAGGCCTCCGACGCGCAGGTCTGGCTGGCGCCGCACGCCACTGACAGCGTCGTTCGGGCGCTTGCCGCCCACGGCGTCGGCGTCACCCAGGTGGAGAGCCTGCGGGAGGTGCGGGCGGCCCTCGACCGCGACGGCACCGCGCTGTCCCTCTGGCTGTACCTCGTGGCCGCGCTGCTCTCCGTCGCTCTCGCCGGCGGCGCCGTGCTCACGGCCGCCTACGTGTCCGCTCGCCGGCGCAGCTACGAGCTGGCCGCGCTGCGGATGCTGGGCGCCCCCCGTCGGCTGCTGATCGGCGCCGGTGTGAGGGAGCAGCTGCTCCTGGTCGGCACCGGGCTCGCGCTGGGTCTGCTGACCGGGCTGCTCGCCGCCAAGCTGACGCTGCCGGAGCTGCCCGCCATCCGTGGGACGGCCGGCGACGGGCCACCTCCGCAGTTCGCGACCGCGTGGCTGCCGGTCCTCGGGGTGGTCCTCGCCGTCCTCGTCGTGGTCGGGACCCTCGCGCTGCTGGCGACCCGCCGCACCGTCCGGCTGGCCGCTCTCGACCGACTGCGGGAGGCACAGGCATGACGACGATGCTCAGCACCGGCCTGGATCGCCATGACCAGCACGCCCGGCACCGCGGCCTGCCCGTCCGGTGCGAGGAGCTCGTCCTCATCTACCGTCTCGGTGACCTTGAGGTGGTCGCGGTGCGCGGCGTCGACCTCGACGTGGACGCGGGGGAGCGGGTGGCCCTTCTCGGGCCGTCGGGTTCCGGGAAGTCCTCGCTGCTGTCGATGCTCGGCGGCCTCATCCCGCCGTCAGCCGGCCGGCTCTGGATCGGCGACGACGAGATCGGCCGGATGACCCAGCGGCAGCTGCTGCGGCTGCGGGCCACGACCATCGGGATCCTCCTGCAGGGGGCCGCGCGCAACCTGCTGCCCTACGCCACGCCGCTGGAGAACGTCCGCTTCGCGCAGCGCTCGCTGGGCCGCCGGGAGCGCGAGGAGCTGCTGACCCCTGCCGAGCTGTTGGAGGCGCTGCAGCTTGGCGACGTCGGCGACGCCCGGCTGTCGTCGCTGTCCGGTGGCGAGCTGCAGCGGGTCGCCCTCGCCGTGTCGGTGGCCAACGCTCCGGGCCTGCTGCTCGTCGACGAGCCCACGTCCCAGCTCGACCGTGACGCCCGCGGCGCCGTGCTCGACTTGCTGCACCTGGTCAACGAGCGCTTCGGGACCACGGTCATCGTCGTGACCCACGACCCCGACGTCGGCGCGGCTCTCGGGCGCACCGTGACGATGCGCTACGGGCGCGTGGGGGAGGAAGGCCACCGCGGCGAGCAGTTCGCCGTCATCGGCAAGGACGGGTCGGTCCCGCTGCCGGATGCGCTGCTCGAGGAGTGGCCCCCGGGGACGCTCGTCCGCATCGACCGCGACGGCGAGGACCTGCGCCTGCGGAGGAGAGAGCCATGAGCTTCGAGGCGGGACCGCTCATCGAGCTCGGTGCCGGCCAGCAGCAGCCGGGTACGAGGCGGCACCTCCCCGTCGTCGCCGAGTCCGTCGTCGTCGAGCGCGGTGGCCGCCGCATCCTCGACGACGTCAGCGTCACCGCGCGGCCCGGGGAGGTCCTCGCGGTCACCGGCCCCTCGGGTGCGGGCAAGACCACCCTGCTGTCCGCGCTCGCCGGCACCCTCGCCGTCGACAGCGGGTCGGTCCGTCACGGCGACGCCGTCATCGGCGTGCGGTCGTCGCGACTGCGGCGGTCACGATCGTCGAACGACGATGCTGCGCTCCTGCCCGCGCGCATCGGGCTCGTGCTGCAGGGCTACGGCCTGCTGCCCATCCTGTCCGCCGCCGAGAACGTCGAGCTGCCCCTGCAGCTGCTGGGTGCCCCACGAGCCGACGTCGGCCCCCGGGCGGTGCGGGCACTCGCTCGCGCCGGCCTGCCCGACCTCGCCGACCGGCTCGCCGAGGAGCTCTCCGGAGGCCAGCAGCAGCGCGTCGCCGTCGCGCGCGGCCTCGTGGTCGACCCCGAGGTGCTGCTCGCCGACGAGCCCACCAGCGAGCTGGACGCCGTCACCCGGGACCTCGTGGTCGCCACCCTGCGCGAGGAGGCCGACGCCGGCGCCACCGTCGTCGTCGCCACCCACGACCCGGAGGTCGCCACCGCCTGCGACGCCGAGATCCACCTGGTCGACGGGCGCGTGGCCGAGCGCCGCTGAGCTCGCGGCGACCCGGCGCAGGACGCGGGGGGCGAGCACCAGCGCGGCGGCCAGGCTGAGGGCGCCGCTGAGGGCGAAGACCAGTCGCGGCGGCAGAGCGGCGCTCAGGACCCCGCCGAGGGCCAGGGAGACCAGGCTCACGCCCGCGGTGAGGCCGCCGACGGCGCCGCCCACGCGCCCGCGCGCGTCGGCGGGAGAGCGGAGCACGACGAGGGCACTCGCTCCGACGTTCGCGAGGCCGTTGCCGATCCCCCCGAGCAGGCTCAGGGGGACCAGCCAGGCTGGACCGGGCGCCGCCGCGAAGAGCACGAGCATCGCGGCCAGCAGGATGAGGCCGCCGAACAGCGCCCGGGCGAGTGCGAGATGGGCCGTCGCCCGGCCGGCGAGGGGCGCACCCACCGCCACGCCGAGGGCCCACGTCGCCGCGAGGGCGCCGTACCACGCGCCCGAGGCGCCGAGGGTGTCGCGCACGAGGAAGACCTCCACGACGTTGACGACCATGCCGAAGAGCACGCAGACGCACAGCGCCGCCACGACCGGGGCCAGAACGGCGTCCGCCCGCAGCAGCCGCACGCCGTCGGCTGCCCGTGGGGCCGGGGCGTCGGGTCCCCTGCGCGGTGAGCGATGCACCGTCAGGCGCAGCGCGGCGACGGTGATGGCGAGGTAGCTGGCCGCGTCGAGAGCAAGGGGCACGCGCAGCCCGACCGTGGCAGCGAGCAGGCCGCCGAGCGCGGGGGCGACGAGACCGGCCAGCGTGCGAGCGCTCGAGAGCAGGCCCATGGCCTCCGAGAGCCGCTTCGCGGGGACCAGCTCAGGCAGCAGCGCCTGCCAGGTCGACCCCGCGAGCGCCTCCCCTGCGCCGAGGGCCGCGACCACGACCAGGAGCACAGGCAGCGGAGGGACGGTCAGCAGGACCAAGCAGGCGAGGACCTGACTGAGGGAGGCGAGCAGCAGCAGCTGCCGCGAGCTGCGGCTGTCCGCCAGGACTCCGACCAGCGGGGCGAGCAGCACCATCGGTGCGAGGCCCGCGACCAGGAGAGCTGCGATGGCCGCGCCGCCGGCGCCGGTGTCATGCAGGTGCAGCTGCAGGGCGACCAGTGCCGCCTCGTCGCCCAGCAGCGACACCGAGCGCGCGACCACGGCGGTGCGGATGTTCCGGTCGCGCAGCAGGGAGGATGTGAAAGGCATATTTCACAATGTCCCCTCGGTCCATCCCAATGTCAAGCACTCGTTTCAGATACTGTGGCCGCATGCCAGAGCAGCAGCCGCTCGGGGAGGGGCCGGACCGTGACGAGGTCGTCTTGCGCGATCCCCGGCAGATCCGTGCACTGGCCCACCCGGCGCGTCTGGCGGCGCTCGACGTCCTGGCCGCCGGTGAGGCGGTGACGGCCACCGCGATGGCCGAGGTTGCTGGCATCAGCGCGTCCGCGATGAGCTATCACCTGCGCGCGCTGGAGCGGTTCGGGCTGGTCAGGCGAGGCGAGTCGGCAGACGGGCGCGAGCGGCCCTGGCTGATGACGGGCCGTTCGATGCGCGTGGAGTCGGACTCGCCGCTGGCGTCGGCAGCGGCGGAGGCCGCTCTCGCGGAGGCGACCCTGGATCGCGACCGGGCTGTGTTTCGCGAGTTCCTCGCCCGTGAGGCCCGAGAGAGCCCCGAGTGGCGGGAGGCCACGACCATCGCCACGGGAAGCTCCTGGATGACGGTGGAGGAGGCACGCGAGGTGCAGCAGCGTTTCGACGAGCTGCTGGCGCCCTTCCGGGGGCGCTGCGACGGCCCGCGTCCCGATGGCGCCCGCCGGGTGCGGACGACGTTCGTGCTCGTGCCGGCGGAGCCGGAGGTCGGCGAGTGAGAGAGGCGCGTGATCGTGCGGACTCTCCCATGGAGGCGGCTGGCGTTACGGGCGAAGGACTCCTGCTTCGTCCCTGGCGTGAGGATGACGTTTCCGTGATGACGGAGCTTTTCGACACTGATGAGATGGATCGGTGGACTCCGCTGGCACACCCCTTCACCACCGAGGTGGCGCGGCGCTACGTGGCTGCAGCTCAGCGGGCCGTGAATTCTGGCTTGCTGCAGTACGCAATCACGGTCGACGGTGAGGTCCCGCTCGGTGAGGTTCTCCTCTTCCCGACGGACGAGCCTGCGTGCTGCGAGTTCGCGTATGCCGTCGGGGCGGCCCATCGGGGTGCCCGCCTCGCGGCCCGAGCCATGACGGCGCTGAGACCGATGGCGGTATCCCTCGGTTACGGCTCGGCGCGCCTCCGCATCGCCGTCGGCAACACAGCGAGCGAGGTGGTCGCTCGGGCAGCAGGGTTCCAGCGGACCGATGAGCCCCTCCTGCAGCGCGAGCGCAAGGGTTATCGGCTGCAGATGGCCACGTGGCGACGGTCTCTGTGAGGATCGGGGCGTGACCTCACCCGACTCTTCGGTCTCACCGGTCCTCGGGACGCTGCACCGCGTCGGCGACAGGGGCGTCGTCCGGCTCGAGAGCCGTCTGGATGCCGACCCCGCCCAGGTCTGGGCTGCGGTGACCGACCCCCTGCGGCTGGCGCGGTGGCTCGGCGAGGTCGAGGGTGAGTTACGGCTGGGCGGCAGTTTCCGCGCGAAGTTCCGTGCCAGCGGGTGGGAGGGCGAGTGCACCGTCGAGTGGTGCGAAGCACCGTCTCACCTGCGGGTGGCGACCTCATCGCCAGACCAGCCGGACGGCGTGTTCGACGTCACCGTCTCTGCAGTTGATGGACGGACTGTCGTCGTCGTCGAGGACCGGGGCGTGCCGCTAGATGAGATCGCGGCCTATGGCGCGGGGGACCAGATCCACCTCGAGGACCTCGGGGCTTACCTCGATGGCCGCGAGCCGTGTGACGCCCGCGCCCGGTGGCAGCAGCTCGCATCGTCGTACGAGGCTCTGGCTGCCGACCTCATCGACGCGTCCTCGCGCTCATGACCACGCGGCGCGGCGTCTTCGTCGCCCCTTTCGATGCCCTGGCCGACCCTCGGGTGATCGGCGACCTCGCGGCCCGAGCGGAGGCCGCGGGGTGGGAGGGCTTTTTCGTCTGGGACCACCTGCTCTACCGGGAGCCGGTCAGGGCAATCGCGGACGTGTGGATCTGCTGTGCGGCTGTGGCGATGCGCACCCAGACACTGCTGTTCGGCCCGATGGTGACGCCGTTGGCGCGACGTCGTCCGCAGGTCCTGGCCCGGCAGGCCGCGAGCCTCGCGGTGCTCTCGCAAGGGCGGTTCGTCCCCGGGCTGGGACTCGGCGACGACGGGGCACGGGAGCTGAGCGCCTTCGGCGACGAGGCCGATCCCAAGATCCGTGCGCGGAAGCTCGACGAGGGGTTGGACGTCCTGACCGGCCTATTGTCGGGAGAGCTGGTCGACCACGACGGCGACCACTACGTGGCACGGCAGGTGCGGTTCCACCCGGCGCCCGCCATACCGATCTGGCTGGCAGCGCGCTTTCCCAACCGGGCGCCCGTGCGGCGCGCGGCGAGATACGACGGGCTCTTCGTCATCGGGCTGCACGCGCCCGAGGACCTCGACGAGGTGAGCGCGGCGCTCGACCAGCACACGCCTGCTCCGGGATACGACGTCGTCATCGACCTGCCGGCCGACCAGGACCCGGCGCCCTGGCTGGACCGCGGCGCCTCGTGGGTGCTGACCCGCTTCGGGCCCTTTGACCTGGACCTGGAGGCCATCGGGCGTGTCATCGACGCCGGACCCGCAGCAGCGCCGGAGGTCGCTCGGTAGCGACGGCGTCAGCGACGCGGGAGGGACCGGCCGTCCGGCAGCGTCCGGCCCGCCAGCAGCGAGATGAGATCGCCGATGTCGGCGGTGACAGCTGTCCCCGAGCCCCAGCTCCAGGTCGTGTCCGACGCCTCGAGTCGCACGCCGGAGAGGTCGACCCCGAACCACGCACCCTCGGCCGCGGTGAGGGCGTCGAGCACCGCGAGGAGCGCCTCCGCGGGGGCGACAGGCGGCCGGCCCAGCGGAGTCGTCACGTCGAGCGAGTGGATGACGGCGTGACTGAGGGCGCCGATCGCACCGCCGCCCGGAGGCTGCCACGCGTGCAGACGATCGGAGCGGAGCTGACCGAGCAGCTCCTCGGCGGGCAGCGAGCCGTCTCGGGCGGCGACCGTGTCCGACAGGACCGAGAAGTCGCCCCCGGCCGCGGCCATCTCGGCGCCGAACTGCTGCGGTGTCATGCGCACAGGCATCGTCACGTGCGCGACGACGTGGCGCACCTGCCAACGGTCGCAGAGCGACGGCGTCTCCCATGCTGGTGAGGGCGCGGACTGCAGCAGGTCGGCGAGGCCGTCGCAGGTAGGGGCGACAAGGGCCTGCAGGTCGGTCACGGCATCTCCTGGGCGGGACGTGGGTGTGCGGGGCCGGCGGCTGAGGTCAGGCGGCCGTGACGGGAGCTGGCACCCCGATCGGGTTGGGCATGGGCAGGACGCCTGCGTCGACGACGGCTTGTGCCAGAGGGTGCAGCAGTGCGGCGAGCCGCTCGACCTGCTGGTCGCCCAGGCGCTGCCATGGCAGGTCGGCGCGTCTGTCGGTGTCCTGCTCGATCCGCTGGCGCCCCGCACGGCCTGCCTCCGTCAGCGACCCGTCCGCGCCGGTCCAGCCGCACTCCCGCAGACTCGCGCTTGCTGCTGCCCAGTCCTCCTCAGGCCAGTTGCGGCTGCGGCGGACGGTGTAGTCGTCCACCTCGCCTGAGGCGATCTTGAGCAGGTGCGCGCACAGCGGCGTGACACCGGCGGCGACGAGGACGGCGATGTGTCCGTCTCCTCGGTGCTCGCGCAGCGTGGTGCAGGCCTGCCACAGCGCGGCCAGCGGGTCGGCCGGTCGTGGCAGAGCCTGGTTGGCGGCGGCCAGCACTCGTCCCGAGCAGTCGGCGCGCCGAGCAGCCTCCCACGCCAGATCGGCCATCTCCTCCAGATCGCGTCGCACCGCCGCCGGCATCAGCGGACGCAGGCTCTCGACTGCGCCCTGTGATCGGGCCTCGAGAGCGGTCTGGGGTGACACCGTCTGCCAGACGCTGGGCAGCACGGGCGCAAGCCGGTCGCGCCCGAAGCCGTAGAAGGCGGCCCCGGCGACCTCTGCCGACACCGCTCCCAGCGGCGCTGCGCGCTGTGCGCAGTAGAGCTGCCAGAAGCCGTGCAGCCCGACTGCTTCGCCGGCGGCCTTCGCCTGTGGCGTGAAGTAGGTGACGGCGTGGACCGGCTCGAACAGCGTCCACATCCGGCGTGCCCGATGCATCCGCTCACTATTGCCGAGCAAGGGCCGAGCCCGCAGGGCCACTTCCCGATCTGCTGGCCTGCGCGACCGTGGCCGTGGTGGTGGGTACGGTCGCGGGGTGCCTTCGGTCGAACGAGTCCGCGCGTGATCCGCGCCTTCCCCCAGCAGCCGAGCCCGCGGCCCGGGGAGGACCTCGTCCTGCACGTCGCCACCGACGCGCCGCAGTTCCGCGTCGAGCTGTTCCGCTACCCCGACGGCCGGCACCCGGTGCTGCGCAGCGAATGGCTCGACGGCGAGGCGGCACCGTTGCACCTGCCGCACCACGACTGGCGGCGTTCGAATATCGGCCTGCACGGCGAGCAGCTCGAGGCGTGGCCCGCCTACCGCCTTCCGATTCCGGATGACTGCCCGTCTGCGGTCTACCTCGCGCACCTGGTCGAAGGTGACGGCACCGGCAACGACATCTCCGCCATTGACGCGAGCACCCCTGACTCTCGAACGGCGTCCGCCCTGGTGGCCCTGCGCCCTCGCGTGCCGGGTCGGCGGCGGATCCTCTACAAACTGCCGCTGTTGACCTGGCACGCCTACAACGTCGTCGACGGCAGCAGCTACGACCCGTCAACGGGCGAGGGGCAGTGGTGCTTCTATTCGCCTGACTTCCCACTCGGCGCGACGCGGGAGGTCAACGTGCACCGACCCGGTGGCGGGACCGGGGGGCACCCCTACGACACCTTCAACTGGGACCCGTTCGACCCGACGCCCCGGCAGACCTTCGTCCACTGGGACGCGCCGTTCCTGACGTGGCTCGCGCGCGAAGGCTACGAGGTCGACGTGTGCACCGACCTCGACCTGCACCGCGAGGGGCTGTCGCTCCTCGAGCCCTACCGCGTGCTCGTGAGCGTCGGTCACGACGAGTACTGGAGCACGCCGATGCGGGCCGCCGTCGAGGACTTCGTTGCTGCGGGCGGCAATGCGGCCTTCTTCAGCGGCAACACCTGCTGGTGGCACGTCGACTTCTCCGACGAGTGGACCTATCGTCGAACGACGCAGTGGGGGGCTGGCGTGGGCGAGCCGGAGGCGGCCTTCCTGGGCACCAGTTTCCGCAACGGCGGCGAGCGGGACCGCAACGAGGAGCCGGTGCCCGTCGGCTACCGCGTGCAGCATCCAAACCACTGGGTCTTCGACGGCACGGGTTTGCGTCACGGTGACGTTATCGGAGCAGAGCAGTCGCTCGTCGGCTACGAGTGCGACGGCGCGCACTTCGACCGCGACGCCTGGCAGGCCTCGGGCGTGGCCAGCGCGTCGGGACGCGACGGGACGCCGCAAGGGTTCACGATCCTGGGGGTCGGCGATGTCAGCGCGTGGCGGCTGCGCGAGGGCAACGGAGCGGCAACGATGGGCCTGCTGGAAAAGCAGGGTGCGGGAGTCGTCTTCAGCGCCGGCACGACCGACTGGCCCCGCGTGCTCGCGGCGGGGGATCCCTTGGTGGAGCGGATCACTCGCAATGTCCTCGACCGGCTCTCCGAAGGGCCATCCGACTGAGCCGCTCGCTGGCAGGATGACCCGATGCAGATGAAGCTCGAGCTGGTGCCTGTTCCCGTCACCGATGTGGATCGGGCCAAGGCGTTCTACGTCGACAAGCTCGGCTTTTGCGCTGACGTGGACGTGCAGCCGACGCCCGGAGTCCGCGTCGTGCAGCTGACGCCGCCAGGTTCCGCATGCTCGATCGGGTTCGGCACGGGGCTGGACGCGTATGCCGGTGAGCCCGGCTCGCTGCGCGCCCTGCACCTTGTGGTCGAGGACATCGAGGCTGCGCGGGCCGACCTCGCCGCTCGAGGCGTGGACATCGGCGAGGTGACGGATGTCGGCGGCGGCGTCCGCTACGCCGGCTTCAGCGACCCTGATGGCAACGGCTGGACGCTGCAGGAGATGGCGTGGCGCACGGGGGACGCCTACTAGCGGCGCCGCCGTGCGGGGATGTCAGCTGCCGCCCTCGCCATCCGGCGACGGGCCAGCCTTGCGGTCGCGGTTGGGCAGCTCTGGCTCGTTGACCTTCCGGATCAGGTAGGGCGGCATCGCCATCGCGTGCATCCCGGTCTCGCGCAGGGTCTTCAGGGAGTCCTGCGGCACCTCGGTCAACGGGTCGCCCGGACCGTTGAGCGAGGTGTTGATGAGCACCGGGCAGCCGGTGCGCTCGTAGAAGGCTGTCATGAGCCGGTGCAGGAACGGCGTGTGCACCGGCTCCACCGTCTGCAGCCGCGCGGTGTTGTCCACGTGGGTGATGCCGGGCAGCTCGGCGCGGTACTCCGGTCGGACCTCGGCGGCGTACTGCATGAACGGTGCGGGGCGGTCGACGTCGAAGATGCGCTGCGCGTGGTCGGACAGCACGAGCGGTGCCAGAGGTCGGAACCACTCGCGGCCCTTGACCTTGAAGTTGATGTAGTCCTGCATGCCCGGGTGCCGGGCGTCGCCGATGATGCTGCGGTTGCCCAGCGCTCGCGGCCCCGACTCGCTGCGGCCCTGGTGGATGGCGACCACGCGCCCCGACTCCAGCAGCTCGGCCATAGCGTCGGCCAGTGCCTGCGGGTCGTCGAAGCGCTCGACGTGGTAGTCCTCACCGAGGGACTGCACTGCCGCGTCGACGGCGGCCGGATCGGTCTCTGGCCCGAGGAAGTCGTCCTCCCACCGGAAGTCGCTCGTCTGTCCGAGCACGTCGATCAGGCCGTAGAGGGCGCAGCCGACGGCTGTGCCGCCGTCGTGGGGGCTCGGCGGGATGAAGACGCGCTGGTAGGGCGACTCCGCGATGAGCATGCCGTTGGCGGAGCAGTTCAGCCCGCAGCCGCCGGCGAAGACGAGGTCGTCCAGTCCCGTCTGGTCCTTCAGCCAGGTGACGAGCTGCATCAGCGCGACCTCGAAGGCCTGCTGCCCAGCGGCGGCGAGGTCGGCCGCGTCCTGGAAGCTGCCGCTGCCGTCGACGAAGTGGGTGTAGCGGTCCTTCTCCTCGAAGTGCTTGACCCACTCGTCGGGGATGAAGACCTCGTGGCCCTTCACCTCGAGGGGCGGCAGGCCGAGCTTGTCGGGGTCGCCGAAGGGCGCGAGCCCCATCACCTTGCCCTCGTTGCCCTCGCCCTCCGGCCAGATCATCCGGGTGAGCAGGTAGTAGAAGCAACCCAGGCCCACCGGCCGCGCCCAGTCCCCGTCCCAGAGCTGCTTGGCCAGGCACTCGACCTTGCCGCGCTCACAGCGGTAGAAGCTGCTGACCTCCAGCAGGTCCTGGTCGGTGCCCTCGGGCAGGTCGACGCGCTCGGTCAGGTCGCGCACGCGGCTGCCCTGGGCGTCGACGACGATGCCGGCGGCGACATCGAAGGGAGAGGGGTAGAAGGCGCTGTACAGGTGGGTCAGATGGTGGCTGACCTGCACGATGCGGGCGTCGGGCGTGAGGTTGAAGACCCGCCTCACCTCGTCGTGGTACGCCTCGAGCTGCGACTGCTCGTCATCCGACGACCAACCCTCGACGACCAGGTCCACAGGCTCGTCGAACCACGGCATCCGGTCCTTGTAAAACCTCTCCAGGTCTCCGAGCCGTCCCCAGTGGTGCTTGCGCCGGGTGATCCGCTCCTTCTGCAGGCTGTACATGGTCGAACCGCCTCGCGTGACGGCGACGGAGCCGTCCTGCGTGCGGTTGATGCCGACGACGAGCGGGCCGGTCTGCATCGGGGCGCCTCCTGGATCATTTCGACGATCATTTCGACGATCATTTCGACACGTCACTTCGGCGGATCACGTCAGCGCGGGCTGGGCGGGTCCGTCGTGCGCCCCCTGCCCGTGATCTCCCGCCTCATGCATCCGAATCCGGGCACTTTCGCGGCGGCCCGGAGTGTGCAGACGGGGCCACGGACCCCTCAAGAGCCGGTGTCGCCTCGCCGATGAGTGGTCGTGGTGTCGGTGTCTGCGATCGTGGCCGTGGCGCTCGCCGTCGCGGCCGCCCTCGGAGCCGCGGTGGTGCTCCTGCTGCAGGCCCGACGCCAGGTGCGGGTCCTGCGCGACGACCTGTCGGTGGCTCGCCGGACCTGCCAGACCCTGATGGCCGCAGCGGTCCGCGACGAGGCGACTGGTCTGCTCACCGAGCGGGGTCTGCCCCTGCTTGCCACGCCACTGCTGCAGCTTGCGCGCCGCCAGACCCAGCCCGGCTACCTCATCCGCGTCGCCGTCACCGGTGCCACCGTCGAGCAGGGTCCCGAGCCTGCCGTCGCGCTGCTCGCCCGGCTCCTGCAGGACTGCGTCCGTGGCACCGACGTGGTCGCCAGGACGCGGCCCGACGAGCTCTGCGTCGTCGGGGCGGGCTCGGGCATCTCCCCCGAGGAGCTCGAACGGCGCCTGCGCTTCCGGCTGCTCGCGGCGTCGGCGCCGCAGGTGGCGGTGGTGGGCGACCTGGAGGTCACGGGCTCGATCATCGAGCCCTGGGATGAGGTCGACGTCGTCGAGGTCCTCGCACGGGTCCGGAGGCTCGAACGCCGCCCGTGACGCCGGCGGCGCCTGCTCGTGCGCGGGGTGTGCGCTATCCTGCGAGCGTGCTGAAGCGGACCCTCCTTACCGGGCCGCGCTGACCCAGATCGACGTCAGCGCGGCAATCCCTCGTGCGGCCACTGGCCAGCGCGGGGGTTTTTTTCTGGTTTTTTCATGCCCGCCAGCCAGCCGCCTCGCGAGGAAGAGAAGACGCCCGATGAGTGCCGATCCGATCACTGAGTCGAGTCCTGCGAACGAGTCGAACGAGCCGGAGGCCTACGACGTCGCGGCCATGCAGGAGAAGTGGCTGCGGGTGTGGGATGAGCTACAGCCCTTCCGCAGCGGCCAGCCGGGCGACGATCGGCCCAAGAAGTACATCCTCGACATGTTCCCGTACCCCTCTGGCGATCTGCACATGGGGCACGCCGAGGCCTACGCGCTCGGCGACGTCGTCGCGCGCTACTGGATGCAGCGCGGCTTCGATGTCATGCACCCGATCGGCTGGGACGCCTTCGGGCTGCCTGCGGAGGGGGCCGCGATCAAGCGCGGGATCGACCCGCGGGTGTGGACCTACGAGAACATCGCGCAGCAGAAAGCGTCAATGCGACGCTATGCCTGCTCCTTCGACTGGGACCGGGTCCTCAACACGTGTGACCCGGAGTACTACAGGTGGAACCAGTGGCTGTTCCTGAAGCTGTACGAGAAGGGGCTGGCCTACCGCAAGCCGTCCCAGGTCAACTGGTGCCCGTTCGACCAGACCGTCCTGGCCAACGAGCAGGTCGTCGGCGGCAGGTGCGAGCGATGCGACACCCCGGTCACGAAGAAGAAGCTGACGCAGTGGTACTTCAAGATCACTGACTACGCCGACCGGCTGCTCGATGACATGTCGCAGCTGCAGGGCAGCTGGCCCGACAAGGTCCTGACGATGCAGCGCAACTGGATCGGTCGCTCGCGGGGCGCCGACGTGAAGTTCGTCATCGAGGGTCGCGACGAGCCCGTCACGATCTACACCACGCGACCAGACACCCTGTTCGGGGCCACCTTCTTCGTCGTCGCCGCCGACAGCGACCTCGCCGCGGAGCTGGCTGCGGGCGCCAGCGCGCAGGTGCAGCAGGCGTTCGACGGCTATCTGGAGCAGGTCCGCGCCACGAGCGAGATCGACCGGCTGAGCACCGACCGGGAGAAGACCGGCGTCTTCCTCGAGCGCTACGCCGTCAACCCCGTGAACGGCGAACGGCTGCCCATCTACGCCGCCGACTACGTCCTGGCCGACTACGGGCACGGCGCCATCATGGCCGTGCCCGCCCACGACCAGCGCGACCTGGACTTCGCCCGTGCGTTCGGCCTGCCGGTGCGGGTGGTCGTCGACACGGGCGAGACGGACCCCGCGGAGACGGGGGTCGCGACCGCTGGCGATGGGAAGCTGGTCAACTCCGGTCCCCTGGACGGGCTGGGCAAGACCGAGGCCATCGACCGCATCATCGCGATCCTGCGCGAGCGGGGTCTGGGAGACGAGGCCGTCAACTACCGGCTGCGCGACTGGCTGATCTCGCGTCAGCGCTACTGGGGCACTCCGATCCCGATCGTCCACTGCGCGTCGTGTGGCGAGGTCCCGGTGCCGGAGGACCAGCTGCCGGTGCGGCTGCCCGACGTCGAGGGCCTGGACCTCACGCCGAAGGGGACCTCCCCCCTGGGTGCGGCCAGCGACTGGGTCAACGTCGAGTGCCCGACGTGCGGCGGTCCCGCCACCCGGGACGCCGACACGATGGACACCTTCGTCGACTCGTCCTGGTACTACCTGCGCTTCTGCTCGCCGCACCGTGACGACGTCGCGTTCGACACCGACGCCGTTCGGCAGTGGATGCCGGTCGACCAGTACGTCGGCGGGGTGACGCACGCGATCCTGCACCTGCTCTACAGCCGGTTCATCACCAAGGTGCTGCACGACCTGGGCTACCTCGACTTCGTCGAGCCCTTCACGCGACTGCTCAACCAGGGCATGGTCGTCATGGGTGGCTCGGCGATGAGCAAGTCGCGCGGCAACCTGGTCCGGCTGTCCGACGAGCTGGCGCAGCACGGCGTCGACGCCATCCGGCTGACGATGGTCTTCGCGGGGCCGCCGGAGGATGACATCGACTGGGCCGACGTCTCGGCCTCCGGGTCGGCGAAGTTCCTCGCCCGCGCGTGGCGGCTGTCCGGCGAGGTGCAGGCACCCGTCGGCGCCGACCCGACGGCCGGCGCCCCGACCCTGCGGCGCGCGCCCCACCACGCCGTCGATGAGGCGACCAGGGCAGTCGAGATGTTCCGCTTCAACGTGGCGGTCGCCCGTGTGATGGAGCTGGTCAACGCAACTCGCAAGGCGATCGATAGCGGCTGCGGGGCCGGCGACCCCGCCGTTCGCGAGGCGGTCGAGGCAGTCGCCGTCATCCTCAGTCTCTTCGCGCCCTACACCGCCGAGGACATGTGGGCGAAGCTGGGCCACCAGCCGAGCGTCGCCCACGCCGGCTGGCCGACTGTCGACCCCGCGCTGCTCGTGGAGGACTCGGTGACCTGCGTCGTCCAGGTCGCCGGCAAGGTGCGCGACCGGCTGGAGGTCAGCCCCGGCATCGCCGAGGACGAGCTGCGCGAGCGGGCGCTGGCGACCGAGGGCGTGCGACGTGCGCTTGAGGGACGAGAGGTGCGCACGGTCGTCGTTCGGGCCCCGAAGCTCGTCAACGTCGTTCCGGCCTGAGGCTTCCGACAACTTCCGCCCCCACCAGCTGGTGGGGGCGGAAGGCGGGCGAGCTGCACGGCCCTGCCGTGGGCGTGGGCTACGTTGGCGCGCATGCCCGGAGTCGCGGTCGTCACCGACTCCACCGCCTGCCTGACCGACGAGGAAGCCCACGACTGGGGCGTGATCGTCGTGCCGCTGCACGTGGACGGGCCGGAGGAGTCGCTACTCGACACCCCTTCTCACCGCGATGAGCTGGTCGCGATGCTGCGGCGACCGGACCCCCTGCACACGAGCCGTCCCAGTCCCGTCGCGTTCGCCGACGCCTACCGGGCGGCTGTCGAGGCTGGTGCCGACGGAATCGTCTCCGGCCACCTGTCGGCGGACATGTCGGGCACCTGGGCCTCGGCCGCGCTCGCGGCACGGGACTGTCCGGTGCCGGTGCGGGTTGTCGACTCCCGGACGATGGGGGCGGGGCTGGGGACCGCCGTCCGTGACGCCGCCGCGCGCGCGGCCGCCGGTGCCGGCGTGGAGGAGGTGTCGGAGACGCTGCGGGCGCGGGCGCGGTCGAGCGTCTCGTACTTCCTCGTGGAGTCCCTCGAGCCACTGCGCCGCGGGGGGCGCATCGGCGCGGCCGCCAGCCTCGTCGGCGGTGCCCTCTCGGTCCGGCCCATCCTCGGCCTCGTCGACGGGCGCGTGGTCCCCGTGGAGCGACTGCGGACGGGTCGGTGGGCACTCAACCGCCTGCTCGAGCGAGTCAGCGGGGAGATCGGCGCGAGCAGCGAGGTCGTCGTGCACCACCTCGACGTTCCCGAGCGTGCCGAGGAGGTGCGCGAGCGCCTGGTGGCCGCCCTGGCCCCGAACGTCGCTGTCCCGCCGGTGCGGGTCCGCGAGATCTCCGCGGCGATCGGGGTCCACGTCGGGGTGGGCGTCCTCGGGATTGTCTGGGTCCCTCCGGCCTCCACCTGAGCCCAGCAGGGACGTGGTGCGCGCCTGCCGTCCCCTCTGCCTCCACAGCCGGTCGCTGACGACGCCGCCGTCCACCGCCTTCCGGCGGATGGCGGCAGTGGCGCGTTCTGCTGCCTAGCGTCGCGGGCATGCCGCCTCCTGCCTCGCCCGGATCCCAGCGCCGCGACGGCGAGGTCTCCGCTCGCCTCGGGCGGCTGTTGCAGGCCGCCGACCGCCACGACGACGAGGCCCCAGATGGGTCGCCTCCTGCCCGGCACCGGCGCGCGCACCTCGGCGGCGAGGGCGTCCCCGTTGGCGCCGTGCCGCCACGACCGGTGTGGTCTCGGGCCGGTCTGGCCGTCCTCGCAGCGGTGGGCCTGGTCGCCATTGCTGTCTCAGTCGTGATGCTCCTCTCGTCCCGAGCCGAGGTCGTCGCGGTCTCGGGAGCCGTCGAGGGGAGGACGTCGAGGCAGCCGGCCGCGATCGCGTCCGGCGGGGCTCGGGACAGCAGCATGGGACGCGCCGGGCCGACAACCTCCGCCCGCCAGGGTCCCTCGGTCTCGGCCCCGGTGGTCGTCGACGTCGCCGGGCTCGTACGGCATCCCGGTCTGGTCACCCTGTCGCCCGGGGCGAGAGCGGGGGATGCGGTGGCAGCGGCCGGCGGCGTCCGCAGGGGCGCCGACCTCAGCCTGCTCAACCTCGCGACGCGCCTCACCGACGGTCAGCAGGTCCTCGTGCTGCCGTCCGGCGCCCCCCGAGCCGCGGCCGCCAACCCGTCCTCGTCAGGCTCGGCGGGACCGGTGGACCTCAACTCCGCCACCGTCGACGAGCTCGACCAGCTGCCTGGCATCGGCCCCGTCCTGGCGCAACGCATCGTCGCCTGGCGTGAGGCCAACGGCCGCTTCGCTGCAGTGGACGAGCTGCAGGAGGTGTCGGGCATCGGAGCCCACCTCTACGCGCAGCTACAGCCGCTGGTCACGGTCTAGTGGCAGGAGAGCAGCGACCCCGGCCGCCTCATGATCTACGGTTGCTACCGGTGCTCCTCGGGCTCGCGCTCGGGTGCTGGTGGGCGACTGCGCCGCAGCCCGACTCCCTTCCGCTGTCGACGCGCGTGCTTGCGGCCGCGGCTCTCGCGATGGTGCCACCCCTCGCCTACGCTCTCGTGCGGCCGGTCGCCACCGCCCACCGGTGGCCGCTGCTGGGACTCCTCGTGGTGGGCGCTCTGCTCGCCGGACTCGTGCTCGGCGGCCTGCGGAGCAGCGACCTCCCCGAGCGTCCGCTCAGCCTGCTCGCTCGGTCGCGGGCGGACGTGACGTTTACCGGGACGGTCGAGTCGGTGCGACGCGCCGGTGGCAACGTCCACGGCGACCACCGGACCCGCGAGCTGTGTCTCGTCGAGCTACACCTGGCGTCCCTCGCCTCGGGGACCCAGCGCTGGCGCGTGTCGGCGACGACCACCCTGCTGGCGCCGGTGTCGTGGTCCAGCCTCGCACCGGGGACGCAGGTGACCGGTGCGGGGCGGGCTGAGCCTTCGACGCAGACTCCGCGGCAGGTGCTGCTGGCCGTCACCGAGCCGCCGCTCGTGACGTCTCCACCTGGCGGCGTCGGTCTCCTGGTCGCCGAGATCCGCGAAGGGATGCGCGAGGCGGTTCACCCGCTTCCGCCTAATCCGGCTGGCCTGCTGCCGGGCCTGGTGCTCGGCGACACCAGTGGCCTGGACCCGGAGACCGCAGCTGCCTTCAAGGTCACCGGGCTGACGCATCTGGTCGCCGTCAGCGGGGGCAATCTCGCCATCGTCAGCGCGGCGGTGCTCGGACTCCTGCTGTCGTGCCGCGTGCGCCGCCGGCCCGCGATCGCCGGCGCGGCTCTGGCAATGCTCGGCTACGTCGTCGTCGTCGGTCCCGAGCCAAGCGTGCTGCGCGCGGCGGCCATGGCGGCGATTACTGTGGGCGGGCTGCTCGCCGGTCGCGCCCGCGAGACCCTGCCCACACTGCTCGCGGCTGCCTCGCTGCTGCTTGCCGTCGACCCGCACTTGGCGCGCAGCTACGGATTCGCACTGTCGGTGCTTGCGACCGCGGGTCTGCTGACCTGGTCCGGGAGCTGGACGCGTGCCCTGGCGGGACTCCTGCAGTCGCACGTGCCGCTGCTCTTCGCGTCCCGCCGGGTCGCGACCGGTGCGGCGGCCTCGGTCTGCGTCCCCGCGGCGGCGCAGGTGGCGGTCTCGCCCGTTCTCGTGCTGCTGCAGCCGACGCTGAGCCTCGTGAGCATCCCGGCCAACCTGGTCGCGGCGGTCGCGGTGGCCCCGGCGACGCTCCTGGGGCTGCTCACTGCGGTGCTCGCCCCGGTGTGCCTGCCGCTGGCCACAGCGCTGGCGTGGTGCGCACAGTGGCCCGCGCGCCTCATCCTGGCGGCCGCTGACATCGGCTCACGCGTGCCCGGCGGGACGCTGTCGTGGGTGCCGGGCGTCGCCGGTGCGCTCCTCCTCGTGCTGCTGGTGGCGCTCGTGGCCATCGGCCTGCGAGTCGGCCGGCGTGCCAGGGTGCGTGACCGGCTGCGCCCTCTCGCCGCCGCGTGCCTGCCGGTGGTCCTGACCGGCGGTCTGGCAGGGATCCCCGCCGCGGTGCGCCTGCGTCCAGCACCGTGGCCGCCCCCGGACTGGGCGGTGATCGCCTGCGACGTCGGACAGGGTGACGGGCTCCTCGTCCGTACCGGTCCCGACGCGGCCGCTGTCGTCGACACCGGTCCCGACCCCGCCTCCATGAAGGCCTGCCTCACCCGAGTCGGGGTCACCCACCTCTCACTGCTGCTTCTCACCCACCTGCACGCCGACCACGTGGAAGGCGTGCCCGGCGTGCTCGCCGTCGCCCGTCCCGACCAGGTGCTCACCGGCCCGCTGGACGAGCCGCCGTCCGAGGGTCGCAGGGTCCGGCAATGGCTGCGCGAGGAAGGACTGCAGGCTGCGACGGCGCCGGTCGGCGATGCCATCGCGATCGGCAACTCGACGTGGGAGTTCCTGTGGCCTCGCCGCGTCATCCCGGGTGATGAGGGCTCCGAGCCCAACAACGCCAGCGTCGTCGCCGTGGTGCACACCCCAGCTGTGAGCGTGCTGCTGACCGGAGACGTCGAGCCGGAGGCCCAGCGAGCGCTTCGTGCCGAGCTCGCCGACCGGCTGGGAGAGAGCGGCGTGGACGTGCTCAAGGTGCCCCACCACGGGTCGGCCTACCAGGACAGCGCGTTTCTCGCCGCGACGCAGGCGCGACTGGCTCTCATCAGCGTGGGTGCCGGCAATGACTACGGCCATCCCGCTCCCTCCACCGTGGCCACCCTGAGCCGGCTCGGTATGCGCGTCGAGAGGACCGACCTCGCCGGCGGGATCGCCGTCGTGCGACGCGGCGGCGAGCTGCTCGTCAGCCCGCAGCGGCGGGAGGACCAGGAGTCGGAGTGAGTCAGCCCCTGTCAGACCGCACTTCCGCGGCCGCCGAGCGGGTGCAGTCCACTGACTCTGTCAGAGGGCCGTGCGATGCTGCCGTGGTGAGTCCAGCCCCCGCCCGCGCCCGCGCCGGTGCCGCTTCTTCCCAGGCCTCCCCGCCGCCACACCTGACGCTCGTCGTGGGGCCGGAGGAGGTGCTGGTGGAGCGGGCCGTCGACGAAGCGGTGCGCCACGTCCGCCGCGCTCACGAGGAGGTTGAGGTCACCGACGTGAGCCTGTCCGGAGTCGAGCCGGGCGTCATCAACGCGGCGATGAGTCCCTCGCTGTTCGCGAGCACCACGCTGGTCGTGGCTCGAGGCGCCCAGGACGCTCCCGAGGACACCCTCGTCGAGCTGGCTGACGCGTGCGCTGCCATCGCCGGCGGCGACCTCGAGGGCGTCTACCTCGTGCTCACCCACCGCGGCGGGGTGCGTGGCAAGCGGGTGCTGGACGCCGCACGCAAGGCGGGAGCCGTCGAAGTTGCCTGCAAGGAGCTGAAGTACGACAGCGACAAGCTGAGATTCGTCGAGCGCGAGTTCTCCGTCGCACGGCGGCGCGCCACCGGCGACGCCGTTCGGGCACTGGTCGACGCCTGCGGCAACGACCTGCGGGAGCTCGCCGCGGCCGTGTCGCAGATGCTTGTGGTCTCGGACGGCGAGATCACCGCCGAGCTCGTCGACCGCTACCACGGCGGCCGGGTCGAGGCGACGGGCTTCAAGGTCGCGGACGCAGCGATCGAGGGCAGGTGCGCGGAGGCTCTGACGATGCTGCGCCACGCCCTCGCCACCGGCACCGACCCGGTCCCCGTCAACGCGGCGATCGGAGCGGGACTGCGGGCTTTGGTCAAGGTGGCGGCGGCGCGCCGGTCCGCCTCGCCGGAGGAGCTGGCGCGTGAGCTGAAGATGGCGCCGTTCCAGGTGAAGAAGGCGCGCGGCCAGCTCCGCGGCTGGACCGGCGACGGCATCGCGACCGCGATCTCCGCGGTGGCGTGGGCCGATGCGCAGATCAAGGGCGGCGGCGTCGACCCGCTGTACGCACTGGAGCGGACGGTCGTCACCGTGGCCACCGCACGCGGCGCCTGAGCGGAAGGCGTCGTGACGAGCCGAGGCCGTGACGAGGTGACCGACACGACGAAGGGCGCCACCCCGAGTCGGGGTGGCGCCCTTCGTGTCGAGCGTGGTCGAACTGGGTCGGGCTGGCCGCCCGGAGCCTTGGCTCAGGCGCTCTTGGCGAGGCCCTTCGCGATGGCGGACTTGCGGTTGGCCGCCTGGTTCTTGTGGATCACGCCCTTGCTCGCGGCCTTGTCCAGCTTGCGGGACGCGTCACGCATCAGCGTGCTGGCCGTCTCGAGGTCGCCAGCCTGCATCGCCTCGTTGTACTTGCGGATGGCCGTCTTGAGCGACGACTTGACCGCCTTGTTCCGCAGCCGGGCCTTCTCGTTCTGCCGGTTGCGCTTGATCTGGGACTTGATGTTCGCCACGCGACGGCCTTGTCCTCGATGTGGTGGTTGGGGATGCGGATGGCGCGCACGTGAAAGCGGTCACCATACGCGCGACAAGTCAGATTACCAGCCCGCAGGACAGCCACTCAAACCAGCCCCGATCGGCAGGGCCAGCCCGGCACAGGCAGGACCGTCCCGGGAACGCCAGGGCCAGCCCGGCAAA
>JBQCDV010000157.1:0-5577 GCA_051960855.1 Actinomycetales bacterium
GCCATGCACGAGGTCGTCCGCACGGCCCTGGGCCGCTGAAGCGCGGTGAGGTGGGTTAGAGCAGGGCGAACGCCGAACGACGTGGCATCGCCAGCGCGCGATGTGCGGCCTCGAGCACCTCGCCCACGGTGATGGACAGCAGCGCGGGGTCGGGCTCGTCGACGAGGACCTCGCGCTCGTCGTCGCCGTGCCACAGCGCGATGTGCGGCCCGGACTCCGGCGGTCCCCAGAGTCGGGGCGAGGCCGGCCCGAAGAGCACGACCGACGGGGTCCGGAAGGCCGACGCGATGTGCGCGACACCGGTGTCGCCGGTCACGACGAGCCGGGCTCCGGCCACGAGCCGGAGGAGGTCGCGCAGGTGCGTCTGGCCTCCGAGGTCCGCGGTGTGCGGCAGGCGGGCGCGGCGGACCAGCTCGGCGGTGAGGATCTGCTCAGACTCGTTGCCGGTCACGAGCACCGGCATCGTGCGCTGCTGCAGCTCCGAGGCGACGCTGGCGAAGCGGTCGAGCGGCCAGCGCTTGCTGCCGTAGGCCGCGCCGGGATGAACGACGACATAGCCCATGTCGCGGTTGGCGCCGGGGGGCATCGGCAGGTGGAGGTCGTCCCGGTCCCCCACAGCGCCGACGCTTGCCACCAGTCGCAGCCAGCGGTCGACCTCATGCTCCGGGTGACCGAGCGCGGCGGGCGGCCCAGCCAGCCGTCCGATCTCGGGGCAGGCGAACGCGACGAGCTGTCGCGGTCGGAGGGCCTCGAGGCTGCGGATGCTGTCCGGGAGGACACCGTGCAGGTCGACCGCGATGTCGACGGGCGGAACCTCGCCGGAGACGTCGAGGGCTGACAGGTCGGGCGGCTGCAGGCCTCGGTGCGGCAGATGCTCATCCACGCAGGCGAGCAGCTCGACGATCGGAGCGAGCGAAGGGTTGGTCGCGAGCACGAGGCGGTGCTCGGGGAAGCGCTGGCGCAGCGCTCGCAGGGCCGGGACGGCCACCAGGAGATCACCAAGGTTGAGCGCCCGCAGGGCGAGCAGCACGGGTCGTGAGTCCCTCACGACGACAGATCACCACGATCGGCATCGGCGCGCCAGGTCCTGATCTTGAATGGGCGGCCCGTGTCGCCCCGGTCCGTGGCTTTCGACCACGGTTTGTCCACCGTCCAGGCTCCTGAGCCCACCAGGAATGCGCGAGGCCCACGGCTGGTTGCCACCTTGTGCCTTCCCCTTCCCCGGCGGCCCGTCGGCCCCGTCGCAGTGCCAGCTCTGCCAGCTCCTCCGCTTCCTCTTCTCCTGTCCGGCGTCACTCGAAGCGCTTTGCGGGCCCCTCGTCTCGGCGCCGCGACAGCGACACGAGCCCTCGCGCGCCTCGACCGCAGATCCCGACAGCGGCGCACCAGGAGCTCGAGGCGGCCTTCGCCGCCTCCATCGCGAACGCCGCCACCAGCGAGACGTCGTTCGCGAAGCTGGGCCTGCCGCAGCGTCTGGTGACGGCCCTCGAGCGTCGGGGCATCCGCGAGGCCTTCCCCATGCAGGCCGTGACGCTCCCGGATGCGCTGGCCGGGCGCGACCTCATCGGTCGCGGCCAGACAGGGTCGGGCAAGACCCTCGCCTTCGGGCTGCCCATGCTGGCGCGCATCTCCCCCGAGGGTCGTGAGCCGGGCCGGCCGCAGGGGCTCGTGCTCGTGCCGACCCGCGAGCTCGCGACCCAGGTACGCGACGCACTCGAGCCGCTCGGCCACCCGCTCGGGCTGCGCTTCCTCGCGGTCTTCGGCGGCATGCCAATCGACAAGCAGATCCGCTCACTGCGTGCCGGCGTCGACATCGTTGTGGCCACCCCGGGACGGCTGCTCGATCTGGTGCGCCAGGAGGAGCTGCGGCTCGACGGGGTGACGATGTCGGTCCTGGATGAGGCGGACCTCATGGCCGACATGGGCTTCATGCCCGACATCACCGCGATCCTCGACCAGACGCCGGCCGGGACGCAGCGGCTGCTCTTCAGCGCCACGCTCGACGGAGCGGTCGGCGAGCTCGTGACGACCTACCTGACCAACCCGGTGGCGCATGCCATCTCTCCGGCAGCCTCCCCTGTCGAGGCGATGGCCCACCAGGCGTTCGTCGTCGCCTTCGCCGACAAGGTCCCCGTGCTGGCCGAGATCGCCGGACGCCCGGCGCGCACCCTGGTCTTCGTCAAGACCAAGGAGGGGGCCGACACCCTCGCCAAGGACCTGAGCGAGCGCGGGGTCGCCGCCGAGTCGATCCACGGCAACCGCAGCCAGCAGCAGCGCAACCGCGCGCTGGCCGCCTTCAGCAGTGGGCGCTCCCGGGTGCTCGTCGCCACCGATGTCGCGGCGCGCGGCATCGACGTCCCAGGCGTCGACCTCGTGGTACATGCCGACCCGCCGAAGGACCCCAAGGACTATCTGCACCGATCCGGGCGCACCGCCCGCGCCGGCCAGTCCGGTCTTGTGCTCTCGGTCCTCCTGCACCACCAGGTGCGCCCTCACGCGCGCATGCTGCAGCGCGCGGGAGTGGCCGTCGAGCCTGAGAGCGTCGTGCCCGGTCACGAGGCGGTGCGCGAGATCGCCGAGTCCGGCGAGCCGGTGCTCGTGGTCGCGGAGGTCGAGGCCCGCAAGCCGCGGCCCCACCGCGCGGGTGGCACCCACCGCAGCGACGGCCCAAAGCGGCGCCCCTACCGCAGTGCCGGCGAGAGCCCCAGCAAGCAGCGGCGGGAAGACGGTCCGCAGCGCAACGGCTGGTCGTCGCCCGCCCGTGGGACCGACGCGGTCACGGCCGAACGCCGGCCACCGCGGCCGACCGTCGGTGGCCGCGCGACAGCCGGCGAGCGGAAGGCTGGGTCCGAGCGCGCAAGCGCGCGTCCAACACGCACCGCGTCGGGGACGCCCAACCGGGCGGCCCGACGCGATGGCCAGGCTCGCCAGCCGTTTCGGTCTGCAGACGTGCGCGGGCAGCGCCAGCAGCCTCAGGCTGCCCCCCGCCCGCGGCGCGCGCGCCCGTCCTGATTCACCTCACGCCCGCGCGGGCAGCACGCAGAACTCGTTGCCTGACGCGTCCTGGTAGGACCGCCACGGCAGGTCGCCCCACTGCGCCGCCAATCGTTGGCCACCTCGCTCCCGGATCTCGGTCTCGATGCGGCCCGGATCTTCCCCTCGCTCCAGCCGGACGTCGAGGTGGAGCCGACTCTTCGTCGGTCCCTTCGGTCGCTGCTCCTGCACCAGCTGCAGAAGTGCGCCGGTGCCGGACGGATGGCGCAGGGACAGCGGCGAGCTTGCGGTCGCCTGCCATCCGGTCAACCACGACCAGAAGGCCGCGTCGCGGGCCGGGTCACCGACCTCCAACCGCACGGCGGTGAGCGGGATCGGTCCGGTGGCCGCATCCACGATGGCCTCGAACGGCGTCCCCTCGGGGTCCCGCAGTGTTGACGTGTCCGATTCGCCGTGGGCGGCGCCCGAGCGATCGGGCAGCAGGCCAGACTGCTCGGCGCGCTGGAGCGCCGAGCTCGCCACTGCCAGCAGGACGCGGGTCAACTCGTCGCGAGCCTCGGGGACCGGCTGGAAGCACAGGTCCAGCGCGTGGCCCTCTCCCATCGGGACTCGCGTCTCGAAGCCGGCCGCCCCGTCGCTCAGCTGCTCGGCGTCGAGCAACGCCTGCCAGAAGCGGCCGACTCGCTGCGGGTCGGCCGCGTCGAAGACGACGTTCTCCAGGTACACGGGCTAGCCCCTCACGGCTGACGGCGCGGCGTCGGAGTAGCTCTGCCAGCTCCCACCCGGGGTGGAGATGCTGGTCGCCGCGAGCATCGCGGCGACGATGGCGCGGCTCACGCAGTGCGCGGCGGCGTCGAGCAGCTGGAAGAACGCCATCGCGTCCGGCGCGGGACGCGCGGTGGTGGAAAGGGCGAAGAGGGTGTCGCCGTCGAACATCGTGTGGACGGGGCTGATGGCCCGGGCCATGCCGTCGTGTCCGATCCCGGCGAGCTTGGCGCACTGTGCCTTGGACAAAGTCACGTCGGTCGCGATCACGCCGATCGTGGTGGCGAGCACCGCTTCCTCACCACCGCGGGCCGTCAGCGCCGGAGGCGGGGGGAAGAGTGCAGGCAGTTCCGACGCTGCCGGCGCCCCCAGGTGGTCGAACTCCCCCGGCAGCCCGAAACGCGCCCCGAGCAGCTCGCCGGTGCGACGGTCGACCGTCGACCCGGCGGCGTTGACGACGAGAAGGGCCGCGACGGTCGAGCCGTCCGGCAGCACCGCGCTCGCCGACCCAATCCCTCCCTTGAGACCGCCAGCCACGGCACCGGTCCCCGCTCCGACAGCACCCGAGGCCGGAGCGGCGCCTGCTGAGGCGACCGCAGCGTCGTAGGCCTCGGCTCCGAGGTCGCCGTCCGGCGTGGCGCGGAAGTCGCCGCCACGGCCCAGGTCGAAGATCACCGCACCCGGCACGATCGGGACGACGTGGCCGGGCGGGCCCACGGGGAAGCCGATGCCGGCGTCGACCAGCCGGGACATGACGCCAGTGGCGGCCGCCAAGCCGAAGGCGCTGCCGCCGGTGAGCATCACGGCGTGGACGCGCTCGACGGCGTTGCGCGGGTCGAGCAGGTCGGTCTCCCGGGTGCCGGGGCCACCACCGCGCACGTCGACGCCGCCGACGGCGCCGTCTGCACCAGTGAGCATGACGGTCGTGCCGCTGAGCCAGCCCTCGCCGGTGCGCGTCGCGTGCCCGACGCGCAGGCCCGCGACGTCGACGAGCGAGTTGGTCGCCCCCGGACGGACGAGGTCACTCACCGCGTGCTCCCGCTCCGGCGTTGGCCAGGAAGTGCCGCGCCGCCGCCACATAGACGCGGGCGCAGCGCTCCAGGTCAGCGACCTCGACGTACTCGTTGGCCTGGTGGGCGATCCACTTGCCACCGGGCCCATAGACGACGGTGGCGAGCCCGGCGTCCCTCGTCAGGATCGTGCCGTCGGTCGCTCCGGGGACGCCGCCGTAGCGCGCGGGCTCGCCGCACACGGCCTCGTGGGCGGCGGCCAGGGCAGCGACGATGGGATGTCCCACGGGGGTGTCCACCGCCGGCCGGTCGTCGACGACCGTCACCGTCACGGTCACGCCCGTGCCGGCGGCGGCCCGCTCACCGCGGGACCTAGCCTCGGCGACCAGGCCCGCGTGGTCGACCCCCGGAATCGTCCGAACGTCGAAGCAGACGGTGGCGGTCGCGGGGATCACGTTGATCTGGTCGGTGTCACCGGCGATCACGACGGTCGGAGTGACGTACGTCCACCCCAGGTGCTCGTGCTCCCCGTGCGCCTCCTGCAGCTCCTGCTGCAGCTCGGCCATGGACGCCACGATCGCCGCCGCTACGGGCACAGGGTTCTTCGCGTGCTGCGGCATAGCGCCGTGAGCCATGACGCCGCGCAGGTCGAAGCGCAGCCTGACGGCGCCCTTGGCGACAGCGCAGATCTCGCCCTCCTCGGGCTCGCAGACGATGACACCGTCGATGCCGCGCGCGTCCTCGGTCTGAGCGAAGTGCTTCGCGCCGAGCATGAGGCCCTCCTCGTCGACCAGCGCCCCGACGACGA
>JBQCDV010000158.1:0-8623 GCA_051960855.1 Actinomycetales bacterium
GAGGGGTTCAACGTCCCGCGGGGGTGGCAGCACGACGGGGGGGGTCTCACGGAGTCCTGACGAAACGGAGGTGGGCGGCCCCGCCGTTGCGGGACCGCCCACTGCTCGTCAAGAGATCGACTAGCGACCTACTTCCGCTTCTTAGCGACGGGCGCAGTGCTTCCGAGGTCCACACTCCAGATGCCGCGGCCATGAGTCGCGGCGTAGACCTTGCCGTTCCAGATCTCCACATCCATCACCGTTGTGCGCGGCAGACCAGAGGCAAGCTCCTGCCAGCCGGAGTTGGCCTTCGACGGGAGGACGAAGACACCGAGGTCAGTGCCCACGATGACGTCACCGGCGCCGTCCAACTTGACGGAGTTCGAAGGCACATCGGGGAACGTCGTGCCGTCGAGGGCTTCGCCCGTCGAAGACCCGGACGCGAACCTCCATACGTGCTTGACATTTGCGCCGGGGCCGTCGGTGAAGCGGCGGCTGAAGCCACCGTTGACGGCGTAGACGGTGCCGTCCGCTGTGACGCTAACTCCGCCGATGTAGCGAGCCGCGACGTCCGTGCTGGTGCCGAGGTCGACCCACTTCGGAGTTGCCGCGGTGATGTCGTTCGTGTACTTCAGCCCTCCGTTGAAGGCCTCACCACAGGAACCGCACCACGCGACAACTGCGTGCTTGTTGTTCATGGCTACAGCCGTCGCCACCTTGCCCGAGCCGAGGTCGAGCTTGTTCTGCCACTTCGATCCGTCCGTAATGTCAAAACCCTCGTCCTGGAACCACACGTGCTGTCCTGCGGCGATCCAATTGTCCTTGAGGCTTGGAGTCCGGTCGGCGTCGAAGGGCGCGATGAAGCGAGCGTTGACGTCCGGCGGGGCAATGTCACGCGTATTTGCGTGATCGGTATTCACAAAGCCATCGCTGTACGTGCCGTCCTCCTTCAGCGGAGTCTCGGCGCACTTATTGGTCACGCGCATCGAGAGGTAGACGTACTCCTGCACGATGTTGCAGCCGTTGTCGGGGTCAACGAGGACGTCACCGCCGTCGCCGCCGAAGTTGGACGACATGGTTTCGGGCTTGGTGCCAACGCGCCGGATCGAGCCGCCGTTGTCCTGCAGGCCCCCCGAGATGATCTCCGCGCCCGTCGTTCCCCGGCTGCCGGCCGGCTCCGGTCCGACCCCGACCGCGTAGTACTGCAGCGCGTCGATCGTGCCGTCGTTCAGCGACGTCCAGTCAGTCGCGTGGCCGTCGGCGTTGGCCGCGCCCTTCACCGGGCGCGAGAAGATGCCGCCGTCGTTGCCGACAAAC
Organism: Actinomycetales bacterium; assembly: GCA_051960855.1. Taxonomy (GTDB): domain Bacteria; phylum Actinomycetota; class Actinomycetes; order JAJZTN01; family JAJZTN01; genus JBQCDV01. The sequence goes on from JBQCDV010000158.1 coordinate 1,297, forward strand.
AGCGTCGCCGTGCCGTCGACGGTGCCGATGGCCACCGAATGCTGGTCGGAGTGTGTGGTCGTCGGGCAGTTGGCGACCGTGGCCGCTGGCCCGAAGATGCTGTCGCCAACGTGAGTGTTCGGCTTGGTGTAGTCCCAACAGCCGAAGTAGAAGTTCCAGTAGGGCCCGGGTGTCGTCCAGGTCGCGCCACCGTCCTTGGTCTCGTAGACCTCCTCAAGCCCGACGTAGACGTGCTTGGGGTTGGAGGGGTCGACGGTGACGAACTGGTTGTACCAAGACTGGATGCCGGGACCGTAGCCCTTGCCGCCCACCGACTGCTTCAAGGCGGAGCCGGAGTTAGCGAGTTTGGTGGAGTCGGCGATCTTCGTCCAGGGACCCGCGACGTTGCCACTGTTCGAGACGTAGACGCCCTTGAGGTAGCTGTTGACCGTGCCCGTGGCCTTATTCAGCAGCGCCACTGACTGCACGACCGCGTACAGTTTCGACCCGTCGGCGCTGTAGGCGAGCGTCGCCTGCCCGACGTCGCTCGGGTCGATCGAGTCGATGCCGCCCTGGAGATTGACCTTCGTCCAGGTCTTTCCGCTGTTGGTGCTCTCATAGAAGCCGTTGTAGGTGTCACCGCTGCGCCACCCGAGAGCAGCGATGAGGTGCGTCGGGTCGTTCGGGCTGGCCAGGACGTCATTGACGATGTTCTTGTATCCGGCCGCCGGGTCGGCGGCGTCCGAGCCACCCGGCAGGTAGCTGGGGTTGGGCGCGTAGTTCAAGGTCCACGTCGAGTCGGTGTCGCTCACCGTGTGCGACCAGATGCCGCGGCTCGAGGCGACGAAGGCCTTGCCGTCGGCGAAGCGGATCTTCTGGATCACCGTGCTCTCGAGCTCTATGCCGCCGACGCGGTCTCGGTTCGGGTCGAACGTCGAGCTGTCAGGGTTCACGAGCCGGTAGACGCCCTGTCCCACGTAGGCGGTGCCGCCGGTGTTTCCCTCACCTGTGGCGTACCAGAGCGCACCGTCAGGACCGATTTCGAGGTCGCCGGTGCTCAGCGTGCCGAGCTGGTCGGCGATGGGCTGCCACGTGTTGGATTTTGGCGCGCGCCGCCAAACCCCGCCGTCCGCCCCGCCCGCGAACACGTAGCCGTTCCCATCGACGGCGATGCCGGTGATTCGGCCGGTCACATAGCCGCTGCCGCCGGAGGAGTTGGAGAAGTAGTCACGGTAGTTCTCGTCATCGGCGTTGTAGGGCAGCTTGGTTCGCTCGTCCCACGTGCGCCCAGTGAAGGTGGTCTTTCCGAGAGCGTTGATCTGACCGAGCGCTGTGCTGTAGCCACCGGGCGGGACGATCCCCCGGTGCTGGTCGAACTGCTCCGTGGCCGTCTTGGCCTCGAACGCCTCGCCGCCGCTACCGCCGTTGGCGGTGCCGGCACTGGACTCGGCGAAGTCCTTCTCGCCCTTCATCTGCTCGAAAAGCTCGTGGGCCTTCCAGGGCAGTCGCTCCGATCGCTGCTCCTGCAGGATGGCGCTTGTGGCGATCCCACCTGCCACGAGGGTGGTGGCGGCGGTGGCCGCGATCCACACCCGAGGTCGACGCAACGGCGTCCTCATCCGTGTCCTCCTGACTTCGCCATCACCCAATGTGACGACGGCCACCGGAGGGTAGGCAGATGGGGGACATGTCGGATAGAGGCGATACCAAAAGATCTACGCAAATTTTACTGTCAGCGGCGGAACTTCCGCTCGAGGCCTACGCTGCGCAGGTGGACGCGAGCCTGCTCCTCCCCCGCGACGTGCCGCTCGGCGGACCTCGGGCGATGACCGTCCGCCGCACGCTGCCGCACCGCGACCGCCGCACCATCGGACCCTGGTGTTTTGTCGACCACTACGGACCGCACCATCGCGACCCGTCGAGCGTCCGTCCGCTCATGGACGTCCCGCCCCACCCGCACACGGGGCTGCAGACGGTCAGCTGGCTGCTCGACGGCGAGGTCCTGCACCGCGACAGCGTCGGCAACGTCGCGACCATCCGGCCGGGTGAGCTCAACCTCATGACCGCCGGCCATGGGATCGCGCACTCCGAGGAGTCGATCGTCTCGGCAGGCACCTCTCCCGCGACCGCCCTCCATGGCGTCCAGCTGTGGGTCGCCCTGCCCGACACCGCTCGTCATCAGCAGGCGCACTTCGAGCACCACGCCGACCTCCCCCACGTCCCGAACGACGCAGCGACGGTGACCGTCTTCCTCGGAGCGCTCGCCGGCACGGTCTCACCGGCGGCCACGTACTCCCCGATCCTCGGTGCCGAGGTGCGGCTGCAGCCCGGCGGCAGTGTCGAGCTGTCTCTCGACATCGACTTCGAGCATGGGGTTCTCGCGGTGCAGGGCGAGGTGACCGTCGACGGTGACCCCGTGCCGCACGCGGCCCTGCGGCATCAGCCCCCGGGGCGGCGTTCGATGATCCTCCACAGCGAGCACGGCGCGACAGCGCTGCTGCTCGGCGGCCCGCCCTTCGACGAGCCGCTGCTCATGTGGTGGAACTTCGTCGGTCGCACGCACGACGAGATCGCCGAGGCGCGCAACGACTGGGAGAAGGACGTCCGCTTCGGGCACGTCCACGGCTACGACGGGGGCCCGCTGCCCGCTCCGGCCCTACCGCCCGTGCGGTTGCGCCCGCACGCTCCCGCGACACTCGACCTCGTCACGGGTCCCGCCGCGCCCACTCCCATGAGCTGACCGGGGCTAGCCAGGATTACCGGCCCCGGGACCGCGCGACCTTCAGTGCCCAGGCGATGAGCGGCAGTTGCAGGGGCAGTCGCCCGAGGGACACCAGCTGCAGCGGCCACGGCAGCGACCGCCACTTCCACGCCATCCAGAGGTTGCCGGGGAAGACGCCGACGAAGAGACCCGCCGTCGCCCAGGCCGCGGGGCGACGCGTGCGGGGCGTGGCCAGACCGAGGGCGCACGACAGCTCTGCGATGCCGGCGCCGAGGTTCCACAGCTTGCGCGGGCCCGGCAGCCACGCGGGGATGAGCGCGTAGAAGGGCCGCGGCACGCACAGGTGCGTCAGCCCGGTGACCGTGAGCATCCCCGCCAGCAGCTGCGGCGACGACGGAGACGGCACGTCCGCGACCCACGCGGGCAGGCCTGCGGGGCTGTCGGTGTCGGACGAAAGTGGAGTCGGCACGCTTCGACGCTAACGCGGTAGGCGAGGATGACGCTTGATGGAACTCCTCGAGACCCTGCCGCCGCCCTCCCTGCGCGCCGACGTCGAGCCCGACGACCTGTTGGCCGGCTTCACCACCTGGGTCGAGGAGCAGGGCCTGGCGCTCTACCCGCACCAGGAGGAGGCGCTCCTCGAGCTGGTCTCGGGGAGCAACGTCATCCTCAACACGCCCACCGGCTCAGGCAAGAGCCTCGTGGCGGTGGCCGCGCACTACGTCGCGCTGTCGCAAGGGGTCCGCACCTTCTACACGGCGCCGATCAAGGCGCTGGTGTCGGAGAAGTTCTTCGCGCTCATCGACGTCTTCGGCGCCGACAACGTCGGGATGCTCACCGGTGACGCGAGCGTCAACCCGACCGCGCCGATTATCTGTTGCACCGCTGAGGTGCTGGCCAACCTCGCCCTGCGCGAGGGGCCGGACGCCGACGTGGGCCAGGTCGTGATGGACGAGTTCCATTTCTACGCCGAGCCGGACCGCGGGTGGGCCTGGCAGGTCCCGCTGCTCGAGCTCCCCCGCGCCCAGTTCCTGCTGATGTCGGCGACCCTTGGCGACGTCACCTTCTTCCAGCACGACCTCGAACGCCGCACGGGCCGCCCCACCGCCGTCGTCGACCGCGCCGAGCGGCCGGTCCCTCTGACCTACCGCTATGCGATGACGCCACTGCACGAGACGATCGAGAAGCTGCTCGAGGCCCGCGAAGCGCCGATCTACGTCGTGCACTTCACGCAGGCCGCCGCGCTCGAGCGGGCGCAAGCCCTGACGAGCGTCAACGTGGCGACGCGCGAGGAGCGCGACCAGATCGCGGAGGCCATCGGCGACTTCCGCTTCAGCTCAGGCTTCGGCAAGACCCTGTCTCGACTGGTGCGCCACGGCATCGGCGTCCACCACGCCGGCATGCTCCCGAAGTACCGCCGCCTGGTCGAGCAGCTCGCCCAGGCCGGCCTTCTCAAGGTCATCTGCGGCACCGACACCCTCGGGGTCGGCATCAACGTCCCGATCCGCACGGTCCTCATCACCGCACTGTCGAAGTACGACGGCCGGCGCACCCGGCTGCTGCGAGCTCGGGAGTTCCACCAGATCGCCGGCCGTGCGGGCCGTGCCGGCTTCGACGTGCATGGGACTGTCGTGGTGCAGGCACCGGAGCACGTCATCGACAACGAGAAGGCGCTCGCCAAGGCGGGCGACGACCCCAAGAAGCGCCGCAAGGTGGTCAAACGCAAGGCTCCCGAAGGCTTCGTCAGCTGGACCCAGGAGACCTTCGAGCGCCTGGTGGCTGCTCCCCCGGAGCCGCTCGCCAGCCGGTTCCGCGTCTCGCATGGCATGGTCCTCAACGTCATCGAGCGCGGTGGGGACGTCTTCTCGTCAATGCGACACTTACTCGAAGACAACCACGAGGACCGGGCATCGCAGCTGCGCCTGATCAGGCGCACCATCGCCATCTACCGAGCGCTGCGCGACGCCGGTGTCGTCGAGCAGCTGCCACCCGCCCCCGGCGAGGAGCATCCGCGGATCCGGCTCACGGTCGACCTCCAGTCGGATTTCGCCCTCAACCAGCCGCTGTCGCCCTTCGCGCTGGCGGCTCTCGACCTGCTCGACCGGGAGTCGCCCAGCTACGCCCTCGACGTGCTGTCGGTCATCGAGTCCACGCTCGAGGACCCGCGACAGGTGCTGATGGCTCAGCAGTTCAAGGCCCGCGGCGAGGCCGTGACCGAGATGAAGGCCGACGGGATCGAGTACGACGAGCGCATGGAGCTGCTCGACGAGGTCACCTGGCCACGGCCGCTGGCCGAGCTGCTCGAGCACGCCTACGACGTCTACCGGCGCAGCCACCCCTGGGTCGGGGACTACGTGCTGTCGCCCAAGGCCGTCGCCCGGGACATGTACGAGCGGGCCATGACCTTCGGCGAGTTCGTCGCCTACTACGGCCTCGCCCGAAGCGAGGGGCTGGTCCTGCGCTACCTCGCCGACGCCTACAAGGCGCTGCGTCAGACGGTCCCGGAGGACGCCCGCACCGAGGACCTCACCGACCTGACCGAGTGGCTGGGCGAGAGCGTGCGGCAGACCGACTCGAGCCTGCTCGACGAGTGGGAGGCGCTGCGCGCCGGCGAGTCCACAGCCGATCTCGCGAACGACGCCGCGCGGGTTGCTCGCGACAGCACGCCTCCCCCGGTCACCGCCAACCGTCGCGCCTTCCGGGTGCTGGTGCGCAACGCGATGTTCCGGCGAGTCGAGCTCGCCGGCCGGCGGGACTGGGAGGGTCTCGCCGACCTCGAGCACGAGCTGGACGACGTCAGCCGTCACGGCGAGTGGGACGCGCAACGGTGGGAGGCGGCGATGACGCCGTTCTGGGATGAGCACGAGGAACTGCAGACGGGGCCGGAGGCTCGGGGGCCGCAGTTGTTCGTCGTCGACGAGCGGCCGGAGGGCGTGACGGGCCGGGTCTGGCGGGTCCGCCAGGTGCTCGACGACTCCGAGGGCGACCACGACTGGAGCATCCTGGCGGAGGTGGACCTCGACGTCTCGGATGCGGCCGGGACCGCGGCGGTGAGGACGCTGGAGGTGGGTGCCTTTGCCTGGTGAGCCGGGGCCGCGCTGGGGGCAGCGGGAGTACGACGGCGCGCTGGCCCAGCTGCAGCTGTGGGCCTGGACCCTGCCCGGGGTCGAGGTCGTCGAGGGGCACGGCTCCCCGACGCTGATCCATCGCGGACGGCGGTTTGTGTGGCTGACGGCTGACCATCACGGCGATGGTCGGCTGGCGCTGTGGATCAGGGCGCTCCCGGGACGACAGAGCGAGCTGGTGGCCGCGGAGCCGGAGCGGTACTTCGTCCCGCCCTACCTCGGCCCGAAGGGCTGGGTGGGTGTGCAGGTCGACACGGCCGACGAGCGGCTCTGGGCAGACCTCGACGACCTCGTCGAGCAGGGGTGGCGGATGGACGCCACGAAGGGCGAACTCGCCGCGTGGGAGTCCACTCCTCCCTCAGCCTGACACCGCTCGCTCTCGGGAGGTGTCGAAATGGGGCACCGCCGTTCGTAGCGTAGGCGGCGGCAGACATCGGGTCTGTCCGACGAAGGGAGCGGCGATGCCCCAGTACCTCATCTACTTCAACCAGCAGTGGGTCGGCGACCACGACGAGGCGTGGTTCCAGAGCCGGGTACAGCCGTCCACCGCGGTGGTCCGTGAGATGAAGGAGCAGGGCGTCCTCGTCTACGCCGGCGGCCTGGTCGAGGAGCTCGAAGAGGCCGCGAGTGCGGACGCCACGAGCGGCGAGCTCGTCATCACCGACGGACCCTACGTCGAGACCAAGGAGTGGCTCGGCGGACTCACCATCATCGACGTCCCCGACGACGAGACCGCCCGCAAGTGGGCGGGGAGAGTGGCCGAAGGCTGCGGCTGGCCGCAGGAGGTCCGCCGGTTCAAGGCAGGGTCGATGCAGGCCGTCTCCCGCGGAGAGTGAGGACTGTCAGAGGCGCCTGCGTATGCAGGGCGCACCAGCGAAAACTGCCCGGGAGGAGCACGACGACATCGGATGGTCCGCGTCGATGAACTGCCAGACGCCATGCACGAGGTCGTCCGCACCGCCCTGGGCCGCTGAAGCGCGGTGAGGTGGGTCAGAGCAGGGCGAACGCCGATCGCCGTGGCATCGCCAGCGCGCGGTGTGCGGCCTCGAGGACCTCGTCCACCGTGATGGACAGCAGCGCGGGGTCGGGTTCGTCGACGAGGACCTCGCGCTCGTCGTCGCCGTGCCACAGCGCTATGTGCGGCCCGGACTCCGGCGGTCCCCACAGTCGGGGCGAGGCCGGCCCGAAAAGCACGACCGACGGGGTCCGGAAGGCCGACGCAATGTGCGCGACCCCGGTGTCGCCGGTGACGACGAGCCGGGCTCCGGCCACGAGCCGGAGGAGGTCGCGCAGGTGCGTCTGGCCTCCTAGGTCCGCGGTGTGCGGCAGGCGGGCGCGGCGCACCAGCTCGGCGGTGAGGATCTGCTCGGACTCGTTGCCGGTCACGAGCACCGGCATCGTGCGCTGCTGCAGCTCCGAGGCGACGCTGGCGAAGCGGTCGAGCGGCCAGCGCTTGCTGCCGTAGGCGGCGCCGGGATGGACGACGACATAGCCCATGTCG
>JBQCDV010000159.1:0-9067 GCA_051960855.1 Actinomycetales bacterium
GCACGAACGTCGACTACCGGCTCGACACCGACGCCGCTCGTGCCTTCCTGGGTCAGTACGTCACGCTGCCCTGAACGCTCACCGCAGTCGCGGCAGCACCTCACTCTTGTAGAGCTCGAAGAACTGCCGGTAGTTCGGGCCCATGTTGGCGACGTAGATGTCGTCGAAGCCGGCCTGGCCGTACTGCTGGAACTGCTGCACGTGCGCGTCGACGTCGAGGCCGCAGACGGTGCTCTCGCGCGTCATGTCCTTGGTGACGAGCTGGCTGGCCTGCTCGAACTGCTTGGGTGACGGCAGCACCTGTGCGAGCTCGCCTGGCAGCCCTGCGTTGGCCCACAGCCGGTGCGCGATCTCGACGGCCTCGTCCTGGGTGTCGGCGATGCAGACCTTGTAGCCGACCTGCGTCGCCTTGTCCGGCCCGGCTTTGGCCTTCCACTCCTTGACGTGATCGGCGTCCGGCATCGTCGTGACGAAGCCGTCGGCGATGCGCAGCGCCACGTCGAAGGACTTGGGGCCGAAGGCCGACATGTACACCGGCACCTGCTCGTCCGGTCGCGTGTAGAGCTTGGCGTCCTCGACGGTGTAGTGCTTGCCGTAGTGGTAAACCGTCTCCCCCGACCACAGCTGGCGCATCACCGCGATGGCTTCCTCGACCATCTCCAGGCGCACGTCCTCGCTCGGCCAGCGGCTGCCGGTGATGTGCTCGTTGAGCGCCTCTCCGGTGCCGACGCCGAGCGTGAACTTCCCATCCAGCATGACGCTGGCGGTCGCGGCCGCCTGCGCGACGATCGCCGGATGGATGCGGATCGTCGGGCACGTCACGGCGGTCCCGACCTGCAGAGAGCACACCTGCGAGATCGCGCCGATGACCGACCAGACGAACGGGCTCTGGCCCTGGGCGTTGTTCCACGGGTGGTAGTGGTCGCTGATCCACAGCGCCTCGAAGCCGGCATCCTGCGCCAGCCGGGCCTGCTCGACCAGCTCACGCGGGCTGTACTCCTCGCAGCTCAGGAAGTACCCGATGCGCTTCATAGGCGGCCTCCGTTTCGTCGTCCTGGCTTCGTCGTCTCCGTTGCGTTGTGACCGCTGGCGCCCGCCCTACGCCTTGCCCCGCTGATTTCCCGAACGCCGCCCGCCGGGCTTCTCGCCGTGTCGCAGGTGCGAGAGGTGGGGAGGCTCGCGGTCATGAGCGAGCAGCTGACCGAGTTGGGAGCCGAGCGCGACGTGCACGCGCCGCTGTCGACGACGGCCCCGGACGCGCCACCCGTGCCCACCCCCGCTCCCGAGCCTCCGCCGATCGACCCGAACGAGCCGGTTCCCGACGACCCGGGCCCGCTGCTGCCGGACACGCCGGAGACGTTGCCGCCCGCGCCGCCGGAACCGTCACCGGACGCCCCGCCCCCGCCGCCATCCCAGCCGTGAGAAAACGACAAGCCTGTCGAGCCCGCTGATCGTTACGGTGCGGGGATGACGGGTTCGTCCAGCGGCTCCGTACGCCGGTTCAACCAGACCGATGTCGATGGATGGTGGCGTGCGACCCAGGCCTATCGTGACGCCGACCCCCTTTTGACCAACGTGATCAGCAGCGTCGCGACGGGTGTCCGGAACGGGCGCTACGACGACGCGCGGCTCTGGGCGGTGACGGATGGCCACGTCGTGGGAGCGGCGATCCAGACTCCGCCTCTGCGCGTGCTGCTCGGTCCGATGACCGAGCTCGCCGCGCGGGCAGTGGCCTCAGACGTGCTGACGCTGCCGGACCGGCCAGCGGGCTTCGCTGGCCCGCTCGATGCAGCCAACGCCGCTGCTGCCCACGTTGCGGAGCTCACGGGTGCCACCGTGTCGCCAGGTCGCGAGGAGTTGTTGCGCGTCCTGCGCGAGTACACCCCGCCGCCACCAACACCGGGACGGGCGCGCCGCGCGAGGCCGGACGATGCCGGAGAGCTCGAGTCGGTCGCCGACGTCATGACGGCCTTCCACGACGAGCTCGGCCAGGTGGGGCACGACAACCGCCGTGCGGCCGAGGAGCGGCTGCAGTCGGGCTGGTGGTGGTGGGAGGTGGACGGCGAGCGGGTAGCCGCGGCCGCCCACGCGCCGCTCGTCGAGACCCCGCGGGGCGCGATCGGCCGCATCGGTCCGGTGTGGACTGCACCGGCGCACCGTCGGTGCGGGTACGCGGCGGCGGTCACGGCGGCGGTGACCGAGCAGCTGCTGCCCCGATGCCACACGGTGATGCTCTACACCGACGCCGCCAACGCGACGAGCAACGGGGTCTACGCCCGGCTCGGCTTCGAGACGACCGCCGAGGTCGGCGAGGTTAGCCTGCAGTGGTGACGCAGCAGCAGCACGACGCGACCCACGACAAGCCCGGCGTCTATGTCAACCCCTCGGGCGAGTTCAACCGCGACCAGCGATACATCACCACGCGGATCACGCAGGACGGCCGGGACGGCTACCCCGTCGAGGCGGGCCGCTACCGCCTCGTGGCCGCCCGTGCCTGCCCGTGGGCCAACCGCGCCATCATCGTGCGGCGCCTGCTGGGTCTCGAGGATGCGATCTCCATGGCCCTGTGCGGACCGACGCACGACGAGCGCAGCTGGACCTTCGATCTCGACCCGGACGGACGCGACCCGGTGCTGGGCTACGAGCGGCTGCAGGAGGCGTACTTCAAGCGTTTCCCCGACTACCCGCGCGGCATCACGGTGCCGGCGATGGTCGACATCCCGAGCGGTGCGGTCGTGACGAACGACTACGCCCAGATGACGCTGGACTTCTCGACGCAGTGGAGTGACTACCACCGGGAGGGGGCCCCGGACCTCTACCCCGAGGACCGGCGCGACGAGATCGACGACGTGATGCGCAAGGTCTTCGTCGACGTCAACAACGGCGTCTACCAGTGCGGCTTCGCCGGCAACCAGGAGGCCTACGAGCGGGCCTACCGCAAGCTGTGGTCGCGGCTCGACTGGCTCTCCGACCGGCTCGCGACGCAGCGCTACCTCGTCGGCGACACGATCACGGAGGCCGACGTCCGGCTCTTCACGACCCTGGCGCGCTTCGACCCCGTCTACCACGGACACTTCAAGTGCAACCGGCAGAAGCTCGCCGAGCTCCCCGTGCTGTGGGCCTACGCGCGTGACCTGTTCCAGACCCCTGGTTTCGGCGACACGATCGACTTCGTGCAGATCAAGCAGCACTACTACATCGTGCAGCGCGACATCAATCCCACCGGCGTCGTGCCGCTGGGTCCGGACCTGACGAACTGGCTGGAGCCACACGGGCGTGAGGAGCTGGGCGGTCGGCCGTTCGGCGACGGCACGCCCCCACCCCCGCCGAAGCCCGCTGAGCAGGTGCCACCGGATCACACCCCGTTGTCAGCCTGACCCTTGCACCTCGAGGTCGAGGTGCGCAGCGGGTCATGTCGACAGGTTGTCAGGGCCGCGAGGTGAACTCCAGAATCATCTGGCGAGGCCGCGGCGCCGCTGGGCCAGCAGGGCCAATGCGCCCAGGACCGCCACGGACTCCGACCCGAGGGACAGCCAGATCGGCATACCTTGCCAGCGCTCGTGTACGCCGAAGAAGCCGAGACTCGTCGTTGACAGAACGAGCGCGCCGATGCTGCCCGCCCCGAAGACCAAGCAGGCTAGCACCGGGAGCAGCGACCGGCTGGCCAGCAGCCAGACAGCGAAGGCGATCCCGACGATGCCCTGGGCGACAAAGGACGGGCCCACGATCGCGACGTCCTTGAACCCCTGCGCGTACTGCTCGAGGTGCACCGCCGCTGACATCAGCACGGCCGCTCCCGTCAAAGCGACGAGAAGTGCCTCGCCGACCGGAAGCGCTTGCTGCTCGCGGGTGTAGGCACGTGGACGCGAGGTCACGCTCATGCTGGGAACACCTGCCCATCCTTCACAGTGACGGGGAAGTCGGCCAACGGCGAGGGCGCGGGGCCAGCAACGTTCTTGCCGGTGAGGGTGAAGCGGGAGCCGTGGCAGGGGCAGTCGAGCTCCTTGCCGGCGGGGACGACGGTGCAGCCGGCGTGCGTGCACTTGGCGCTCAGACCCTTGATCGTGCCTGCCGTCGGCTGGGTGAGGAGGATGTCCTGCCCGTTGGGGGCGGTGGCGGACACCGCACCTCCGACGGGGATGTCGCTCACCTTGGCTAGGGCGGTCGGGCCAGCCGCCCCACTTCCGCTGGCCGCTCCGCCCGAAGCGCCGGCCCCGGCGCCGCCCGCTCCAGCACCCGCTCCGCTTCCGGAGTCGGCGGTGGAGGTGGTCGAGCACCCGACCAGCGCGCCGAGACCTGCGACAGCACCGGCCGCCAGCAGGCAGCGGCGGGTGACGGCGCCGGAAACGGGGGTGGTGGTGTCGGTCACGGGAGCACTCCAGAGATGAGGGAACGGACGGACCTTTCGACGCTGCCACACCGGCGCGGCTCGGGCGCGGCCAGGGCGGCAGGTCCTGAGCATTGACGGCTACGTCTTGCGTGGCTCCAACCGAAGCAGCACGTGACCCTGGGGGTCCGCGATGCGCAGCTCGGAGATCTCGGCCAGTCCAGCGGAGGTGGCCGCCGTGATAAGAGCGGGTCGATTGGCGAGCGCATGCCAGGATGCGACCCGCTCGACAGTGGTGCCGCGGGCGACCTCGAGCACGTACTCGGCGCCGGCCTGGTAGTCCTCACCCCAGTCCGACGCGCCGCCACCGTCCGCGCTCAGGAGCTCACAGCTCATCTCGATGCGGCTACCCCAGGCGACCGGCTGGACCGATGCCTGAGCTGACACCGGACCCGACGACGTCGGCGCGAAGGCGACGGCGGTCGAGGGCGCGGACGACGTTCGCGACGTGACCAGACCGCTGCCGAGGACACCTGCCAGGACCGAGACCAGCACGGCGGCCAGCCCGAGCGCCGCTCGCTGCAGGCGACGCCTGCGCCGGACCCGCGCTACCTGTGCCAGCAAGTCGGGCAGCAGAGTCGACGGCGGAACGAGCGGGGGCAGGAAGTCGCCCCAGCCGCGCTCGTCGACGTTCTCGCACGCCGCGTCCTCGGAAGCGTCGGCGCCGGTCGGGTCGTCCTCGAGCGTCGGGCCGGGCACGCGAGCGAGCAGACCCGGCAGCGGAACGAGGGCGCCGACAGCGTCGCGACACACCGCGCAGGTCTCGAGGTGGGCCTCGAAGACCGCCCGGTCGGCCGGGGGCAGCGCGCCCAGGACATAGGCCGCGTCCCACTCGCACAGCGGAGCGCTCACGACGTCGTCACCCCCAGCTCGGCCAGGGCGAGCCGCAGGGCCCGCAGGGCGTAGTGCAGCCGGGACTTGACCGTGCCCTCGGGTATGCCCAGAACCGCCGCAGCCTGAGGCGTCGTGCGGCCGAGGTAGTAGCAGTGCACGACGACGGCCCGGTGGTCGGGCGAGAGCCGCCGGAGCGCTTCCGCCACGAGAGAGGACTGCACGAGCGCGTCGGTCTCGTCCTCGAGCCGACCCTCCGGCAGGTCGTCGGCGACAACCTCGTGCCGGCGACGCGGCGTCCGCCAGTCGTCAATCGCCAGACGACGGACTGTGGTCACCAGCCAGGATCGCTGAGCCGGCAACGCCGCCGGCATGTCGTCAAGGTGACGCCAAGCGCGGAGCATCGTCTCCTGGACAAGATCCTCGGCACGCGCGGCGTCGTTGTCCGACAGCCGCAGGGCGACCGCCCAGAGCACGCGGGCATGCTCCTCGTGGAGGGCGCGCAAGGCAGCGTCCCGAACGGCGTCGTCGGTGGCCATGCGTCCTCCCTCCCTGCGGGTGCGTGCGTCTGGGTTGGACCTCCACTGCCAGAAACGGAGGGACGGCCCGATTGGTTCAACCCATCAGCCGGCGCGACCCGCCGCTGCAGCCGTCGTCGCCTCGCAAGCCATCTCCGCGATCCGCACCAGGAGGTCGGCCGCGGCGTCCACGCCGAGGTCCACCGTGGCCGACCCGACGGTCACCTCGGTCATCGACCAGCCGGGCACCTCCGTGGGGCGCCACATGGCTGGCACACCGACCCGCGCAGTCTCCATGACCTCGATGGCCGCCTCGTTGAGGTCCTCCGCCCCGGCCGGCGCAAACAGCCGGAAGGCCACGGTCTGCGGCGGGTCCGGCAGCACCCGCAGGCCGGAGCGTCCGGCGACCGCGGCCGCGAGGGCGACCGCGGTGTCGTGGTACTCGGTCATGCGAGGCAGATGCTGGCGCAGCCCGGCGCGGGCCGCCACCGCGTAGGGCAGCAGGCTGAAGAGCGTCCCGCCGTGACGTCTCTGCCAGCGGCGAGCGGACGCGACGAGCGACGCCGGGCCGGCGACGACCGCACCCGCGAGTCCCCCGAGGCCCTTGTAGAAGGAGACGTAGATCGTGTCGGCGAGAGCGGCGATCTGCGCCAGCGAGACGCCGTCACCACCAGCCGAGCGCGACAGCCACGGCTGGCTCTCCCACAGCCGGGCGCCGTCGACGTGCAGCGCGACCTGCCGCTCCCGGCACGCCTCCGACACCGCCACGAGCTCCTCCCACGCGGGCAGCAGGTAGCCGGCGTCGCGCAGCGGCAGCTCGATCGCGACAGCCGCCAGCGGCTCGGCGAAAGCCTTCACATCTGCGGCGGTGACCGGTCGCCGGTCGTCGGCGAGGTGCTGCAGCCGCATGCCGTGCAGCTCGGTGAGCGCCTGCAGCTCGTGCACCACGAGGTGCGACAGGCCGTGCACTCCCACAGCGCGCCGCCCGGTCTGCTCGACCCAGGCCCGCAGAATCGCCTGCTGCGCCATGACCCCACTCGGCATGAAGACGGCCGCCTCCTTGCCCAGCAGCTCGCACACCTCGCGCTCCAGCGCCGCGACCTCGCCGTCCTCCCCGTAGCGGTCGTACTGCTCCTCCCGGGCTTCGGCAGCGATCGCGGCGAGAGTCGCCTGGGGCGACGGGTCGCCGTGACCGACCAGCCACCGTTCGCACCCAGCGCGGGCGAGGCGGCGTCGTTCGGAAAGGGGGTCGGCGGCAGCAGCGGCAGGCACGCCCGCGATCGTCGCAGACGCGCCGAAGTCAGGACCTCTGCGCCTCGCGACGGGCCTTCCGCTGCTCGCGTGTGCGCTCGTGGTCGTCACGCAACCCCCAGTGCACACGTGAGGCGACTCGATCCCCGTCCGTGTCTCGGTCGTCTCTCTGGCGCGGTGACGCCGCTGACGGGCACCTGCGTGGTGGGATGGCCCCACAGTCGCAGCGGGCACCGGAGGGACAGCGTGAGCGGGGACGAGCGGTGAGCAGGGTTCTGCCGTGAGCAGAGACAAGCGGGGCGCGAACGCCGGAGACCGCCGACAGGCGCGCGGCCTCGCCCGCGCTCTGCAGGGGCTGATGGAGTGGGCCCACGCGGCGGCGCCGCCGGACACCAGCAATGAGGTGAGCCGGTTGGTCCGGTCCTACCTCGGCACGCAGGGGTGCGAGCACAGCGTGGTCGCGCGGGACTTCGCGCCGCTGGAGCACGTGAACCTGCAGGTCGCCCTCGACGCCTGGTCCGGCGAGGACATCCGTGAGGTCGAGGTCCTCGGGGTCGCGCTGCCGCCTCACTTCGGCCGGGTGTCGCTCGAGCAGCTGGTGCACGGCGAGGGCTTCCCGCCGCTGCGGCTGGCCGCGCCGGCGTTCGCAGACCTCCCCAACGGCCCCGGCACCACGCTGGCCTGCCTGCGGCTGGCGCTGTTGCAGGTCGTCGACCACCGGGGGCGCTACCTGCTGATGGTCTCCGGCCCGGGCGAGCACGACAACGGCCTGCATCTCGAGGTCGCCGGCCTGCCCTTGGCCGAGGCGCAGCAGGTCCTCGCCGAGCTCGACGACCTCCGCGCTCGTCTCAACGTCTACCGGGGGCGCCTCCTGGAGGTCGTCGGCACGCCGATGGGCGTCCACATCGAGTTCGCCGGCACGGCGGCTGTCCCCCGCGATGAGGTCGTGCTGCCCGAGGCGGTGCTCGCCCGCGTCGAACGGCACGCCGTCGGCATCGCCGCACACAGCAAAGACCTGCGAGCGCGCGGTCAGCACGTCAAGCGCGGCATGCTGCTCTACGGGCCGCCCGGCACCGGCAAGACACACACCGTCCGCTACCTGATGGGGCAGCTACCCGGCTACACGCGGATCCTGCTCGCGGGCCGTTCCCTGCACGCCATCGGCACGGTGACGGCGATGGCGCGAGAGCTCGAACCGGCTGTCATCGTGCTCGAGGACGTCGACCTCGTCGCAGCCGACCGCAGTTTCGGGCCCAGCGGCAACCCGGTGCTCTTCGAGCTGCTGGACGCGATGGACGGAGCGGCGCCCGACTCCGACCTGCTCTTCGTCCTGACGACCAACCGCGCCGACCTGCTCGAGCGGGCGCTCGCCGCTCGTCCGGGCCGGGTGGACGTCGCTGTCGAGGTGGGGCTGCCCGACGCGGCCGCCCGCGAGCAGCTGTTCCGGCTCTACGCCCGAGGTGTGGACCTGCGGCTGTCGGAGGCGGACATTGCCGCAGCCGTGGCACGGACGGACGGCGTGACAGCGTCGTTCGTCAAGGAGCTCGTGCGTCGCGCCGTGCTCGAAGCCCTCGAGGCGGCCGCCGCCGGCCCCGCCGTGACACCCGACGCGCTCGGCCGGGCGCTCGACGACCTGCTCGACAGCCAGCAGGCGGTGACCCGGACACTCCTCGGGGTACCGCAGGCACGCGTCGCGCCGACGACTCATTCAAGACCGGGGGGCGCCATCGCTCAGGCAGCACCGGAGACGGCTGGATCTGGGCCAGGTGAGTCCGGGCCAGGTGAGTCCGGGCCAGGTGAGCCCGGGCCAGGTGAGGCCCGGCCAGGTGAGGCCCGGCCAGGTGAGTCCGGGCCAGGTGAGGCCGGGGGTGAACCCGAGGCAGAGGGAGCAGTCCCGGGGCTGGCACCAGCCGACGGCATGGATGCCGGGGAAGCGTCCTACGGCTGGACCGCCTACGCCCCGTTGCGGGGACATCTGCCGCCGGAGGCGCTGCGTGACGTGGAGCGCTCCGGGGTGGGCTGGGTCAGCTACGCGACACCCCGTCGCGGCTACCCCTGAGCCGGTCTGCGCAGTCCGGCG
>JBQCDV010000160.1:0-10726 GCA_051960855.1 Actinomycetales bacterium
GCGAGAGCATCGAGCTGGCCACGCCGGCGGCAAGTCCGCGGGCACGGATGGCCTCGGCGATGCCTGGGGCGGGACGGTCGAGCAGTGGGGCGGTCATCTCCGGAGTGAGGTCGAGCGGCGTGAGCCCCGTGCCGCCGGTCGTCAGCACCACGTCGTAGCGCGCGTCAACCGCAGCGGCCAGCGCCGCCGCCACCTCCTCGCCGTCGTGGACGACCTGGGGTCCGTCGACGTCGAGGCCCAGCTGCTGCAGCCCCGCGACCAGCAGCGGGCCGCCGCGGTCCTCGTAGACGCCGTCCGCCGCCCGGTTGGACACGGTGATGACCAAGCCTCGGCTCACCGAGCACCTCTCCTTGTCGACGCGCCGGTGTCATCGCGTCGTCGACGCGCCGAGGTCATCGCGTCCAGTCCCCGGAGCGTCCGCCGCTCTTGGACTCCACCCGGACATCGGTGATGACGGCCCGCTTGTCCACGGCCTTGACCATGTCGACCAGCGCGAGCGCGGCGACGCTCACACAGGTGAGGGCCTCCATCTCCACGCCCGTCCGGTCGGCCGTCCGCACTCTCGCGCTGATCGTCACGCGGTCGTCGAGCACCTCGAGGTCGACTGTCACCCCGTGGATGGCGATCGGATGGCACAGCGGCACCAGGTCGGGAGTGCGTTTGGCGGCCGCGATGCCGGCGATCCGGGCGACGGCGAGCGCGTCACCCTTGGGCACGCCCTCCCCGCGCAGCAGCCGGATCACCTCCGTGGAGACCAGCACCGCCCCCGAAGCCGTCGCCTCGCGGACGGTGACGTCCTTGCCCGACACATCCACCATCCGCGCCGCACCGCGCGCGTCGACATGGGTCAGGTGACCGGCCGAGACGTCCTGTGGCGGCTGGGACGCTGCCGGCACGGCCGAGGACATTGGCGCGGCAGGCGGCTCCGGCGTTCGGGTCATGACTGCCGCCGGTCCAGCGGCATGACGGTGACGATCTCGCCCGCGGGCACCTCCGTCACCTCCTCCGGCACGACGATCAGGCAGTCGGCGAGGGCCAGGTCGGCCACCAGGTGCGACCCGGTCCCACCCACGGGGGCCACTGCCCAGCGACCGTCCTGCACGCTCATGCGCCCGCGAACATAGCTGCGCTTGCCCGCAGACGAGCGGACCGGCTCGGTGAGTCGCGCACGGATGGTCGGCCGGACCTCGGGGGTGATGCCGAGCATCCGTCGCAGCACCGGCCGGACGAAGACCTCGAACGAGACGAACGACGACACCGGGTTGCCCGGCAGCGTGAAGATGGGAATCCGGTCGGGGCCGATCCGGCCGAAGCCCTGCGGCATGCCCGGCTGCATCGCGACCTTGCCGAACTCCACGTCGCCCAGCCGCCCGAGCACCTGCTTGACGACGTCGTAGGCACCGGCGCTCACTCCGCCCGAGGTGATGACCACGTCGGCGCGGACCAGCTGGTCCTCGATAGCGTCGATAAGACGAGAAGGTTCGTCGCCGACGATGCCGACGCGGAAGGCTTCGGCGCCGGCGTCCTCCGCGGCGATGGCGAGGCTGTAGCTGTTGGAGTCGTAGATCTGGCCCGGCTGCAGGGGGCGGCCGGGAGGGACGAGCTCACTTCCCGTCGACAGGACGACAACCCGGGGACGCGGGCGCACAGCGACCCGCTCGAAGCCGAGCGCGGCGAGCAGCCCGAGCTGGGTGGCACCAAGCCGGGTCCCGGCCGGGAGGACATGCTCGCCGGCGACGACATCCTCGCCCGACCTGCGAACGGCGTTGCCCTCGCTGACCGGCGTGAAGATGCGTGCGTCGCGGGTGCCCCCGTCCGTGAGCTCGACGGGCACCACCGCATCCACGTCGGAAGGCATGGGGGCACCGGTCATGATGCGCACGCAGGCCCCGCGCGGGATGGGCCGCGACCAGGTGCTCCCGGCAGCGATGTCACCGAGCACGCGCAGCCGCGCTGGCAGGTCCTCGGTGGCGTCGGCGACGTCGGCGGCATGCACCGCGTAGCCGTCCATCGCGGAGTTGTCGAACGGCGGCAGGGCCAGCGGCGACACGACGTCCTCGGCCAGCAGGCAGCCGCGCGCGTCGATCAGCTGCAGCTCCAAGGGAGGCAGCGCCGCCACACCCTCCAGCGCCCGAGCCAGGTGGTCGTCGACACTGCGCATGCCGGTGGTCATGGGACCCATGCTCCCCGACCGGGGAGAGAGCGCCGACGGAAGGTCATCAGGACTTGCCTCACGCATCTCCCTGGGGCACGGGCTGCCCGGCGACGAACTCCCGCAGCCAGTCGAGCAGCTCGGGGCCGAGGTCCGGGCGGTCGCTGGCAAGCTGCACGACCGCCTTGAGGTAGTCCAGCCGGTCGCCGGTGTCGTAGCGCCGGCCGGTGAACACCACCCCGTGGACGCCGCCACCCTGAGACGGGTCCATGTGCGCGAGGGTGAGCAGGGCGTCGGTGAGCTGGATCTCGCCGCCCTTGCCGGGCTTCGTGTCTCGCAGGACGTCGAAGACCTGGGGTGCCAGGACGTAGCGCCCGATGACGGCGTAGCTGCTGGGGGCCTCGTCGACAGCCGGCTTCTCCACGAGGTCGGTCACGTGGACGACGCCGTCGGTGTCGGTCGGCTCGACCGCGGCGCAGCCGTACATCGAGATCTGCTCGCGCGGCACCTCGATGAGGGCGATGACGGAGCCGCCGCGCTCCTCCTGGACTTTGAGCATCTCTGCGAGCAGCTGGTCACGCTCGTCGATGAGGTCGTCACCCAACAGGACGGCGAACGGCTCGTCCCCCACGTGCGCCGCCGCACACAGCACGGCGTGCCCCAGGCCCTTGGGGTCGCCCTGCCGCGTGTAGTGGATGTTCGCGAGGACGGTCGACTCGCGCACGCGGTCGAGCCGTCGCTGGTCTCCCTTGGCCGCGAGAGCGTCCTCGAGCTCGTAGTTGCGGTCGAAGTGGTTCTCCAGGGTGTTCTTGTTGCGCCCCGTCACCATCAGCACGTCGTGCAGGCCGGCAGCGACCGCTTCCTCGACGACGTACTGGATAGCCGGCTTGTCGACAACCGGCAGCATCTCCTTGGGAGTCGCCTTGGTCGCCGGGAGGAACCGGGTGCCGAGGCCGGCCACGGGGATGACGGCTTTGGTGATGCGGCTCATGCGCCGAACCGTATCCCCGAAGCGCTGCCCGCACTCTCCCCAGCCGGCGGACTCCGGTGACCAGATCAGACAGCGGCGATGGCCGCCTGGTCCCGGCCCTGGGCCTTCGCGAGATAGAGCGCCTCGTCGGCAGCCCGCAGCAGCACGGCGGGCGACTGACCGTGCTGGGGATAGATCGCCACTCCGATGCTCACGGTGACCTGCAGCGGAGGACCGCCGTCGGAGAAGGGCAGGTTCCGCACAGCCTCGAGGATGCGCCGGGCCAGCTTCTCCGCCCCGCCCCGGTCGGTCTCGGGCAGCACGACGGTGAACTCCTCACCGCCGTAGCGCGCGAGCACATCCACCTCGCGGACCTGCTCGGCCAGCCGATGTGCCAGCTCGCGGAGGACCGCGTCCCCGCGGGCGTGGCCATACGTGTCGTTGACCTTCTTGAAGAGGTCGACGTCGAGCATGAGCACGGCCAGCGGCCGGCGGAACCGCGAGGCCCGCACGATCTCGCGGCCGAGTGACATGGACAGGTAGCGGTAGTTCCAGAGGCCAGTCAGGGGGTCGGTGATGGCCAGCCGCTGCGCCTCGCGGTAGGCCATGACGTTCTCGACGGCCACCTCGGCCTGGGCGGCCACGCCGAGCAGCCGGTCGGCCGGGTCGTTGCCGAGCAGGGCACCGGACCGCGACGGGTCGATCAGCACGAGCAGCCCCACGACCGACCCTGTCCGCAGCAGCGGCGCGGCGAGGAGGTCCCACCGCTCGCCCCGTCCGCTGGCTTCGGTCACGGTGCCGGCGTCCACCGTCGCCTGCAACAACTCGGGGGCATCCAGCAGCGCCCCGAGCGGCGGGTGCTCGCGGGGAATGACGGAGGGGAGCCGGACAGCGGCGTTCGACGATCCAGCCGTCCCCACGAGGGACAGCTCGCCGGACGGCGTCACCAGGTAGGCCGCGCCGAGCGGAGCCTGCACGCTCGTGGTGACGGCCTCCGTCGCGACGCGGAGCAGGCCCTCCAGGTCGTGGGTGAGGCGGAGGGTGTCAGCGAGCCGGTCGAGGGTGCCGCGGGTGACGTCGCGCTGCCGGTCGAGCGCGCTGACGAACTCGGCGAGGCGGCCGGCGACGACGAGGCCGACGATGGCCGCGACGACGACGCCGATCACGAAGGCGAGCAGCAGCACCCAGCCGGAGTTGCGCTGGTAGGCCTCGCGTGTGTCCGCGCCGAGCAGCCCCACGTCGACGAGCCCGAGGACGCCGAAGGCCGCCACGAGCGGCGCGATGACCGCGGCCGTGACGGCGAGCGACAGCCGTCCTCGCACGCAACTCCCCCTTCCAGTGGTGGGATGGTCGCATCCCGGAAGCGTGAAGGCGAGGACGTCATCCACATGCGCACAAAAGCCGAGCTGCGCCGCGACATCCTCGAACGCCGTCGCCGTCGCTCCCCTCAGGACCTCGAGGAGGCTGGGCGGGGGCTCGCGGCCGTGGTGCAACGGCTGCTGAGCGACCTCCCGGGGGTGGGGCCGATCGCGGCGTATCTCGAGCTGCCGGGCGAGGTCCCTACCCTGCCCTTGCTCGTCGAGATCGCGTCACGCGGACGACAAGTGCTGCTGCCTGGTGTGCTGGAAGACCGGACGCTGAGCTGGGTGCTGTGGGACGGCATGCCAAGCGCCGACCGGCGACATGGCGCACCGGCGCCGCGCGGGATCGAGCTGGGCGTCTCCGCGCTCGTCCAAGCCGAGGTCGTGCTGGTCCCGGCCGTCGCCGTCGACCGCCGGGGCAACCGGGTGGGCCGTGGTGGCGGCTCCTACGACCGCACCATCGGCGATCGGGCGAACGGCGCCCCGGCCGTTGCGGTCGTGTGGGAGGACGAGGTCCTCGACGAGGTGCCCGTCGAGCAGCACGACCGCCGCGTGGACCTCATCGCGACGCCGACCGGTCTGATCGAGGTCGCCGCCTGATTCCCGTCACCTGCCCACACCGAGCGCAAGGGCCAGCAGCAGGGCACCGGCGATGACCACCACGGCCACGATGACGGCGAGGATCACGGGCGCGCCCATGCCCCGCTTCGCGGTCTCACGCGGCCCGGTGGAGTCCTGGCCGGCACTCGGTGTCTCGCCCGGGAGGACCGGCGCCTCGGAGGGCGCGAGGTGGGAGTCCTCGGGCGGCAGGCCCCGCTCGGGCGGGTCGTTCGGCGGCGGGGTGCGGTGCAGCTCGGACTCGAGGTCCTCGCCGTGGACGCCGCGGTCGGGTGTCGTCATGCCCTCGTCGTGCCCGACCCCGCGGCGGTCACACGTGCGCCGGCAGGCGGCTGCTCACCCGTGTCAGCCGTTCTGCTAGGCGTAGGCCGGGACCAGGAGGGGAAGGACCGAGGCCGTGTTGATCGCAGCCTTCCTCGTCGTGCTCGCCCTGACCGCTCTCTCGGGTCTCCTGGCGCTGGTCTCCCGCGCCGAGGACTCTCTCGAGCGGGCCCTGCTCAACGACAGCAGCAGCGCAGCCACTGCCGGCATCGCGACCACGGAGGCCTGATCCTCACGATGTGAGCGCGGCCAAGACGGCTTGCGCCCAGCGCGCGTAGCCCCGGTCGTTGGGGTGGAAGCGGTCCTCCGCGAAGTACCCCCGCCACGGCGCTCCGGTGACCTGCCACAGGTCCGCGACCCGCAGACCGCAGTCGGCGGCCACCTGCCGGATTCCCTCGTTGACCACGAGGGCCTTCCGCTCGTGCCAGCCCCGCGGCAGCGTCGCGATGACAGCGCCGGCTGGCAGCGTCCGGGCGAGAGTGGCCACTCCCTGCAGCATGAGGGACACCGACGTATGCGTGAGGTCGTTTGCGCCGATCACCGCCGTGACGAGCGCCGGCTGCACGCCAAGCCGCCCCACCTCGGGCCACTGGGACTCCACCGCGTCGACGAGGCGCGCCCCTGACTGCGAGAGGTTGAGCACGCGGGGCGGCGAGGACAGCGGCGTTCGGGGAGGGGTGGACAGCGGCGCTTGCGGAGGGGTGGACAGCGGCGTTCGGAGCTCGGGGTCGCGCGTGCTGCCACCCGCGTCAGCCCGCGGGCCTTGCCGTCTCGCCGCGCCGGCCGCCAGCGAATCGCGCATCTGACCCACCCAGCCGGCGTCGTACCGGCTCGCCCCCACTCCCTGCCCGGTCGAGTCACCGAGCACCACCCACAGCGGTCCTTCGCTGGCCAGCGCCTCGCGGTTGCTCGCGTCCCACCGGGCGGCGTAGTCGTTCATCTGCTCGTAGGTCCGGCGTAGCGGCGGGTAGATCGTGGCCAGGGCGCGGCTGCGCCACCGCCTCCCGAACGCCGCAGCCGTGGCCGGCGTCGCTGCCTCCCGCTCGGCCATGCCGCCAGTATGCGGAGCCGCGGGCGACCGCCCTGACGGGACACCGCCAGTCGAGCCCGGCAGGAAGAGCACGACGTCTCCACCGGTTGCCACTACTATTGGCACTCGACCTTGAGGAGTGCCAGCCGCGCGGGAGTGCGGTGGCCGCGACCGCTGGCAGCAGCGGCGAAGGGGTGGAGAGTGCCGACCTACCAGTACGCCTGCACGGAGTGCGGTCACGACTTCGAAGCCGTGCAGAGCTTCAGCGATGACGCCCTGACCGAGTGCCCGGAGTGCACGGGCCGGCTCCGCAAGGTGTTCTCTGCCGTCGGCGTCGTCTTCAAGGGCTCTGGCTTCTACCGGACCGACTCCCGTGGCTCCGGCTCCGGAGCGGCCTCCGGGTCGGGCGCGACGCCGGCGAAGGACGGCGGGTCGACCGGGTCCGACGGTGCCAAGGCGCCCGCCGCTGCCGGCACCTCCGGTACGAGCTCGTCCGGCTCGGGGTCGTCCGGCAGCTCGGGCTCGTCCGGCAGCTCCGGCTCGTCCGGCTCGGGCTCGTCCGGCAGCTCCGGCTCGGGCTCGTCGGGCAGCTCGGGCTCGGGCAGCTCCGGCTCGTCCGGCAGCTCCAGCAGCGCCGCCTGACGTCCCCGCGCATGCCGAAGCCAGCCGAGCACCCCGCTCGCCCGGACGTGCACGACCTGCTGCCTGAGGTCACCGACGACGAGCGTCGACCCGAGTCGACGGACGAGCGCCCGGTCAGCGAGGACGCCTTGCTGCAGCGCTACCTCGACGAGCGGCCTCCGCACCACGGCGACTAGCCGTAGGGCCGCCTCGGCACCACCGGCGACGAGACATCCTCGCTAGGCGGCTAACGGTCGGGCGGCACCAGCAGGAACGGCAACGGTCCCGCAGCCGCGGCCAGAGCGACCGCCGAGGCTCCGCTCGCGGGCACGGCCACCAGGGCACGCAGCCCCCCTTCGGTGCGTGGCGACAACGGGGAGGACGAGGCGGCTGCGGCGGTGGGCCGCGTGAGCAACCGTGCCGGCACGACGCCGGGAGGGGCACCATCCACCGGAGGCAGCACGAGCTCGACGCGCGTGCCGCTGCGCACAAGAGGCTCCCCGGTCGTGGTGAGCGATACCGCGACCGCCCGCTCCCCCGGGGCCAGGCCTGCGAGCGGACCGCTGCGTGCGAGGCGTGCTGCGGTCACGACTTCCCGCGCGGAGATGTCCGCAGACAGCCGGGCACCCGACCCGGGTAGCGCATCGAGGGCTCCGTCCGGGACCAGCCCGACTGGCATCTGCTCGGTGGCGACATCGGAGGCCCTCATCGCCTCGCCCGCCTCGAGGGCATGACGCGCGACCAGCACCGTCCTCGTCGCAGGTGGGGGCGGAGCCAGGGCGAGCACCGAGGCGCCCGTGGCAACCGCCGCGCACACTCCGACGATCAGCCGGCGGTGCCGCTGGACCCTCCGCCAGAGCTGCCACACCCGGTACCCAGCACCGCGGGGACTGCCGCGCCTCCGACCAGGAACAGTTCGCAGCCGTGAAGAGGACAGGCGGGTGGACGGCACCTTTCGACGCTAACGACGCGGCAGGAACTGCGTCGTTCGTCGTCCACAGGCAACCATGGCTCGCGGCCGCACCCATCCCGCCCTTCTCGGCGCTGTCCGATCGGTGGCCGCTGCTGGAAGGATGCGGAGGCGTGGAACCGACGCCGTTCGATGATGTCCTCGCGGCCAACCGCACGTACTCGACCGACTTCGAGTTCGGCAGCGTGGAGGGGCGTGCTGCGAAGCACCTGCTGGTGCTGACGTGCATGGACTCGCGGGTCGATCCCTTCGGCATGCTGGGCCTGCGACCGGGCGACGCCAAGATCCTCCGCAACGCGGGGGCCCGCGTCACCGACGACGTCCTCGACACGATCGTCATCGCCCAGCATCTGCTCGACGTCGACCGCGTCATGGTCATCGCCCACACGAAGTGCCGGATGGCCTCCGGCAGCGCCGATGACGTGCACGCGGCGATCGCCGACGCCGGCGGCCCCGACACCCGGTCGCTGACGTTCCACGTCACGCACGAGCAGGAGGAGGCGCTGCGCCAGGACGTCCAGCGCATCCGGTCGTTCCCGTATCTCTCGGGCCTTGAGGTTGGGGGCTTTGTGTACGACGTCGACACCGGGAAGGTCGTCCGGATCTGTTAGGCCCGGTCGCGCCGCGCTAGATCCGCGTGCCCGTCGCGCTAGATCCGCGTGCCCGTCGTCGAGGTCGAATCACTCCCGTCAACGGGGCGATCCGGGCCGACGTCGTCACCGCCTCGCCCGTCTCCGGGGCGAAGCGGCAGCTGCGCGGAGCCGTCTCCGGACCGCCCGAGCAAGCGTTCCAGCACATCGTGTCCACCCACCTGCTGTGGGAGCACGTGAACCAGCACGACGTCGCCGGCGCTGAAGTCGCCGAGGGTGGCCCGCGCTCCGTCGAGCCCGATCTCGGTGTCACCGGTGACTGCGTAGGTCTGCGTGCCCCCGGCACTCTGGCTGTCCGGCGCCTGGGCGGCCCGCACTGTGATCGTGGCGGATCCGACCGAGGTCACCACACCAATGAAGCGCTGCTCGCCGTCGGCGGCGCCGAACCGCTGACCCTGCTGGCCCTGCTGACCCTGTTGGCCCTGCCCACTGCCCGAGAAGCCCTGACCCTGCTGACCCTGCTGGCTGCCGGGGAAGCCCTGACCCTGCTGACCCTGCTGGCCCTGCCCACTGCCGAGGAAGCCCTGACCCTGCTGGCCCTGCCCACTGCCCGAGAAGTCCTGACCCTGCTGGCCCTGCAACCCCTGCTGCCCCTGCCGACTGCCGAGGAAGCCCTGACCGCCCGCTCCGACACCGGACGCAACCGGGGCCGCATCAGAGCCCTGCCAGGCGTTGACCACCACGGCGCCTCCGACCACTCCTGCCACGAGGAGGGCGGCACCGGCAGCGAAGCGCTTCAGGGACCCGCCCCTCGATCGTTCGCTGGACTCCCGGCGCGCATCGCCCGGGAGGTAGTCGACGTCGTCCGACCAGACGTCAGTCGGCAGCCCGAGCCAGTCGTCGGCCGGCTCGGACCATGAGGAGACGGGATCCGCACTGGTGCCGGCGCTCGGAAAGACCCAGTCGGGGTCCTGCGGGCTGCGCGGCAGCGGAGACGTGTCGTCGTTCATGGCAGCAGGCTGCGGCGCTCCGCTGGGTGCCTGCCGTGGACTGCCTGTGAGCCACCTGTGAGGGCTGCGCCTCAGGCTGCCGCGAGGCCGGCAGCGTAGGCACGTTCAATCAGGTGCAGGACCCAGCGCGGACGCTGACGAATGTCTCGCGGAGTCACGGAGATGACGGTCCAGCCGGCGGCCGTGAGCTCGTTGCGCCGCCGGGCCGTCTCCTCGGCGGTCGCACCGAACCCGTGGTACTCGACGGAGTCGACCTCGGTGACGAGACGGGCGTCGGGCAGGACAAGATCGCCGATGTATCCGGGTGGCCCTCCGACGTCGGACAGCCGCAGGTTCATGCGCGGACGTGGCAGCAGCGTGCTCGTCAGCACGAGGTCACGCACCTCGCACTCCGGCGCGGAGTGGCAGCCGGCTGCCAGGTCCTCGAGCACCCGCTGCGCGGTCCGCAGCCGCGGGTCCCGACGGCTGAGAACTTCGGTGCGTAGGTCGTCGACGGTCACCAACTGGCGTTGCACGACCTCGCACAGCAGGGCCCGACATTGCCGAAGTCCGGGCACGTACAGCGCACCGTCCACCGCAGCCCGCAGGGGCGGAGCGGTCGGCAGCCCCCTGGTGTGGGTGACCCGCACGGGGCGCACCGTCCGGGTCACCAGCAGCACCGGTCCCGAACGAGGCAGCTGTGACCCCTGTCCCCGGAATCTCCCGCGCCGGGGTGCCGGCAGCGCGCGCTGTCCCGGCGGACAGATGGTGGGCGGGCGCCGTTCGGACCGGGTGTCGAGCAGCAGGAGATGCGGCCTGGCCTCGTCGAGATAGCCGCACCCATGCCGGCGCAGGGCTGACTCCCCCGTCAGGACAGCTCGGGGGCCGCCCCACGCCAGGGCAGCGCGCAGAACGTCGTCCTCGGTGGCCTCGCCGGAGTAGGACACGTAGACGCCGGGGAGCAACCGCTGCCATCGGCCCCGCCGGACTCGTGCGTCGATGGCCCGGGGCGACCAGCCCTCACGGTTCAACTGCTGCCGGGTGAAGACACCCTCGGGCTCGGGCAACAGGATGGTTCGGGGCATGTCGCCACAGTGCCGTCAG
>JBQCDV010000161.1:0-5907 GCA_051960855.1 Actinomycetales bacterium
AGGAGCGCTGCGTCTCGGCGACGACCAGCTCGTGCTGCTCAGTGCTGCCGTCGACGAACTCGTAGTGCCCCGGCTTGCCCTGCTGCACCAGCTTGCGCTGCGGGCCGGGCACGTAGAACACCGGCCGCAGCTCGCGGTACCGCCCGGACTCCTCGTTATACGAGGCGATGCGGTGCCGCATGAACTCACGGAAGACGAAGATCGGCGCCTGCACGTAGAACGTCATCGAGTTGTGCTCGAAGGGGCTGCCGTGCCGCTCCCGCATCAGGTAGTTGATGAGCCCCTTCGACCGGGTCGGGTCGGCGTCGAGCTCGGCGAGGGTCTGCTCGCCCTTGGTCGACACCCGCGCTCCGAAGATGACATCGGCGTCGCTGGCCGCCCCGCGGACGAGCTCGACGGTCATGTCGCTGCGGAACACGACACCGTCCCCGGTCGTCGGGTCGGTCTCGATGGTGTCGGCGGTCTCCGCGCTCGCAGTCACGGTGAGAGGTTACGACCCGGCGCACGCCTCAGGCGCGCACCTCGACGCGAACGTTGCGGCCGTCGCCACCTACCCGGCCGTCCCCGAGCGCAAGGAGCCGTTGAAGCGCGATGAGATTGCTTGTCGCTGCGGCGTCCCGCGAGCACGGTGGAGTCGTCACCCCAACCCGGCTACCTAGGGAGCGCGTCATGCCACAGCCAGCTGGTGCCACCCTCGACATCTCCCTGCTCCGCGACCTGCAGCAGCGGGTCCGGGGGCCGGTGATCACGCCGACCGATGAGCAGTACGGCGAGGTGAGCCGGGTCTTCAACGCGATGATCGAACGGCGCCCGCGCGTCATCGTCCGAGCGGTCGACGTAGCCGACGTGCGCGCCGTCCTCGACGTCGCCCGGCAGAGCTCGCTGGACCTCGCCATCAGAGGCGGCGGCCACCATGGCGCCGGCCTCGGCACGAGCGACGGGATCGTCCTGGATCTGTCGCTCATGCGAGGGGTCTCGGTCGACCCGCAGAGCGGTCGGGGGCAGGTCGCGGGCGGTGCCACCATCGGCGACGTCGACCACGCCGGCGCCGCCTTCGGCCTGACGGTCCCGAGCGGCATCATCAGCACCACGGGCGTCGGCGGTATCACGCTCGGGGGTGGACTGGGCCACCTGACCCGCCGCTACGGCCTGTCGATCGACAACCTGGCGGCGGCCGAGGTCGTGCTCGCCGACGGCAGCATCGTCACCGCGGACGCCGACCACGACCCCGAGCTGTTCTGGGCGTTGCGGGGCGGTGGCGGCAACTACGGCGTCGTCGTGCGCTTCGTCTTCCGGATGCAGCCGGTGCGCACCGTCGTCGCGGGGCCGATGCTGTGGCCGATCGAGCGCACCGGGGAGGTGCTGGACTGGTACCGCGACTTCCTGCCCGCCGCGCCCCGGGAGCTCAACGGCTTCTTCGCGCTGCTGAGCGTGCCGCCTGCCGACCCGTTCCCGGTGGACCTCCGGCTGCGCAAGATGTGCGCGGTGGCCTGGTGCTACACCGGAGACCCTGGCACCGCTGACGAGTTGCTCGCCCCGGCTCGGGCGCTGCATCCGGTGCTCGACGGTGTCGCTCCGCTGCCCTGGCCCGCCTGGAACTCCGCCTTCGACGCCGTCTATCCCCCCGGCGACCAGTGGTACTGGCGAGCGGACTACCTCGACTCCATCCCGGACGAGGCGGTGGCGGTCCACGAGGAGTGGGGTGAGCGGCTGCCGACCTGGAAGTCGACGATGCACCTCTACCCGATCGACGGGGCACCGACCGACGTGGCCCGTGACGAGACGCCGTTCGCCTACCGCGGCGCGCGCTGGGCGGGCGTCATCGCCGGGGTCGACCCTGAGCCGGCCAGGGCCGCCGAGCTGCGCGACTGGTGCGTGGGCTACTGGGAGGCGCAGCACCCGTACTCGGCGGGAGGCGCCTACATCAACATGATGATGGACGAGGGACAGGACCGGGTCCGGGCCTCCTACGGCCCTCACTACGACCGGCTCACCCGGGTCAAGGCCGCCTACGACCCGAGCAACCTGTTCCACGTCAACCAGAACATCCCCCCGGCGGTGCCGGGCGCCATCCCGGGACAGCGGACTCCGGAGGCGTCGGCGCAGCCAGTGTGATCCCCCCGGCGCAGCGCGAGGGACGCCGGCGTCAGCCGCTGCGCTGAGGCGTCGCTGCGTCCCGTTGCGCTCAGGCGTCGAAGTCGACGGCCACCGACGGGGTCTGCGGGTGCGATTGGCAGGCGAGCACATACCCGGCCTCGAGCTCGTCCGGCTCGAGAGCCCAGTTCGCATCCATGGCGACCTCACCGTCGACGAGCCGGGCCCGGCACGTCCCGCACACGCCGCCCTTGCAGGCAAAGGGAGCGTCGGACCGCACCCGCAGCGCTCCGTCGAGGACCGACTCTCCGGGGCGCAGGTCGACGGTGCTCGTGCGTCCGTCGAGGGTGAACGTCGCCGTCGCGGCCACCTCCCCGTCCCGAACGTCGCCGTCCCGAACGTCGCCGCCGCCTGCCGCACCGCCGTTCGAACGCCGACCCGTCTCTCCCTCCACGTGGAACAGCTCGAGATGCACGCGGGCGGCCTCGACCCCGCGGGAGAGGAGCAGGTCACGCGCCCCCATGACCATGTCGACCGGGCCGCACAGGAACCAGTTGTCGACGTCCTCGGTCGGCACCAGTGCGTCGAGGATCCGGGCCAGGCGGTCCGGGTCCAGGCGTCCTGAGAAGAGCTCGACCTCCTGGGGCTCGCGCGAGAGGACGTGGACGAGCGTGAAGCGGTCGGGGTAGCGGTCCTTGAGGTCGGCGAGCTCCTCGAGGAACATCACGTCGCGGGTGGTCCGGTTGCCGTAGAGCAGGGTGACGCGGCTCAGCGGCTCCTGCGCCAGCAGGGTCGTCGCCAGTGAGAGCACCGGGGTGATACCCGAGCCGGCCGCGACGAAGGCGTGGTGCCGCGCGAGGTCCGGCCGCGGCTGGACCGTGAACCGCCCGATGGGCGTCATGACGTCGATAGCGTCACCGACACGCAAAGTCCCATGAGCGTGGGCGGAGAAGAGGCCGCCGTCGAGCCGTTTGACGGCAACGCGCAGCTGTCCCGACCCCGCCGGAGCGCAGATGGAGTAGCTGCGACGGACCTCAACCCCGTCCAGGGTGGTCCGAAGGGTGAGGTGCTGGCCGGGCGCGAAGTCGTAGTCCGCCCGCAGGTGCTCCGGCACCGCGAAGGTGATGGCCACCGCATCGTCGGTCAGCGGGTCGATGGCCGCCACGCGCAGCTCGTGGAACTCCCCGCGGCGCCGGGCGCTGCCTGCCGGCGCCAGCGGCGCATCGTCCAGGACCTCAGTCATGTGTCGGGCCTCTCATGGGTCAGGGCGGCACTGCCCTCAGAGGGGCTTCACGCTGTCGAAGGGCTCGCGGCACTCCTGGCAGACCCACAGCGACTTGCAGGCTGTGGAGCCGAAGCGGCTGGTCTCCCTCGTGCGGGGGGAGCCACAGTGCGGACACCGCACCGACAGCGTCAGGGAGACCGGGCCCGTCACGTCGCGCACCGGGGAGGGAGGTGCGATGCCCGCGGCCGCGAGCTTCACGTGAGCGGCGTCGCTCATGTCGTCCGTGCTCCACGCCGGAGCAAGCTGCGTCCTCACGTCCACCCGCTGGACACCCGCCTCCCGGACAGCCGACTCGATGTCCGCACGGATCGTTTCCATGGCAGGGCAGCCGCTGTACGTCGGGGTAATCGTCACGCTGACTATAAGGCCGTCGCCGTCGGAGAGCAGGTCGACGCCGCGCAGGATCCCGAGGTCGGCGATGGTGATGAGCGGCAGCTCGGGGTCGAGCACCTGCTCCACGGCCGCCCGGACGCGCGTCGCCAGCTCCTGGTCAGCGGTGGAGGCGGAGGACGGGACTGTCGACGGTGCCACCGAGCTCACCACTGCGCGTCGGGGTGCTGGCGCGCGATGGACTGCATCTCGCCGAGCAGCCGCCCGAGGTGCTCGCTGTGGATCCCGGCGCGGCCACCGCGGGCGGTCCAGGACGGCGCCGGCACGTCGAGGGTCGCCTCGGCGAGGACGGTGCGCCAGTACGAGGTGCACTCCTGCTGCAGCGACGACGGCAGGACCCCCACACCTGCGGCGGCCACGGCGCGATCGACGTCGTCGTCGGTGAACAGCTCCGCGACAAAGGGCCACACGACGTCGAGCCCGGCCTGCATGCGCTCGCGGCTGACGTCGGTGCCGTCGCCGAGCCGCAGCACCCACTGCATCGCGTGGTCGCGGTGGTAGGCGACCTCCTTGACGGCCTTGGCCGCCATGCCCGCCAGGGTCTCGTCGGTCGAGTCGCGCAGCGCCTCGTAGAGGGCGAGCTGGTAGGTGGCGAAGACCAGCTGCCGGGCCATCGTCACGCCGAAGTCGCCGTTGGGCTGCTCGACGAGCTGGACGTTGGTGAACTCCCGCTCAGTGCGCTGGTAGGCCAGCTGGTCCTCCGTGCGCTCGGGTCCGCCGGCCTTGCCCTGCAGCTGCCCCGCGTAGGTGAGCAGGATGCGCGCCTGACCCAGCAGGTCGAGGGCCAGGTTGGCCAGAGCGACGTCCTCCTCGATCTGCGGCGCCCGGGAGATCCACTCCCCCAGCCGCTGGCTGAGGACCAGCGCGTCGTCACCGAGCCGGAGGGCGTAGCGCGCGAGCACGGCGGGCTCGACGGCGACGGCGGGAGGGGGCGCGGCGTCGTTCGGGAAGCCCTCGGATCCCGATGCGGGGCGGTCGTCGCTCACAGGTGCTGGACCTCGTCGGGGATCGAGTAGAACGTGGGGTGGCGGTAGACCTTGTCGCCGGCGGGGTCGAAGAAGGCGTCCTTCTCATCGGGACTGCTGGCGGTGATGGCAGCCGCAGGCACCACCCAGATACTCACGCCCTCCTGACGCCGCGTGTAGAGGTCACGGGCGTTGCGCAGCGCCATCGGCGCGTCAGGGGCATGCAATGAGCCCACGTGGTTGTGGGAGAGGCCACGCTTGCTGCGCACGAAGACCTCCCAGAGGGGCCAGTCCCGCTGGGTCACGCCGCGACTCCTGCCGAGGAACGGGCGGCCTGCTTGTCGGCGTAGGCCAACGCCGCGTCCCGCACCCAGGCGCCGTCCTCGTGAGCCGCACGACGGTGCGCCATCCGCTGCGCGTTGCACGGCCCGTCGCCCTTGAGCACCCGCTGGAACTCCGACCAGTCGATCTCGCCGATCTGCCAGTGACCGGTCTCCTCGTCCCACCGCAGGTCGGGGTCGGGGATCGTGAGGCCGAGCACCTGGGCTTGCGGGACCGTCATGTCGACGAACTTCTGCCGGAGCTCGTCGTTGCTGAAGCGCTTGATCTTCCAGGCCATCGACTGCGCCGAGTTGGGGCTCTGGTCGTCCGGGGGCCCGAACATCATCAGGCTCGGCCACCACCAGCGGTCGAGCGCGTCCTGCGCCATCCTTTTCTGCTCCGGCGTCCCCTTCGCCATCGCGATCATGATCTCGTAGCCCTGGCGCTGGTGGAAACTCTCTTCCTTGCACACGCGCACCATCGCCCGTGCGTAGGGGCCATAGCTGGTCCGCTGCAGCGGCACCTGGTTCATGATCGCCGCGCCGTCGACCAGCCAGCCGATCGCTCCGATATCCGCCCAGGTCAGGGTCGGATAATTGAAGATCGTCGAATATTTGGCTTTCCCTGAATGGAGCGCCTCGACCATCTCCTCGCGGCTCGTACCGAGCGTCTCCGCGGCGCAATAGAGGTATAGGCCATGCCCGCCCTCGTCCTGAACCTTGGCGAGGAGGATGGCCTTGCGCCTTAGCGACGGCGCACGAGTGATCCAGTTCCCTTCCGGAAGCATCCCGACGATCTCGCTGTGCGCATGCTGGGAGATCTGGCGGACCAAGGTGCGCCGGTAGGCCTCGG
>JBQCDV010000162.1:0-3485 GCA_051960855.1 Actinomycetales bacterium
TCCCCCCCGCGGACCCCTCCCCCCCCCGGTCCTCCCCCCCCGCCGTTCCCCCCCCCCCCGCCGGGGGCGCGGTCCCGACGAGCCGGCCCCACGGAGCGCTCGAGGGCCGCGGTCAGCCGCGGTAGTCCCCTCGGAGGTCGAACTCCTCCAGCGGAACCGCCTGGCCCGACCCCTGCCCGAACGGCGAGTAGTCGCCGTACTCGTCGGCGTAGCTGCCGAAGCCGGACATCGAGTACATGGCCGCGCGCGCCTCCTCGGTCGGCTCGACCCGGATGTTGCGGTACCGGGCGAGACCGGTGCCGGCCGGGATGAGCTTGCCGATGATGACGTTCTCCTTGAGGCCCAGCAGCGGGTCGCTCTTGGCCTCGATGGCAGCGGTCGTGAGGACCCGGGTGGTCTCCTGGAAGGAGGCCGCGGACAGCCACGAGTCGGTCGCGAGCGACGCCTTCGTGATGCCCATGAGCTCGGGACGACCGGCGGCCGGCGTGCCGCCCTCGTCCAGGACCCGACGGTTCTCCTCCTCGAAGCGTGCCCGCTCCGCCAGCTCGCCCGGCAGCAGCTCGCTGTCGCCGGACTCGATGATCGTCACCCGCTTGAGCATCTGGCGGACGATGACCTCGATGTGCTTGTCGTGGATCGACACGCCCTGGCTGCGGTAGACCTCCTGGACCTCCTTGACCAGGTGGATCTGCACCTGGCGAGGACCGAGGATGCGCAGCACCTGCTTGGGGTCGATGGCGCCGACCACCAGCTGCTGCCCGACCTCGACGTGGTCGCCGTCGGCCACCATCAGCCGCGCCCGCTTGGAGACCGGGTAGGCGACCTCCTCGGAACCGTCGTCGGGAACCACGACGATCTTGCGGGTCTTCTCGGTGTCCTCGATCTGGACGCGGCCAGCCGCCTCGCTGATCGGGGCCACGCCCTTGGGCGTGCGGGCCTCGAACAGCTCGACGACACGCGGCAGACCGTGCGTGATGTCGTCACCGGCCACACCACCGGTGTGGAAGGTACGCATCGTCAGCTGGGTGCCAGGCTCGCCGATCGACTGGGCAGCGATGATGCCGACCGCCTCGCCGATATCCACGAGCTTGCCGGTCGCCAGCGAGCGGCCGTAGCACTTGGCGCAGGTGCCGACGCGGCTGTCGCACGTGAGCACGGAGCGCACCCGGACCGTCTCGACGCCCCGCGCCACCCACTCGTCGATGAGCAGGTTGGACACCTCGGTGCCGGCGGGGGCCAGCACCTCGCCATCCACCTCGATGTCGCTGGAGAGCACACGCGAGGCCACCGACGTGTCGGTGTTCTCGACCCGGCGGACGCGCTCGACGCCGTCGGAGCCGGTGACCCGCTCCCCGATGACCATCGCGAGGCCGCGCTCGGTGCCGCAGTCCTCCTCGCGGACGATGACGTCCTGCGACACGTCGACCAGGCGACGGGTGAGGTAGCCGGAGTCGGCGGTCCGCAGGGCGGTGTCCGCCAGACCCTTGCGCGCCCCGTGCGTGGAGATGAAGTACTCCAGCACGGTCAGGCCTTCACGGAAGTTGGCCTTGATCGGACGCGGGATGATCTCGCCCTTGGGGTTGGCCACCAGGCCGCGCATGCCGGCGATCTGACGGACCTGCATCCAGTTACCACGGGCGCCGGAGTTGACCATCATGAAGACCGGGTTGGTCGCCGGGAAGTTGACCTTCATGGCGTCCGCGA
Organism: Actinomycetales bacterium; assembly: GCA_051960855.1. Taxonomy (GTDB): domain Bacteria; phylum Actinomycetota; class Actinomycetes; order JAJZTN01; family JAJZTN01; genus JBQCDV01. The sequence goes on from JBQCDV010000162.1 coordinate 1,705, forward strand.
CCTCGACGGTCGCCTGGTCCCAGATCTCGATGAGCTCCTGGCGGCGCTCGTCGTCGGTGATCAGACCGTTCTCGTACTGGCTCTGGACCTTCTCCGCCCGCGCCTCGAACCGCTCGAGGATCTCCTGCTTGCCCGGAGGCGTGAGGACGTCCTCGATCGAGATCGTGACGCCGGAACGGCTGGCCCAGCGGAAGCCGGTCTCCTTGAGCGCGTCGAGGGTCGCCGCGACCTGCACCTTGGGGTAGCGCTCGGCGAGGTCGTTGACGATCGTCGACAGCCGCTTCTTGTCGACCTCGGCGTTGACGAAGGTGTAGTCCGCCGGCAGCGCCTCGTTGAAGAGAGCGCGGCCGAGCGTCGTGTCCATAGTCAACGGCTGACCGGGCTCCCAGCCCTCCGGCACCGCCACGCCAGCAGGCGGAACGACGCCGCCGGGCAGGCGCAGCTTGATGGGCGCGCGCACGTCGAGCGACCGGTTGTCGTAGGCCATGATCGCCTCGGGAATCGACCCGAAGGACCGTCCCTCGCCCGGCAGCCCCTCACCGGTGGAGGTGAGGTGGTACAGACCGATGATCATGTCCTGGGTGGGCATGGTCACGGGCTTGCCGTCGGCCGGCTTGAGGATGTTGTTGCTCGAGAGCATCAGGATCCGAGCCTCGGCCTGCGCCTCGGCCGACAGCGGCAGGTGCACGGCCATCTGGTCGCCGTCGAAGTCCGCGTTGAACGCGGTACACACGAGCGGGTGGATCTGGATGGCCTTGCCCTCGACCAGCTGCGGCTCGAAGGCCTGGATGCCGAGACGGTGCAGCGTCGGCGCGCGGTTGAGCAGCACCGGGTGCTCCGCGATGACCTCCTCGAGCACGTCCCACACCACCGGGCGGGCACGCTCGACCATGCGCTTGGCGGACTTGATGTTCTGCGCGTGGTTGAGGTCGACGAGCCGCTTCATGACGAAGGGCTTGAAGAGCTCGAGCGCCATCTGCTTGGGCAGACCGCACTGGTGCAGCTTCAGCTGCGGGCCGACGACGATGACCGAACGGCCGGAGTAGTCGACGCGCTTGCCGAGGAGGTTCTGGCGGAAGCGGCCCTGCTTGCCCTTGAGCATGTCGGACAGCGACTTCAGCGGCCGGTTGCCGGGGCCGGTGACGGGACGACCGCGGCGGCCGTTGTCGAACAGCGCGTCGACGGCCTCCTGCAGCATCCGCTTCTCGTTGTTGACGATGATCTCGGGTGCGCCGAGGTCAAGCAGACGCTTGAGGCGGTTGTTGCGGTTGATGACGCGGCGGTACAGGTCGTTGAGGTCCGAGGTCGCGAAGCGGCCACCGTCGAGCTGGACCATCGGGCGCAGGTCCGGCGGGATGACCGGCACGCAGTCGAGCACCATGCCCATCGGGCTGTTGCGGGTGTTGAGGAAGGCCGCGACGACGCGCAGGCGCTTGAGCGCGCGGGCCTTCTTCTGACCCTTGCCAGTGCGGATGACCTCGCGCAGGGACTCGGCCTCCGCCTCGAGGTCGAAGGACTCGAGCCGGCGCTGCAGCGCCTCCGCACCCATGCCGCCGGTGAAGTAGTCCTGGAACCGGTCGCGCAGCTCGCGGTAGAGCATCTCGTCGCTGATGAGGTCCTGGTCCTTCAGACCCTTGAAGGTGGTGAGCACCTCCTCGAGCCGGTCGATCTCGCGCTGCGCGCTGTCGCGGATCTGCTTCATCTCGCGCTCGGCGCCGTCACGCACCTTGCGGCGCGCGTCGCTCTTGGCACCCTCGGCCTCGAGGGCGGCGAGGTCCTCC
>JBQCDV010000163.1:0-18515 GCA_051960855.1 Actinomycetales bacterium
GCCCGGGGCGGCCGTCCGGGGGGCGGCCGCGCCCCCCCCCGCGGGGGGGGCGCGGTCCGGCGCCGCCTCCCCGCCACTCCAGGAAAACCACTCGCGCCGCCGGTTCGTGTCGCCCACAGTTGGCGACGTGACCTCACCGAGCCCAGCTGCGTCGTTCGTCGTCAGGCCCGAGGCGGCAGCCGACCGGGAAGCGGTCGCGTCGCTGCACGCGTCCGCGTTCGACGAGGCCGGGAACGACGCTGGCGGCGGAGCAGGCACCGTTGCTGCCCTGGTGGACGCGCTGCGCCCGCTGGTGCGCCCCGACTGCGGCACCTCCCTGGTCGCTGTGTCCGCCGAGGGCGCCGTCGTGGGCCACGTGCTCGTGACACCGTCTCTGCTCGATGCCCCCGACCGGCTCGTCACCGTCGGGGTTCTCAGCCCGCTCGGCGTGGCCCCAGCCTGGCAGCGTCAGGGGGTCGGGCGCGCTCTGGTGGCCGCGGCCGTCGAGGTCCTGGACCGGCAGGCGGTCCCGCTGCTGTTCCTCGAGGGAGTCCCCGACTACTACCCGCGTTTGGGCTTCCGCCGCGCAGCCGAGCTCGGCTTCCGCAAGCCCTCGCTGCGGATTCCCGACGAGGCGTTCCAGGTGCTTCCGCTGCGGTCGTACGACCCGGCGCTCACCGGGACCCTCGTCTACGACGCGGTGTTCTGGCAGCAGGACGCGGTGGGACTGCGCTGACTCCCGGCTGCCTCTGCTACCCGCGCTTTTGGGCCGGGCCGGGAAGTCGGGTAAAGTCTCTCCTCGGCGCGCAGCGGCCAGGGCTTCTGATCCTGGACGCCGCCGTCTGCCATTGGGGTATGGGGTAATTGGCAGCCCGACGGATTCTGGCTCCGTTAGTCTAGGTTCGAGTCCTGGTACCCCAGCGGACAGCCCTCCGGCGTGATCCGGTAGGTTGCTCCCCGGTCGAGAGCGGGCTCGCCCCGCTTCCGGCCCCTGTCTGGCCCCGTTGTGTAGCGGCCTAGCACGCCGCCCTCTCAAGGCGGTAGCGCGGGTTCGAATCCCGTCGGGGCTACCAGCAGGCAGATCGACGAAGCCCCCGAGCTCATGCTCGGGGGCTTCGTTGTCGCCGACCGGCTAGGCCGAAAGACGGGGCTCCAGCTCCTGCAGCCGGGCCATGCTCCGCTCACGGCCCAGGACCTCCATCGACTCGAACAGTGGCGGCGATACCCTGCGCCCGGTGATCGCGACCCGGACGGGCGCGAAGGCGAACTTCGGCTTGAGTCCGAGACCCTCGACGAGGGCCGCGCGCAACGCTCCCTCGATGGAGCCCGCTGTCCACTCGGGCTGGTCCTGGAGCGCCGCGATCGCTGCACGCAGCGCGTCCCCGGCATCCGGCTTCAGGCTGGACAGTGCGTCCTCCTCCACCGCGAAGGACTCCTCCGGCTCGAGCAGGAAGGCGAGCATCCCGCTGGCCTCACCGAGCACCGTGATCCGGTCACGAACCTCGGTCGCCATCGCCCGCACGGCCCGCAACTGCTCGGCGGTGGGCTCGGCGTCGACGAGACCGTCGAGCTGCAGGTACGGAAGGACTCGCTCGACGAACTCGTCGGGCGACAACGCCCGGATGTGCGTGGCGTTGATCGCCTCGCACTTCTTGAGATCGAAGCGCGCGGGGTTGGGGTTGACGCGGCCGATCTCGAAGGCCTCCACCATCTCCTGCAGCGAGAAGATGTCGCGGTCGTCGGCGATGGCCCAGCCGAGCAGCGCCAGGTAGTTGAGCAGCCCCTCGGGCAGGAAGCCGCGTTCGCGGTAGCGCAGCAGGTGGGACTCCGGATCACGCTTGGACAGCTTGCGGTTGCCCTCACCCATGACGTAGGGAAGGTGGCCGAACGCGATCGGGTTGCCTTCTCCCACGCCGAGGTCGGCGAGAGCGGCGTGCAGGGCGATCTGACGCGGCGTGGACGAGAGCAGGTCCTCCCCCCGCAGGACGTGCGTGATCCCCATCAGCGCGTCGTCGACGGGGTTGACCAGCGTGTAGAGGGGCTGGCCGTTGGCACGCACGATCACGTAGTCGCTGACGTGCTCGGCACCGAACGTGAGCTCCCCGCGCACCAGGTCGGTGAAGGTCAGGTCGGTGCCTGGCATCTTGAAGCGGAGCACCGCCTCGCGGCCTTCGCTGCGGTAGGCCTCGCGCTGCTCGTCGGTGAGGACGCGGCAGTGCCCGTCGTACCCGGACGGACGGCCCTCGGCCCGCGCCTGCTCGCGACGCTCGTCGAGCTCCTCGGGGGTGCAGAAGCACTCGTAGGCGTAGCCGCCCTCGTGCAGCCGGCGCGCGACGTCGGCATAGACGTCCATCCGCTGGGACTGGCGGTAGGGCGCGTGGGGACCGCCCACCTCGGGGCCCTCGTCCCAGGTCAGCCCCAACCAGCGCAGCACGTCGAGGATCGCGGTGTAACTCTCCTCGCTGTCACGCGCCGCGTCGGTGTCCTCGATGCGGAAGACGAAGGTGCCGCCGTGGTGACGGGCGAAGGCCCAGTTGAACAGCGCGGTCCGGGCGAGTCCGACGTGCGGGGAGCCCGTCGGCGAGGGGCAGAAGCGCACCCGCACCGGCCCTGTCACCTCAGCCACGTGACACCACCGGGTTGGACAGAGTGCCGATCCGCTCGACCGTCACGGACACGGTGTCTCCCGGTTCCATGGGTCCGACGCCGGCCGGTGTCCCGGTGAGCAGCAGATCGCCGGGCAGCAGCGTCATCACGGCGGTCACGTGGGCAATCAGGGTGCCGAGATCGTGCACCAGCTCCGACGTGCGCCCTGACTGCTTGACGTCGCCGTTGAGCTCGGTGGTGAGTGCGAGGTCGGAGGCGTCGAGCTGCGTCTCGATCCACGGTCCGACCGGACAGAAGGTGTCGAAGCCCTTGGACCGCGTCCACTGCCCGTCGCTGCGCTGCAGGTCCCGGGCGGTGACGTCGTTGGCGACGGTGTAGCCGAAGACCACGTCCTGCCACCGCTCGCGCGGCACGTCCTTGCAGATCCGGCCGATGACCAGGGCCAGCTCGCCCTCGTAGTGCAGCTCCTGCGTCTGCCGCGGGTAGACGATCGCGTCGCCTGGCCCGATCACCGACGTGTTGGGCTTGAGGAAGAACAGCGGCTCCCCCGGTGCCTCCCCACCCATCTCGCGGGCGTGGTCGTGGTAGTTCTTGCCGATGCAGACAACCTTGCTGCGCGGGATCACCGGCGCCAGCAGGCGCGCGTCGGCCAGCGGGATCCGCTGACCGGTGAAGGTGATCTGCTGGAACAGCGGGTCTCCTGCCACCACCGCGACGACGGCGTCCCCGCCGTCGCCTTCCACCACGCCGTAGACCGGCTCGTCGTCGACACTGACTCGGGCGATACGCACGCCCCGACCCTACCGACCCCTCCTGCGAGCCCGGCGAGCGCGGATCCTGCGACTACCCTGGTTGCTCGTGCCCGACCTGACCGCAGACGTCGTGCGCCCGCTGCGCACGGTCCTCCCGGAGGGCGAGTGGCAGCAGCGGCAGGCGTTCCATGAGACGCGGGTCGACGCCTGGGTGACGCCTCACCTGCAGCGGCGCGAGCGCGGCGAGAAGCACCCGGTGCAGGACTTCCTCTTCTCCTACTACTCCTTCCGCCCGGCGCAGCTGCGGCGCTGGCATCCCGGCCTCGGCGTCGGCCTGAGTATCACCAGCCCGAACGCCGCGCGCGCGTGGCTGGGCCAGCGCGGTTACGCGCGCGTCCCGACGGACTGTCCGAACGCCGCCGCGCGCGGTGAGGTCGTGGCCCTCGACCCCGCCGGTCTGTCGCCCGCTCTCGTTGCGACCGCCACCGAGCTGCGCGCGCTGCTCGCGGCTACCGCAGCCCGCGCTGCGTCGTTCGGCTGTCTGGGGTTGCACGAATGGGCGATGGTCTACCGCCGCGGCGAGCAGCGGCGACACGAGGCCTGGCCGCTGCGATTGGGAGCGGCCGGCACCGATGCCGTCGTCGAGGGCGCCACGCTGCGCTGCACGCACTTCGACGCGTTCCGGTTCTTCACCCCGGAGGCGGAGCCGCGCAACGCCTGGCGGCCGCGCTCGGACACGCGGTCGGAACTCGAGCAGCCGGGGTGCCTGCACGCGACGATGGACCTCTACAAGGCGGCCTATCGGCTCTCTCCGGCGGTCGGCTCCGAGCTCGTCGCGGACTGCTTCGAACTGGCACGGGAGGTCCGCGAGCTGGACATGCGGGCCTCGCCGTACGACCTGCGGGAGCTGGGCTACGAGCCGGTCGCGATTGAGACCGCCGAGGGGCGCGCGGAGTACGTGCGACGGCAGCGGGAGTTCGCCGAGCGCGGCCAGGTGCTGCGGCAGCGGCTGCTCACCGAGGTCGAGCTGCTCCTGGCCGCGGCTGCCTGACCGCTACTGCGGCTCCACTCCCTGCCGCAGCAGTCCGTAGACCAGTCCGTCCACGAGGGCCTCCCAGGACGCCTCGAGGATGTTCGCGCCCACGCCCACGGTCTCCCAGGAGGTCACCCCGTCGGAGGTCTCGACGAGGACGCGCGTGACGGCGTCGGTCCCGTGAGCGGCGTCGGTGATGCGGACCTTGTAGTCGATGAGCTCGAGCTTCTCGATCTCCGGGTGCACCTGGCCGATAGCGGTGCGCAGGGCGGCGTCGAGGGCGTTGACAGGACCGTTGCCCTCCCCCGTGGCCACGACGCGGGCGTCGCCGAAGTGAAGCTTGACGGTTGCCTCGCTCTCGGCCGTGTCGGCGGGCCGGTCACGGGTCGGCGCGTGCGGCGCGTGCGGCGCTGGCTGCGGCGGGTGGGACTCGGTGATGACGCGCCACGACTCGACGGTGAAGAACGACGGTCGCGCCCCCTCGACCATCTCCCGCAGCAGCAGCTCGAAGGACGCGTCCGCGGCCTCGAACGTGTATCCCGCTGCCTCGAGCGCCTTGACCCGGCCCGTGATCGTCGATACGAGCTCGGGATCGCCGAGCTCGTATCCCAGCGCCCGGCCCTTGAGCTCGATGCTCGCGCGACCGGCCATGTCACTGACCAGCATCCGCATGTCGTTGCCGACGGCTGCGGGGTCGATGTGCTGGTAGAGGTCCGGGTCGATCCGGACCGCGCTGGCGTGCAGGCCCGCCTTGTGAGCGAAGGCGCTGGCACCGACGTAGGGCTGTCGGCTGTAAGGCACGACATTGGTGACCTCGCTGATCGCGTGCGCGATCCGCGTGGCCTCCGCGAGCCGCTGTGGCGGCAGGACAGGGGTGTGGAGCTTGAGCTCGAGGTTGGAGACGACAGCGAGCAGGTCGGCGTTACCGGTCCGCTCGCCGTAACCGTTGACGGTGCCCTGGATGTGGCGGGCACCGGAGGCGACGGCCGCCAGGCTGTTGGCGACGGCGCACCCGGTGTCGTTGTGGCAGTGGATGCCGATAAGCGCGCCCGATGAGGAGCCGTCGGCGCCGGCTGTCCCGCCCGCCGCGTGACCGACCTCGTCCGGAGTCAGCCCGAGCGCGCGGACCACGTCGCCGACGGTGTCCTCGATCTCGGCGGGGAGCATGCCGCCGTTGGTGTCGCAGAGGGCCAGGACCTCCGCGCCCTCCTCGAGCGCGGTCTCCAGCACCCGGAGGGCGTAGCCGCGGTCGGAGCGCCAGCCGTCGAAGAAGTGCTCGGCGTCGAGGAACACCCGGCGGCCGTGGCCGCGCAGGTGGTGCACGGTGTCGCGCACCATCGCCAGGTTCTCCTCCAGCGTCGTGCGCAGCGCCACCTCGACGTGGCGGCCGTGACTCTTGGCGACGAGCGTGACGACGGGGGTCTGGGCGTCGAGCAGTGCCTGCACGAGGGGGTCGGCCGCCGCGGTGGTGCCGGCCCGGCGAGTGGATCCAAACGCGGCCAGGGAGGCGTGCTGCAGGTCCAGCTCGGACTGCGCCCGTCGGAAGAACTCCGTGTCCTTCGGGTTGGCCCCCGGCCACCCGCCCTCGATGTAGCCCACCCCCAGCTCGTCCAGGTGCCGGGCGATCGCCAGCTTGTCGGCCACCGAGAGCGACAGCCCCTCCTGCTGGGCGCCGTCTCGCAACGTCGTGTCGTAGACGTGCACGAGTCCTCCTCTGGACCGCACTGCGACAGGTCATCGAGCTCGCGCGCCGCTGCGCTGCGCCCGCGATAGCCCTCAGGCCACACAACAAAAAGACCCCCCGCAGGATGCGAGAGGTCAGCGCGTCGGCCCCGACTCGATGGTCGTGAGGGCGACGCGCTCAGGTAATGATTCGTCCGGACATCTCTTCCAGAGTGCCGCGGTGGCCACGATCCGGGAAGGGCCGGTCCAGCATGTGGACCGGCCCTTCGCCGTGGCTTGCTCTCGGCCTCGTCATACGAGGCGGGTCATCCAGCCGTGCGTGTCCTCGCTGCGGCCGTACTGGACGTCCAGCAGTGCCTGCCGCACCGCTGTCGCGACGGGGCCGGCCTCCTCCGTGCCACTGGGCGTGACGTACTCGCCGTCGCCGCTCACGAGCTTGCCGACGGGGGTGATGACCGCGGCCGTGCCACAGGCGAAGACCTCGGTGATGGACCCGTCTGCGACTCCCGCCTGCCACTCCTCCGCGCTCACGCGCCGCTCCTCGACCTCGTGGCCGAGCTGCTTGGCCAGGGTCAGGATCGAGTCGCGGGTGACGCCCTCGAGGATCGTGCCGGTTAGCGAGGGCGTGACGATGCGGCCGTCGGCGGTGACGAAGTAGAGGTTCATACCGCCGAGCTCCTCGATCCAGCGGCCCTCGCTCGCGTCGAGGAAGCACACCTGGTCGCACCCGTGGGTGTAGGCCTCCTGCTGGGCCACCAGGCTCGCGGCGTAGTTGCCGCCGCACTTGGCCGCTCCCGTGCCACCCGGAGCCGCCCGCGTGTAGTCACGCGACAGCCAGATGGACACCGGCGTGACGCCCTTGCTGAAGTAGGCGCCGGCGGGGGAGGCGATGAGGCAGTAGGTGACCTGCCGGGCCGGCCGCACGCCGAGGAAGGCTTCGCTGGCGAACATGAACGGCCGCAGGTAGAGCGAGGTCTCCCCTCCCGACGGCACCCAGTCCCGGTCCACCGACACCAGCGCCGAGATCGAGGCAAGGAAGTCCTCGGCGGGCAGCTCGGGCAGCGCCAGCCGACGCGCGGAGCGCTGGAAGCGGGCGGCGTTGGCCCCGGGCCGGAAGCCCCAGATGGAGCCGTCCTGCCACCGGTAGGCCTTGAGCCCCTCGAAGATCTCCTGCGCGTAGTGCAGGACAGCCGCGGCCGGGTCGAGGGAGATGGGACCGTAGGCGCGCACCTGCGCGTCGTGCCACGACTCCTCCGGCGTCCAGGTCGCGATCGCCATGTGGTCGGTGAAGAAGTTGCCGAAACCGGGGGCAGCGAGGATCTCCTCGCGACGAACGGCGTCGGTGGGGTGCGGCGTGGGCGTGACCGCGAAGGTCAGGCCGCTGGCAGCCTCGGTCGTGGTCATGTCGGCAAACTACCCCTTCTGTCTCGCATGGTGGTCACTGCGCCGCCCGGGTCAGGCCACTCGCGCCGCGATGGCATCGCCGATCTCCGCCGTCGAGCGGGGGTGAGAGCCCGCCGAGGCGCGCTCGGCGAGGTCGGCGCCCACGGCCTCCTCGATGGTCGTCGCCGCCTTGCCATGACCGAGGTGGTCGAGCAGCAGGGCCGCCGACAGGATCGCGGCCGTGGGATCGGCCTTGCCCTGCCCGGCGATGTCGGGGGCGCTGCCGTGGACCGGCTCGAACATCGAGGGGAAGGTGCCCGCGGGGTTGACGTTGCCACTCGCCGCCAGCCCGATGCCGCCGGTCACAGCCGCAGCTAGGTCGGTGATGATGTCGCCGAAGAGGTTGTCGGTGACGATCACGTCGAAGCGCGAGGGCTGCGTCACCAGGAAGATGGTGGCGGCGTCGACGTGCAGGTAGTCGACGGCGACGTCGTCGAACTCGGCGCCCACCTCCGCCACGACGCGTGCCCAGAGCGAGCCCGCGTGCACCAGCACGTTGGTCTTGTGCACCAGCGTCAGCCGACGACTGCGGGCACGCGCGCGCTCGAAGGCGTAGCGGACAACCCGCTCCACGCCGTAGGCAGTGTTGACGCTCACCTCGGTGGCGACCTCTGCCGGTGTCCCCGTCCGCAGTGCTCCCCCGTTGCCGGTGTAGGGGCCCTCCGTGCCCTCCCGCACGACGACGAAGTCAACGTCGCCGGGAGCGGCCAGCGGCGAGGAGGTCGCCGGCCACAGCTTCGACGGACGCAGATTGACGTAGTGGTCGAAAGCGAAGCGCAGCTTGAGCAGCAGGCCGCGCTCGAGGACGCCACTGGGCACGCTCGGGTCGCCGACGGCGCCGAGCAGGATGGCGTCGTGGTCGCGCAGCTCGGCCATGACCGAGTCGGGCAGCAGCTCGCCGGTCTCGTGCCACCGCCTGGCGCCCAGGTCGTAGTCGGTGGTGCTCACCTGCAGGTCATGCGCGGGAGCGAGGGCGCGCAGGACTTTGAGCGCCTCAGCTGTGACCTCGGGGCCGATGCCATCGCCACCGATGACGGCGAGGTTGAGGGATGCGGGCATGAGCTGCCTTTCGTGCCGGAGGAAAGCGGGAGGGACGGTTCAGTCGTGCCGGGCGAGCCAGTCGGCGACGACGCGGTTGTAGGCCGCGCGCTCCTCCCACATGGACAGGTGCGAGGACTGCTCGAGAATCACTTGCTCGACCTCGTTGCCGGCTGCGCGGATGCCCGCCACGAGCGGCTCCTGCAGGGCCGGGGTGGCCTCGTCGTAACGGCCGCTCACGACGAGGGTCGGCACCTGCACGAGGGGCAGGCGATCGCGACCGGTCCAGTCGCGGATCGAGCCGATGACGTGGAACTCCGAGGGACCGTTCATCGTGTGGTAGACGGTCGGGTCCTCGTCGATCTTGGCCAGGCCCTGCACCACCCCCTCGGGCCACGGGTCCAGCCGGCACAGGTGACGCCGGTAGAAGACCTCGACGGCTGCGGCGTACTCGGGATCGTCGGTCGTGCCGGCGTCCTCGTGGCGGCGCAGGGTGTCGTCGACGCCGGGGGGCAGCTCCCGACGCAGCTTGTTCGCCTCCGCCACGAAGTCGGGGAAGGACGTCGCCGTGTTCGATAGCACGAGGGAGCGCAGGCCCTCGGGCCGGGTGAAGGCATGCTCCTGGGCAAGGAACCCACCCCAGGACTGGCCGAGCACGTGGTAGCGGCGCGTCAGCCCGAGGTGGCGGAGCAGGTTGTCCAGTTCGCGTACGAAGAGCTCGACGGTCCAGAAGTCGGCGCCGCGGTCGGGATGGTGCGTGCTGTTGCCGTTACCGAGCTGGTCGTAGAAGACAACGGTGCGGCCGGTCTCGGCGAGGTCGGCGATCGGCAGCAGGTAGTCATGCGTCGCGCCGGGGCCGCCGTGCAGGACGACCAGGGGCGCCAGCTCTGACTGCGGATTGCCGTCCCCATAGACGGCGTAGAAGGTGCGGTCGCCCTCGAAGTCGGCGTACCCCGCGCGGTCCGGGGCCCGAACGGCGAAGCGCGCCGCCTCGCCGTTCGTGCCCTCGCGTCCTGCGTCGGACTGCTGCTCGCTCATCGCGCGGCAGTGCCCTCGGTGTAGTCGTCGTCGCTCTTGACCCAGCTCATCAGCTTGCGCAGCTCGCGTCCGGTGGCTTCGATCGGGTGCTGCTCGCCCTTGGCCCGCAGCTCGGCGAACTCAGGGGCACCAGCGTCCTGGTCGCCGATGAAGCGGGCGGCGAAGGTGCCGTCCTGGATGTCCCGGAGGACGGCCTGCATGTTCTCCTTCACATGCGGGTCGATCACCCGGGGGCCGGAGACGTAGTCGCCGTACTCGGCGGTGTCGGAGACCGACCAGCGCTGCTTGGCGATACCGCCCTCGTACATCAGGTCGACAATGAGCTTCAGCTCGTGCAGGCACTCGAAGTAGGCCACCTCGGGGGCGTAGCCGGCCTCGGTGAGGGTCTCGAAGCCGTACTGCACGAGCTGCGAGACACCGCCGCACAGCACGGCCTGCTCGCCGAAGAGGTCGGTCTCGGTCTCCTCGGTGAAGGTGGTGCGGATCGCGCCGGCACGGGTGCCGCCGATCGCCTTCGCGTAGGCCAAGGCCAGTGCCCACGCGTTGCCTGTCGCGTCCTGCTCGACCGCGACGAGGACCGGCACGCCGCGGCCCTCGACGTACTCGCGGCGGACCAGGTGTCCCGGACCCTTGGGCGCGACCATGGCGACGTCGACGCCGGCCGGAGGCTTGATGTAGCCGTAGCGGATGTTGAAGCCGTGCCCGAAGAAGATGGCGTCGCCGTCCTTCAGGTGCGGCTCGATCGCCTCGGCATACAGATGACGCTGGGCAGGGTCGGGGGCCAGCACCATGATGAGGTCGGCCTCTGCGCAGGCTTCGGCGGGCGGAAGGACGCCCAGCCCCTCGGCCTCGGCCTTCGCCCGGCTGCGCGAGCCCTCCGGCAGGCCCACGCGCACGTCGACGCCCGAGTCGCGAAGGGACAGCGCGTGCGCGTGCCCTTGGCTGCCGTAGCCCAGCACCGCGACCTTCCGCTGCTGGATGACGGTCAGGTCGGCGTCGTCGTCGTAGAACAGCTCAGCCACGGTCGGTCGTTCTCCTCGAATCGGAACTGCAGATGGGTGGAAAAAACGAGTGCTACTTATGGTCGGCACGACGAGAAGTAGCGAGGCCGATCAGGCGCTGGCTCGCAACGCGCGGTCGGAGATGGACCGGGGACCGCGCCCCAGCGCCACCATGCCGGACTGCACCAGCTCCCGGACACCGAAGGGCTCGAGAACTCGGAGCAAAGCTTCTAGCTTCTCGGCGTTGCCCGTGGCCTCGATCGTGACAGCGTCCGGCGCCACGTCGACGACCTTGGCGCGGAAGAGCTGCACGGTCTCGAGGACGTGCGACCGGGTCTCGAGGTCAGCGCGCACCTTCACCAGCAGCAGCTCGCGCTGCACGGCTGCGTGCGGCTCCAGCTCGACAACCTTGAGGACCTCCACCAGCTTGTTGAGCTGCTTGGTGACCTGCTCCAGCGGCAGGTCCTCGACGTTGACGACGATCGTCATGCGCGAGACATCCGGCAGCTCGGTGGGACCGACAGCGAGGCTGTCGATGTTGAAGCCGCGCCGGGAGAAGAGAGCCGCGATCCGAGCGAGCACGCCGGGCTTGTTCTCGACGAGGACTGACAGGGTGTGCTTGCTCATTCCTCATCGCTCCAGTCCGGGCGCACGTCGCGTGCCGCCATGATCTCGTCGTTGCTGGTGCCAGCCGCGACCATGGGCCACACCATCGCGTCCTCGTGCACGACGAAGTCGACCACGACAGGCACATCGTCGATGGACATCGCCTTCTCGATCGTCGCGTCAATCTGCTCTGGCGTCTCGCAGCGCAGCCCCACGCAGCCGTAGGCCTCGGCGAGCTTGACGAAGTCAGGGATCCGGCGCGACTGCAGCGCGGTGTTGGAGTAGCGCTCACCGTAGAAGAGCGTCTGCCACTGCCGCACCATCCCCAGGTTGCCGTTGTTGATGATCGCGACCTTGATCGGGATGTCGTTGACCGTGCAGGTCGCCAGCTCCTGGTTGGTCATCTGGAAGCAGCCGTCGCCGTCGACTGCCCACACCGTGGCGTCCGGCCGGCCGACCTTGGCCCCCATGGCGGCCGGCACGGCGAAGCCCATCGTGCCGAGCCCGCCGCTGTTGAGCCAGGTGCCCGGCTGCTCGTAGGAGATGAACTGCGCCGCCCACATCTGGTGCTGCCCGACGCCGCTCGCGAAGATGGTTTCCGGGCCGCAGATGGCACCGAGCCGCTCGATAACGTGCTGAGGCGCCACCTCGCCTGCCGGGGGCTCGGCGTACCCGAGGGGGTAGGTCTTCCGCCAGCTGTCGAGCTGGCGCCACCATCCGGTCAGGTCGGCGTGGCGCCCCGCCGCGTGCTCGGCCTCTACCGCGGCAATGAGGTCGATGATGACCTCGCGCGCATCGCCGACAATGGGGACGTCCGCCTTGCGGTTCTTCGAGATCTCGGCCGGGTCGATGTCGGCGTGCACGATGGTGGCGCCGGGCGCGAACGTCGACAGCTTGCCGGTGACGCGGTCGTCGAAGCGTGCCCCGAGGGACACGATGAGGTCCGCCTTCTGCAGAGCGGTGACCGCAGCGACGGTCCCGTGCATGCCCGGCATGCCGAGGTGCTGACGGTGGCTGTCCGGAAACGCACCGCGCGCCATCAGAGTCGTCGTCACCGCCGCTCCGGTGAGCTCGGCCAAAGCCCGCAGCTCGCGCGAGGCGCCGGCGCGGATGACACCTCCGCCCACGAGGAGCACCGGTCGCTGGGCCTCGACGAGCAGCCGGGCGGCCTCGCGCACCTGCTTGCCGTGCGGCTTGGTCACGGGGTGGTAGCCGGGTAGCTGCAGCTCGACCGGCCACTGGAAGTGGGTACGGCTCTGGAGCGCATCCTTCGCGATGTCCACCAGAACCGGCCCGGGCCTACCGGTCGAAGCCAGGTGGAAGGCCTCGGCGATGACACGAGGGATCTCCGCCGGGTCGGTGACCAGGTAGTTGTGCTTCGTGATCGGCATCGTGATGCCGCGGATGTCCGCCTCCTGGAAGGCGTCCGTCCCGATCGAGGCACTCGCCACCTGCCCGGTGATCGCGACCAGGGGGACGCTGTCCATGTGCGCGTCGGCGATGGGCGTGACCAAGTTGGTCGCCCCGGGACCGCTTGTCGCCATGCAGACGCCGGGTCTGCCCGTGGCCACTGCGTAACCCTGAGCGGCGTGACCCGCGCCCTGCTCGTGCCGCACCAGGATGTGACGCAGCGAGGAGTCGAACAGGGGGTCGTAGGCCGGCAGGATGGCGCCCCCGGGAATGCCGAAGACGACATCGGCGCCTACGGACTCGAGCGACGCGACGAGGCTCTCGGCGCCTGTCATGGGTCCGTGGGGAGTGGCTCTGTCGCTCATCGGTCCTCCGGCCGTCGGGTCGATCCTGCTGGCGGGCAATCCTGTGTCGGGCAACAAAAAACCCCTCGGCCCACGAAGGGCGAACGAGGGGTAGCGCGTGGACTGAGGTCGTCAGTCACACGCGCAGGAGAAGTACGAGCCCGGTCGGCTGCATGAGGCAACGGTGCCCGACCCCGACCCGACCCGTCAAGCAGTCGGGCCCCGTTGCCCACATCGTGAGACATCCGTCTCAGCCGCAGACCGCACCCTTGGCCGCGGACTGGACGAGCTTGGAGTACTTGGCGAGCACCCCGCGGGTGTAGCGCGGAGGAAGCGGCTCCCAGCCCTCTCGTCGCGACGCAAGCTCGGCATCGTCGACGAGCAGGTCGAGCGTCTGTGAGGCAACGTCGAGCCGGATGCGGTCACCGTCCCGCACGAAGGCGATCGGCCCGCCGTCCACTGCCTCCGGCGCCACGTGTCCGACGCACAGTCCAGTCGTCCCGCCCGAGAAGCGCCCGTCGGTCAGCAGCAACACATCCTTGCCCAGCCCGGCCCCCTTGATGGCACCGGTGATCGCGAGCATCTCGCGCATGCCGGGGCCACCCTTGGGGCCCTCGTAGCGGATGACGACGACGTCGCCGGCCTGGATCGTGCCGTCCTCGAGTGCGTCCATGGCGGCCCGCTCACGGTCGAAAACGCGCGCCGTGCCCTCGAAGACCTCGGTGTCGAAGCCCGCGCTCTTGACGACGGCTCCCTCGGGCGCGAGGGACCCATGCAGGATGGTGATGCCGCCCGATCGGTGGATCGGCTCGGTCATCGCCCGCAGGACCTTGCCGTCGACGTCCGGCGGTGAGAGCGTCTCGAGGTTCTCCGCCATCGTCTTGCCCGTCACGGTCGGAACGTCGCCGTGCAGCAGCCCGGCGTCGAGCAGGGCGCGCAGGATGACGGGCACGCCGCCGACCCGGTCGACATCGGTCATCACGAAGCGGCCGAACGGCTTCACGTCGGCCAGGTGCGGCACCTTGGCCCCGACCCGCCGGAAGTCATCGAGCGAGAGGTCGACGTCGGCCTCGTGAGCGATGGCCAGCAGGTGCAGGACGGCGTTCGTCGACCCACCGAAGGCCATGAGGACGGCGATGGCGTTCTCGAAAGCCTCTCGGGTCAGGATGTCGCGCGTGGTGATGCCCAGCCGCAGCAGGTTGACGACGGCTTCACCGGAACGCCGCGCGAAGCCGTCTCGCCGGCGGTCGGTCGCCGGCGGTGCGGCACTACCCGGCAGCGAGAGGCCGAGGGCCTCTCCGATCGAGGCCATCGTGTTGGCCGTGTACATGCCGCCACAGGCGCCCTCCCCCGGGCAGATGGCGCGCTCGATCGCGTCGACGTCCTCGCGTGGGATCAGGCCGCGAGCGCAGGCGCCGACCGCCTCGAACGCGTCGATGATGGTGACCTCGCGCTCCGTGCCGTCGGAGAGCTTGGCGCGCCCTGGCAGGATCGAGCCGGCGTAGAGGAACACGCTCGCGAGGTTGAGCCGCGCGGCCGCCATCATCATCCCCGGGAGCGACTTGTCGCAGCCGGCCAGCAGCACCGAGCCGTCAAGTCGCTCCGCCTGCATGACGGTCTCGACGGAGTCGGCGATGACCTCACGTGACACGAGGCTGAAGTGCATGCCCTCGTGCCCCATCGAGATGCCGTCGGAGACCGAGATCGTGCCGAACTCGAGGGGATAGCCACCCGCCGCGTGGACGCCGTCCTTTGCGGCCTTCGCGAGGCGGTCGAGGGACAGGTTGCACGGCGTCACCTCGTTCCACGAACTGGCGACGCCGATTTGCGGTTTGTCCCAGTCATCGTCTGTCATACCGACGGCGCGCAGCATGCCGCGCGCTGCGGCTCGCTCGAGTCCGTCGGTGACGTCGCGGCTGCGGGGTTTCAGGTCAGGATTCGGCACAGCCGGAGTCTAAGCCGGGGTCCACGTGCCGGACGCTGGGTCTCGCCATCCGATCACCCTGGCATCCCCCCACCTAGGCAGCGTGGAGTCGGCGAAGAGCAGCGGCGATGGCCTCGGCGCCATCCTCTGCATCGTCGAGGTCCACGGGCACACCCACGACCACGTCCGCAAACCCAGCATCGGGCACGGGACGAAACCACTCTGGCATCGCTTCGTCCCGCGCAGGAGGCGGCAAGGTTGGGGCGACGGAGGGGTAGCGGTGACCAGTCGGAGTCACGATGTCCACGACGTGCCTGCCCTGCTCCGATCTCGGCCGGCCCCTCGGTGAAGACTCCGTCATCAGGTCGGCTGACCACCCGGGTGCCTGCCGTGCGTAGTTGCACCGCTCGCACAGGCCCTGCAGGTTGACCTCCTCCGTGGCGCCGCCGGTGTCCCATGGCTTCAGATGATCGACGTGGCGGACCGGCGCACCACACCACGGGGTGCGGCACAGCTGGTCCCGCAGCTGGATGAGCTCCGCGAGGCCGGCCGGGGCCAGGCGCGCTTTGGAGGCGAGCCCGACGAGACCCCCATGAGGGCCGGCATAGAGCTGACGCACGAACACGCGCGCCTGCTCATCCCGGCACACCCGCTCCACGAGCCGGCGGACCCAGGGGGCGGGCACGGGACCGATCTGCTCCACCGACGCCGGCTCGTGTCCACCCGCGAGGAGAGCTGCATCCGAGATCACGACCTGCAGATCCACGTCCACCGGCCGCTCGAGCGGGTCCCGCCCAGTCACCCGCTGCACCAGCGTGTCCGCCATCAGCTGCCCGCGGCTGCGCGGCTGACCGCCGGGGGCCGACCGCGCCGTGTCGGCCGCCAGCTTCAGCGCGGCGTAGACGGCGACACCATCGGCGACCGGAAGCAGGGCGCTGACCCAGGTCATCGCGTCGGGCGCGGGCCGGATCGTCACGCACCGCTCGCCCTCCGCCTTGGCGGCCCGCGCTACCACCGAAGCCGCATCCTGCTGAAGCGCCAGCTTCTTCGCTGCCGCAGCCAACGCCCGGTCGCTCAATCCGGCGGCGACGGGGTCCTCCCCCGAGCAGAGGGCAACGTCGACCGCCTGCCGATCCGCAAGCTCCAGGCACGCCGTCTCCCGCGCGAGAATCGTCGCCCGCCACTCGGAGAGCTGCCCGGAGGTCATCAGGGCGAGCGTGTGCGGCATCTCGGTCGTCAGCACCTTGGCCAAGCCCAGCAGGCGTGCTCCGGTGTGGGGCGACACGCGGCGGGCGAGCGCTACCTCCGCGGCCACTCCCTCGCCCCGTCGCACCTTCGCCCCTGCCGCAGCCTGCTGCCGCCGGCGAGAAGCGTCCAGGTCCGCGGCATCCCGCGCCTGAGCTGCGGCCGCCGCCGCCGTGAGGTCCTCCAGCAACCGCAGCCGCGACACCCGCTCCTCGTCGGACACCTCGCGCGACAGCGTCGCAAGCCGCTCGACCCACTGGGTCAGCTCCTCGCATGCCGATTCGAACATGTGTTCGATTCTACGCTTCGAGCGGGCGACCTGCAATGGTCAAACCGGGGCTGGGGAAGAGTCTGTGACAGCTATCCGCCCGCGATCGACGGCAGGATGTCGACGATGGCCCCGGGCCTGACCCGTTCGCGCACCCCGTCCCCCGCGCGCACGTCTTCGCCGTCCACGTAGACGTTGACGTAGCGGCGCAACGCTCCCGTCTCGTCCCGAAGCCGCCGCCCCAGGACGGGCCACTGCGCGTCCACCTCGTCGAGGACGTCCCCCAGCGTCACCAGGTCACCGGTCGTCCCCTCCTGCCGCTGTCGGCTCCCGACGCGCACGTCCACCTCCCGGTGGCCGCTGACGAGCTCACGGAGCACGGCCGGCAGACGAAGGACGACGGGGGCCGGGACGGCGGCGTTCGGGACGTCGGGGGCCGGGACGGCGGCGTTCGGGACGTCAGGGGCCGCGACGGCGGCGTTCGGGACCGCAGGGGGCGGTACGGCGGCGTTCGGGGCGACGACCACCCCTGCGTCAGCCGGCTCCGCCATGCCCCCCGCCATATGTCCCGCCATGCCCCCCGCCATACCCGCCGTCATGACAGCACGGCCGCCCGCACCGACAGGACGTCAGGGAGGTGCTCCGCCAGCACCTGCCAGGTGTCGCCATCATCGGCGCTCGCGTAGACCACACCGTCGCGGGTGCCGACATAGAGGCCGGTGGGGTCACCGGCGTCGACGCATGCGGCGTCGCGCAGCACGGCGTTCCAGCAGTCGTCGGGCAGGCCGACACCGAGCTCCTGCCACGTCTCCCCCGCGTCGCGCGTGCGGTGGACGCGCAGGCGGCCACCCGGGGGGACCCGCTCGCGGTCGGCGACGAGGGGCACGACCCACGCCGTTCCCGGGTGTCGTGGCGAGGCGAGCACCGGGAAGCCGAAGTCGCTCGGCAGCCCCTCGGAGATGGAGGTCCAGGTCGCCCCGCCGTCGTCGGACCGGTAGACGCCGGGATGGTTCTGCGCGTAGAGGCGGCCCGGACCACCAGCGTCTGCCGCCACCTTGTGCACGCACTGACCGAACTCCGGGGATGGTCCCGGCAGGAACGGTGCCTGGATCCCGACGTTGGACGGGCTCCAGTCGGCCTCTCCGTCCGGGCTCACATAGACGCCACCCGTGCTCATGGCGACGAGCACCCGATCGGAGGTGGGGTCGGGCAGCACCGTGTGCACCGCCGCGCCGCCGTAGCCCGGCGCCCACTTCGCCCGGTGCGGGTGATCCCACAGCCCGCGAACCAGCGCGAAGCTCCGCCCGCCGTCCTCGCTGCGCCACAGCGAGGTCGGCTCGCAGCCGGCCCAGACGACGCCCGCGCGGTCGGCGCTGTCCGGTCTCAGCTGCCACACCCGGGCCAGGGCGGAGCCGGTGTCGGTCGGGAAGCGGATGGGAGCACGCTCGGGTTCCTGCCACGAGGCGCCGAGGTCGTCGGACGACAGAACCGTCGGTCCCCAGTGCTCGCTGAAGCCCGCGGCGAGCAGCCGCGGACGCGAGGTGCGGGTGTCGATCGCCACCGCGGCGACCTCCTGCATGAGCAGGTGTGGCCCGTCGAGCGTCCACTGCCGGCGGTCCTCGCTACGAGCGAGCCACAACCCTTTTCGTGTACCGATAGCCAGCAATGTGGTCATTTGGCCTCCCTGAGCGGTACGGCGGGCTGCCGCATACGGAACGTCGAGACAGACGACCACATGCGGCGAAACTCATCGGCCGCGTCACGCTTTTCGAGGACTACCTGTTGAATCACTCGGGGAGTGCAAAGACAAGAGCGGTTTTCTCGGAGCGGAGAGTTTGGATGAGGCGTGCGGTTGTCGTCGTCGCGATCAGTGCGGCGGCCCTGGCGGGATGCGGCGGCGGGTCGGGCTCGGGGTCGAAGCCGAGCGTCACGCCGACGCTGAACGGCCTGGAGACGCGCGTTCCCAAGCAGGTGCTCCAGAGCGCCGTCAACGGCCTGCGCTCCGCCAGTGCGGTCCACGTCGCCGGCACGCTGGTCAGCGGCGGGCAGGCGAACCAGATCGACCTTCAGCTGCAGGGCAACGACATCCAGGGCAGCGAGACGATCAAGGGCCAGAAGATCGACATCGTGTCCACCGGCGGTGC